>CAIMWN010000123.1 GCA_903845155.1 Oligoflexia bacterium
ATATTATGGAAAATATTGGCGTGATCGAATGTGCGCCACAACTTCCAACCACCCGTTCTGCAAAGCTTTGCCCCCTGGCTGTGAGTGATCGATTGAAAATTCCCTATGAACCCAAATATTTTAAATATGAGTTTACCTTTGGCCGCTCACCTGAGGAATTCTTATCCATCCTCTTGCAAAATGGTTTCCTAAAATTCATGAGTAGCTTTGAAGCAGAAAGTGAAGACCTGAAACTTTCTCCGCAAGTGAAGATTCAAGTAAAAAAGACCAGTCACGGAGTGGTGTTTCGTCCAATTGATCAGAAAGTAAAGACCGTAGTGGACGATAAAACTTGGTGGGTTTGGCAGGGAGTTCCCGGGTATTAGTTTTTTCGTCTTTCTCAAAAACAAAAAGAGCTCGAAACTCCTTCGCTTTTTAGCGAAAGTGTTCCGAGCCCATGTCTGAGGAGGTGGTGGGTACAGCGCTTTATGAATATCTTTACCCCGTGTGAAGATATCCAAACTTGGCTTGGGGTTTGCCCACCTCGAAACAAACCCCACAAACGCTATGGTTAATATTTTGCTTAAATCTAAGCTGCTTTATAAGTTTTTTGCTTGGCCACGTAATTCGTGTAGTGACTGAATTTCTTATCGTAATCCATCACTTTTTTACCTTCTTTAGTGATGAGACCAAATTTGAACCATTCAAAGTGTTCATCACAAAATGTAAATCGCGCCTGATGTTTTTTGCACCCCTCGCACTTACACGAATCAATACCAACGACTGCTGCTGTTTCTGGTTTTTTACCCATTTGCTGTTCCTCCTCTTACAAGAGACTTATCGGCATCGGGGAAATAAACTTGAGTAAAAAGCTATACTATAATTTATAACTCAATAATTTCATTAACTTACAGAAATTTTGCTTGGATCGCATTCTTCATCTCAAAGAATTTCTTCGGCAATCGATCTTTCACTTTATCAATAAACTCATCTTGAAGCTTGAGCTCAGCGACCCACTCCTTTGCGTCGACTTTGGTGGCTTTCGCATAGGTTTCTTCCGAAATATTGAGACCTGTCCAGTTGAGATCACGGTATCGCGGAGTAATTCCAATTTCGGTCTCCACGCCTTCTGCAGTCCCCTTTACGCGGCCAATGATCCATTCAAGTACACGCATGTTGTCGCCATAACCGGGCCACATGAATTTTCCTTCGGCATTTTTGCGAAACCAATTCACACCGAAAATTTTAGGAGGATATTTTACTGATTTGCCCATCTCTAACCAATGGTTAAAATAATCACCCATGTGGTAGCCACAAAACGGCAGCATCGCAAACGGATCACGACGAACTTGCCCCACCGCGCCTACCGCCGCGGCCGTAGTTTCAGATCCAATCGTTGCTGCCCAATAAACACCGTAATCCCAATCGCGGGTTTCCGTAATCAGCGGGACCGTCGTTGCACGACGCCCACCAAAAATAAACGCACTGATAGGGACACCTTCTGGGTTTTCCCAATTTTCGTCTACAGAAGGACATTGTGAAGCGGGAGCAGTAAACCGAGCGTTGGGATGTGCAGCTTTTCTACCCGTTTCTTTTCCGATTTGAGGAGTCCATGCCTGTCCCTGCCAATCAATCAGTTTTTCAGGGGCAGCATCACTGAGCCCCTCCCACCACACATCACCGTCTTCGGTCAGCGCAACGTTGGTGAAAATCGTATTTTTCGAAATCGTAAGAATTGCGTTTTTGTTAGTGCGAAGTGAAGTGCCTGGGGCGACTCCAAAGTAGCCAGCCTCCGGATTGATCGCATGCAGACGACCATCTTTCCCGGGTTTAATCCATGCAATATCATCACCAACAGTAGTGATTTTCCAGCCACCTAATTCGGGAGGAGGGATGAGCATCGCAAAATTTGTTTTTCCACATGCGCTCGGGAATGCGGCGGCCACATAGGTTTTTTCTCCCGCAGGAGACTCGGCACCCAAAATCAACATATGCTCTGCAAGCCAGC
>CAIMWN010000124.1 GCA_903845155.1 Oligoflexia bacterium
CTTTGATTTTTGAAATTGAAGTCCTAAATATCGAGAAGCGAAGATAAGAAAACTGCCTCTGCATCCAGTCTTTACTTACATTTTGGTGGTTTTTATGCTCGTCACTGTAGTGAAACAACTACATTCCAATTCCAGTTCAATTTTAAACGCATTTGAGTCTTGGCATCTATTTTGCTCCCTAGCTTCAACGTAATCAACGGAGGAAATATATGTATCAAGAAGTTGTTGGAGTCGAAGTACCAAATTTGTTATTAGCACCATTCGCAGCAGTAGCGGAAGAATCGGAGTTTAAGTTACCTTTAGCTGAAAAAATAGGACTGGATAATTTAGTGTTCCTTTTGAGAGAGCAAAATCTAAATCATCCCATCGCGTTTCTAAAAACCGCTAGAAGACTCTGTCCAATTCTGCTTCCAAGATTGCACAGGAAGCTCAACTCATTAAAGTACAGTTCAGCAGACTTAGTCTATCTCCACAATTTGCCAGAATACAAAGATGAAAAAAGCACACAGGCTTTGTCCGTATTAATTGCGAGTATGCTAGGTAATCCCCTTCAATTTAAACAACAAAATTACGGCGATATTGCCGCAAAAATAACACCCGAGCCGGGGCGCGAGAATACAAACTCTAGCTCAGGGCGAATGAAGTTTGGTTGGCATACTGATGATTCATTTCTTGACGAAACATTTAGAACAGACTTTTTACTTTTGGCGGGACACTACAACCCTTCAAATGTAAGGACATTTGTAAGCTCACTGGAAAACATTAAGAAGACGATGGATCCAGATTTATTTTTTGAGCTGATGAAACCCCAATTTAAAATAGGTTTGCCTTCAAGTTTTAGGCTAGATTCAAATGCTACCCTAAAAGAAAGCCCAATCGTCTGGCTTGATGGTTCAAGGAGGGTTAATATTGCATTTTCTGAATATAACGTTAGGGCGAACCACTCGAAAGCAAAAGAAGCTATTTCGGCGCTATTGGAAGCAACAGAGCACAATACAACCAGCTTCAATCTTCAGTCAGGAAATATGGTGGTATTCAAAAATAACAGAGTCATTCATGCCAGAGGGCAGATCATAGGTGATCGTACTATTTTTAGGGTCTACATTAAGGAGTCATTGAGCCACTTACGGAATCTACCTCACTCCACCGGTTTTGTTTTTGATCTCGAAAAAATCATGAACGAAATGAACTCACCACTGGAAAAGGGAAACCAATGATCATGTTAGGCAATTTAAATGCAGTTCATATTTTTTTATTAGCCCTGTCTGCCGTCATTGCGGGGATTGTAGACACTATTGCCGGAGGAGGCGGCTTAATTACGGTCCCTGCACTCTTACTTTCAGGAGTACCCCCGGTATTAGCGCTAGGAACAAACAAGCTTCAAAGCTGTCTCTGCGAATCCTCTGCAAGTATCGTGTTTTACAGAAAGAATAATTTGAATTTACAATCCTTAAAAGTTGGCCTTTTATTTACTCTGCTTGGAAGTGTGGCTGGAACATTACTGCTCCAAGTGACTAAGGTTGAAGTATTAAAAAGTCTTGTACCGATTTTCTTGTTACTGGTCTTTATCATGAATTTACTTTCAAAAGGTTCTACGAAATCGAATCAGGAAGGTGACCAATCTTTTTTCAATCGTCTCATTCCATTGGGTATCGGTATCGGTTTTTACAACGGCTTCTTTGGGCCAGGAACCGGAACGATCTGGGCCGTATCTATTCGAAAATTTTTGAAGACCAGCTTAAAGACAGCAACAATGATGACAAAGCCTCTTAATTTGGTTGGAAACTTAACTGCTCTGGGAATTTTCTTTGCAACTGGGCACATTAACCTTTGGGCAGGGTTAATCATGGGTGCTGGCGCAATTATTGGCGGAATCATAGGGGCAAATTTGGTAATTTACAAAGACGCAAAATGGTTAAAGATTACGTTTAACACACTCATGGCTTGTAGCGTGACCGCTGCGTTTTTTGTAAAATAGAATTAAGTCTGTTCAATTGAAGCTGGCAGGAATCGGCCACTACGCTTTGTCGCGCAACCTGCGCTTCGATTCCTGCCGTGCCCGCGAAGGCCATTCTAAAAGAACCCACGGTGATTCGTGTAGATTACCAACTGACCTGGATGAAGCCTAAAACGTGTTTTCGGGAGCTGGCAAAACTCCGAGAGTCGGGATTGAGTCTTCGAGAGATTGAGCGCGTCACAGGAGTTTGTAAGACCACCGTGATGCGTAAGCTGCAGCAAAGTTAAAGGGCTGAAGGGAGGACGCTTATGGAAGGTCTAATTGGAAAGCAAATGCCGATATCGGTTTCAGTGTTCATGGGACTTATACTTAGTCATCCGTATACATGGAGGATGGAGCTAGCAAAGTTTCAATATTCGATATTAAAAGAAGCGACCAGAGTCGATAATTGGGGCAACCCTTCGCTTTGGGCGCAGAAAGAACTAAAAAATAGAGTCTTGAAATAATAACCAATTGGGTATATTCTATAATTGTGAAAGTTGAGTTCCACCGTTCAGTATCAGGGCGCAGTTACTTCGAGGATTTCTTAAAGGAAGTTCCGAAATCTGATCGTGCGGCGATTTTAGCGGTTTTCCAAGATATTCAAACTTATGGCTTTAATGCTTTAGGTTGTGAGTTTCGACAAATCGAAGGAAAGCTCTGGGAAATTAAAATCCGAACTGCTGGTGGTGGGTGGCGATTCTTCTATGTGACGTTAGCGCAAGATTTAATTTATGTTCTGCATTCTTATAAAAAACAAGGCCAGAAGGCTCCGGTGCGCGAGCTTGATGTAGCTCGAAAACGATTGAAAGAGGTTTTGAAATGAAAAAGTCAAAAGGTGTGAGTTTAGATGAAGTTTTATCCCGTGAGTTGAAAGATGAAGAAATTAGACTTGGTTTTGAAGAGCGTAAGTTTTATCTGGAAGTAGCGAGGATTGTCTTCGATCTTCGTGCAAAAGCCGGGATCTCCCAAGCGCAGCTTGCAAAGGCAGCTCATGTCACCCAACCCTTGATTGCTCGTCTTGAAAAAGGGGATCAAATGAGGACGCCTACTTTTGATCTTATTTATAAAATCTTAAAAGCGCTTGGCTATAGTTTGGAAGTGCGCGTACATAAAGACGAGAAAAAGCGAGCAGCATAAAAAGAAAAACCCTCAAATCTGATTAGATTTCGAGGGTTTTAAATATTAACTTCTGATTGTGCGAATTGAGTATTGATCTAGACTTAACGATTAAGCGAAGTGATTGTTTTCTTTAAAATCACAGGATTTCCACTTTTATCCGAACCCATCTGCGCGCGAATCACAAGCGAGCCTTCCGGTGCCGCATCTGCTACTGACTTAGCTCCCCAAATCGGGGCGTAACCTGTCCCTGAAACTTCGAGCACCTCTTTACATTCTTTCGTACAGCTCGAATCGGATACGGAGCGGATTTGATCGATGCCAACGTTATCAGGAATCGCAGCCATCAACACTGAAACAGACCGGTTAGATGTCTCGGCCATTGCCGGCAGGGTCGAAAACGAAAGGGCGATCAGAAAAAGAACGGTCTTCATATAAAACTCCTAATTTAAATCTAATGTTATCGAGCATAAGCCTGATAACGATCCCTTTGTTTTAATGCTTGCGGAATTATTGGGATCATTTTACTACCGCAAAAACTTTGTTTATTTATACATGTATTTTATGTAACTAACAAGAGCAGCTTTGTCGACTTTTAAAATCAGTGATTTTAGTTTATTTTCAGAATATAAATCCCGCCTATCCGCGAAAATAAAAAATCACGACTTACGGATTTCCATGTTTTTTGTTTCTCTTGTTAAATTCACTGTTTAGCAAAAAAACTTTCGAAAACCCGTGATTTTCGATAATTTTTTAAATTTTATTCTCAACACGGAATAATAAATATCCTAAATCACTTCACACACCTATCTCCACTTGGCATAAAAAGGCGATTTTCTTGCACTCTTATCTAGTGAGAGGAGGACATTTTTCGAGAATCATTCTCGGATTAAACTTCTCTTAGTGAAAGGAGTTCCATGATCAAAAACCTTAAGAAGCATCACATCCGAGTTACCCCGCGTGATATTCGGGTCATTAAAGAAATCGACGAGCAGGGCTTTAAAACTTATCTGGAGCTTAGACAGTCATCACTTCAGAGCTGCTCTAGGGTATGGAGCTGGAAAATCTTAAAGCGGCTTTCAAGGGCTGACCTGATCACTGAAATCAGTGATGGCAGTGGAAGCATTCTAGGCTGGAAATCGTCAAATTATGCCAAACTGAGCGGTTTGGAAGCGTATTCAAACTCAAAAATCACACGTAGCAAAGCTCCTCAGTATAGTAGCACTTTTCACCATGATCAGGAAGTTCGGCTGTCGCTCGATCAGTTAAAAAATCTACGCGGCGTCTCAGAGATCAAGACTGAGTCAAAGCTGAAAGAGGGTAAATCCTCGCATGCGATAAAGCCGATGAAGCGCCTCTTTGGCAAAGTAGAGCTCTTTTAAATCGGGGTAATTTTCAAGATAACGTTCAATGGTCAGGCGTTCAAAGTAGCTTAGGGGCGCATCTTTCACCTGTACCCATCGATGATCGTACGCGGAAGATGATTCCACCGCACAGCGTGGACAGAATTCTTTTTTCGGAATCTTCCTACACTCCATTAAACAGGTGGAGACAATGTAAAAAAAGCAGCATCCCCTCTCGGCAACCGTTACATGGATCTCTTATGATCATGCTCGGACAATGCC
>CAIMWN010000125.1 GCA_903845155.1 Oligoflexia bacterium
ATAGAAGGTGCTGAGTGAACAATTCCATCGAGTACAATCGCTAAGCGTTTGCCGATATTATCGCCGGTCAATTTTTCAAACATGATGGCGCCTTTTGCATTCAACTCAAAAGAAACCTCAGGACGGCGGTTTTCTTGATTGAATGAAACTTGTGCATCTTGAAGGTCATTTCCAGTCACTTCTGTCTTCGCTTTTAAAAGTAATGGAGTACGAGAGAGCGCGCTCTTCTCGAACGCAATTTCATCGGTCTCAGGAATTTTACCTTTGAGCGATTCGTTGATCGTTCTGACGTAGTCAGAGAACTTCAAATCTCCGCCCTCTTTATAATTAATGTTTTTCTCTTTTTCAACATCACGGATGAGATCAGTCACTTGCACTTTTTGCATGCCTTCTTCATCTACCATTTTGAATTCAAGTTTTGCGGTACGTCCGATGAGATCCTTTGCGCGATCCACGTCTTTAATACCAGGAAGTTCGACCACCACGCGGTCAGTGCCTTGTGAAGAGATTTGGGGTTCAGAAACGCCAAATTCATCAATCCGGTTACGAATCACTTCAATACTTTGATTCAAAGTTTTGTCGCGAATGTCGTTACGGTAATCATAAGAAAGTGCAAACTCCATAGAGTCAGCTTTTTCGTCAGTAATTCTAAGATTGAAGAATTCCTTTTGAATGAGCGCTTTAATCGCTTCTTTTTGAGCCGCCACTATTTTAAATTGCATTCTCGGATCATCCTGAGGAACGCCCACTAGGTTCAACTTACCTTCAGTCGCTGGAAGATTCTTTTCCTTGAAACGATCGACGAGAGAATTCAGTTGGCGCTCCGCGATTTCTTTAAATACCTTATTGAAATCGACTCCCATCACGAGATAGAGGCCGCCTTGTAGATCCAGGCCCAGATTAATTTTCTTTGAAAACGGATAAGCTGACTTCTCCGGATTCAATTTCGTAAATGTGGGTACAATGTACATCACAGATAAAAAGGTTACAAAAATCAAAAGAAAAAACTTCGTCCACCACTTTTTGGTCATTTGAATGATTCCTTCGTAAAAGAGTTATAAAACTGATTAAGCTTGAATGTCCTGAACATTGCCTTTGATGACTTGATTCACCTGGCTTTTCAAAATTTTCATTTGTACATTTTTAGAAACTTCGAGAGTCACTACTTTTTCGCTCATTCCTGCAATGGTTCCGATAATGCCAGAATTAGTGACGACTTCGTCGCCATTTTTCAGTTGAGCTAAGAGGCCTTGATGTTCTTTCGTTTTCTTTTGCTGTGGACGGATCATGAGAAAATACATGATCGTGAGCATGATGACGAAAGGAAGTGCCATTCCCATTGCACTTTGTGCTGGCGGAGCCGGCACGTTCGCTGCAGCGTTACCCGCTACTGCTACTGCAGTAGTTGCAGAAGCCGGTTGTGAAGGCGCAACCACCGTAGGTGCACTTACGGTGTCTTCCGCAAAGGCAATTCCCGCGTTGAGCAAAGTGATATTGAGCAAAGTAAGTCCCATAACGATTAAAGTCATTTTATTAGTTTTCATATTAATTCTGAAAGCTTACTTCCTTACTATTTAATTGCATATAAAAATTTTTGACCCATTCCTCAAGTTGATTCTCGAGAATCGCTTTTCGCATCTGTTTCATCAAATTCACGTAGAAATGGAGGTTATGGATGGTATTCAGTCTGGCCGAAAGCATCTCCCCGGCAACATAAAGGTGACGCAAGTAAGCTTTTGTATAGTTTAGACAGGTATCACAGCTACAATTCGGATCGAGGGGCGACGAATCGTCCATGTACTTTGCATTTTTGATGTTAATACGTCCGAGTGAGGTAAAAAGCTGCCCATTTCGCGCATTGCGAGTGGGCATCACACAGTCAAACATATCAATTCCCGCTCTGACCGACTCTACTAAATCCTCCGGTCGCCCTACCCCCATCAAATAACGAGGTTTATGCTCGGGCATGAGAGGAGCTACATGACGCACTACCTGGTGCATCATTTCCATAGGCTCACCGATGGCGAAACCTCCCAGGGCAAAACCATCAAAAGGTAGTTCCGAGAGCGACGCGATCGACTCCTTGCGTAAATTTACGTCCAAGCCGCCTTGAAAAATCCCAAATCTAGCTTGGTGGCTCTTGAGTGGCACAGCGAGGCCCCGATGCGCCCAATCAAGAGTTCGCTTCATGGCATCCCTTACAAATTTCTCAGTTGCGGGGAATGGCGGACACTGATCGAAGGCCATCACAATGTTCGAACCTAAGCTCCGTTGAATTTCCATTGATAGTTCAGGAGTGAAAGTATGCTTTGAGCCATCGAGGTGAGACTGAAAGATCACACCATGGTCAGAAATTTTATTAATGCCTGAGAGTGAAAACACTTGGAAACCACCGCTGTCGGTCAGG
>CAIMWN010000126.1 GCA_903845155.1 Oligoflexia bacterium
GTGAGAACTCACCCATTAACTACCGATCGAATTGGTGATATGGAGGATCGAGTCAGGGGAGATCAGAACAAATATCAAGCCTTAAAGAATTCGATCGATTTTTATTTGAATCAAACGATTGCAAAAGTTGAACAAATGAATCAAGCAGCAGATGCAGTCCCACTTAAAGAGTTTTTTAATAGTAATGCTGGAAATAAAAATATCATTAAATCAATGCAGGGTAATTTTGGGCTAGCCTTAGTTGCACTTAGGGAAAAACAGGTTCTTGAAGCAGAAAAATATCTTGGTAAAAGTAAAACCTTAGCGAATCAGCTTAGCCCTAAAGAAGTGTTTCCTAAATCAACGTTTGTATTTGATATGACTGTAGGACAAATTGCCCTCGCAAAAGGTAATGTTGTTCAAGCGCAAATGATGGCTCAACAAATGGTCAAAGATTATCCTCGATCAAAAGCCCCAGGTGTTTTGTTGGTGCAAGCCTACTATTCAGCGGGGAAGTTCAAAGAGGGTATTCAATGGTTAGAGCAAAAGACGAAGGTACAAAAAGATGACACTACTTGGTGGGCTTTACTTGCACAAGGGTATGCGCAAGACAATAACATCTTGAGTTATCACGCAGCTATTGCTGAGAAGTATGTCTGTGATGGAGCGCTTCCCGCCGCGATCCAACAACTCACCATAGCAAAAGAAGAGGGCAATGGAAACTTTTATCAACTCTCAGAAATCGAGGCTCGAAAAAGTCAATTAGAGTTTTTATATCGTGAAGAAGTAAAAAGTGATGGACGATTACGCACCAGAAATTAAGCTTGTGGATTTCTGTAGAAGTGGTAAAGACTCGGTAGATCTTTACTGTGGATAGGTTCGATGGAGAGTTTTTCATGCCACAAAAATTCACCAAGAGACCCACAATGATTTTGAAAGACTTTAGCAAATGCTGAAAATATTTCTAAATCGTGATCATGCAGTAAACCTATTGACCTAACTCTACGAGGCAAAAAGACGCCCTCATCATTTACAACACGAGTTGTAAAATCAGCTTCAAAGATAATTTGCCCGTGTTCATCTAATAAGCAAGCCAGAGGTTGAATCACTTCACCAAAAGTTGTCCGGATTTGCCACTGACCTTCTTCTAGAGGGTAAAAACGTAAGACCCATGGACAATAAGAAAAATGAATGAATACTCGTTGCGGACCATTTTGAAAAAAATAATTTCCTTTGCCATCATGCGCTAGGTGGGCTTCAATATATTCTTTGAAGCCTTGATGATGAATGAGCTCTACTAGGAGCTTAAATTGTTGGGCGTTTTGATTTTTGATTCGCCACTCACCGCGTCGATCAAAACTGAGCCAGCCATAACAATGCGGCACTGCAGGCCATTTTTGCATTGCTGCTGTAATAAAGGAATCCATGTTAG
This sequence comes from Oligoflexia bacterium, assembly GCA_903845155.1. Classification (GTDB taxonomy): domain Bacteria; phylum Bdellovibrionota; class UBA1018; order UBA1018; family CAIMNF01; genus CAIMNF01. The sequence goes on from CAIMWN010000126.1 coordinate 1,412, forward strand.
GTAAAAAAATGCTCAGTGGAAGCCATGATCACCAGCGATGGAGGGTGATTGAATAAACTCTTTTGCCACTTGACTGTAATGTAAGTGTGCGATTCTCCAACCTAGAGTTCCTTGGACCAAAATCATCGTCATATGCACATAAAAAGAAGGCTCTAGAACATTTTTATTAAAGCGTACAGCCTCAGTACTATCAACAAAGGTTGTTCCCATATAAGTATGGCTAGTCACCGACAAGGTATCTAAGATGATTGAGTTTTTCATTAAGTCTTTTAGACCCAGACGTAATTGACTATGGCCATTGAGTCTCACCCCATCAGGCAAAATACAGGAAACCGTATCTTCCTCGAACCATAAATGGAGAGCGCTTTCAAGATCGCATTTTAGAAGACAGCCCATCCAGCTTCGGCCCCGTGGTGGCA
>CAIMWN010000127.1 GCA_903845155.1 Oligoflexia bacterium
AGCGTTTGTAAGTAGCGCCGACAGAAATATAGGAATCCGTGTCTTTTAAATTGATGCCTAGTTCTGCGTTGTAGGCCACGTGCTCGGTCATTTTGTAAGCAGTGCCTAAGGCCAGTTGAAAGTAATTGGTATAGTTTCCGCTATTAAATTTCATCCCGAGTGGAATCGACGCGTAGGGATCAAATTTTAAGCCCGCCTCAGTAGTAAAAGTCTTATGAATGTAGGGACTCACGCTGAGTTCAGTTTGATTGGCATCGTTTCTTAAGCGGTAGAGGTAAGCTTGAAACGCAAGGCCTGCACCGAATTGCCCATCGAGGTCGGGAATAAAATCAAAAGTGTAGCCTGCGCCGATGCGAAATTTGCGAGCTCCTGATCCGTCCCCCAGGGTAAACAGAACGTTGGAAAGGGGGGTTACGCCATAGCTGAATTTGAGGTTGGTAGCAAACCCGCCGCCATTCGTTAAAGTGACCTCAGGTTCGATGCCGATGGCCCAATTCCGGTACTCTACAAACTCAGGAATATTGAAGATTCCCGCCTGTGCCTGGTTAAAAGAGGCAGTAAACAAGGTGCAAATAGCCAAAAGAAGGAAGAAAATTGATTTCATCATGCCTATAGGAGAGCGAATATTTCAAAAATAGTCAAGAGTTTTAGACTGTTATTGACAAGTAGTCCAAGTTTGGATTAAATAGAGGGGTCGTATTCTACGACAATATGTGGTGGCCGTAGTTCAGTTGGTAGAGCACAGGATTGTGATTCCTGGTGTCGCGGGTTCGAGCCCCGTCGGTCACCCCATTTTTAAACAAATCGAACCGATGACTGTCGGAAACACAGTTTTCAGAGTTCGATTCATTTAAAAATGGGAAAACAGGTACAGAATGGGGATGCGATTTCGCATCCCCATTTTTTTTGCCTTTTACTTCAATAACAAAACTGCTTTCCATCGCCGCATTCAAATAAATCCCTCCGTCGAGCAAATAATCGGTATCCATGCTTTCAGAATTGTAATGCGGGATCATTTTAATTTTTCTTGGGAACATTGTTCTGAGGATCGGGTAGCATCTCAATGGATTCTCAGTAATCGTTTCTTTAAGTCCTTCTAATCGTTTTGTGACTGACTCAATGGTTTCTGGGCTGGACTTTAAATTGGTCTTGCTTAAAGAACTCCTTTCGCTCTTCAGGCGAATTTTTCTGTCCTCTCGTTCCTTAATTGCAAAATTGACTGTTTCGGACGGATTTCCACTAATAATGACTTGGACTAATTTATGAAGTTCTTGCTCGATCAATCCAAGTTCTTGTTCAATTTGTTTCATTCTTTGAGGGGCAGAACTGGTCTTCTGTAAAAGAACTTGGTTATATCTTTTTACTGCATCCTTGAGAATCTCTGGTTTAACTAAGTCTTTCCTGATGACGCTGATGATTTCTTCAGCGATGCGGTCTGCCGAAATAATCTTTTTATTTTTACAGGTTCCTTTTCTGTGGGCAGAGTTGCATCCATAATAGCCGCCACGTTTTCCGCTAATGAGACTGAAGTTGGAATGACAAACACCACATTCAAGTAACCCTGAAAAAGGATGGTCGGGGAGTGCCAATCCACGATTTGCCCATCGTCCTTTTTGTCTTTCACTCGTTGGGAACCTTTTATTTTCGCTCAATCTCTTCTGTGCAAGCTCCCAATTTTCTTGGTCAATGATTTTTAAGTCCTCACGAATGTCAGATGACCCGTTATGGCTTACCCATTCCGTCGTAGGGCGATCTTTTGCTGATTTTGTTTTGGATTCTGGGTTGATCCCAATCTTTGTCTTTTTCCATCGCCAGATGCCTATATACTTTTCGTTGCGAATGATATTTTGAACAGATTGAGATGACCAAGAGGTAAATCTACCAGCCTTTGCATAGGAAGCACTAGGGGAGGGTAGCTTGTCTTCGTTGAGTGCTTTAGCGATTCTTGAATAGCCTAATCCTATGTTGTACATTTGAAATATACGGCGAATAATTTGCGCTTCAGCCTCATTGATTTCGATCTTAAAATGAGAAGGCGCAGGTTTCCCCTTTGCGTTTTCAAACTTCGTTGCAACCGAATCATATCCATAAGGATAATCGCCACAAGATAGTCCATTGAGGACACGCATTTCCATTCCTCGAATTACACGTTCCGCATGTATGTCGTTAGAAAAGTCATTTACCATGCCCTTGACTGTAAAGAATGTTTTAGCTGAAGGGTCTTCGCTGCTGATCCCATCACAAATTGAAATCAATTCAACTTCATACCACTTGAGCATGTCGTACAAGCCGAGTAAGTTTCCAAGTGACCGAGTGAGGCGAGATAAGTCATCTACAATAATAATATCAAAAGACTTGCTTCTGATTCCATTAAGAATTGCTTCATAGCCATCACGGCTAGCGATTCGGCCACTTTGTGCCTCATCTTTTTTTACCCATTCATTACAAATTTCAATTGGATTCCCAAAATGCTTTTGTGAGCGAATTTGGCCATGATCTAAACGGTAACGAATTCGGGCAATTTGGTCATCAGCACTGTCAGCACTTTGCATATCGCTACTATATCGAGCGTAAACCGCCGCTCTTGCAGAAATCTTATTAATCGGCATCGAGTTCCTCGCTTCTTTCTGTTTTTTCGTTGCTGATGTTGTTTTCTGTTCTCTTTTCATTTCCAACTTTCGGAATTTTTCAAGAAAGATGTCGCCTGATTGGTTACGCTGCTGTTTTTGTTGCATGTTTTGATTCCCTCATTTCTTTCGTTGGATTTAATAGAACTTCTGTAATTGGTATCCATTTTCGTACCTCCTTTGACCATCG
>CAIMWN010000128.1 GCA_903845155.1 Oligoflexia bacterium
CTAGAAGCATTAATAAAATGCTATAGCAACCGATACGCAGCTTAGGTCTACCGAGTGTATTTAATTAATTCAATCCATGACTTGGTGGGCAGGGACATAATCGTGTGCGAATTAAAGAGACAGAATCGCGCGCGAATCACAGTTTTGCTTTGGTTTGGCTACTGGGTTCTTGATCAAAACGGTCAGCAATGATAAGATGTTGCACTCAATGGGAGCTTTACTTGCCATCTTTATTTTTACGATTTTTTTGCCAGGATTGGGGATCATGGCGCGTGCGGATTTTTGTAATCATGAAATGACCGACCGAACTCCGCTTGAAGTGATTCAATTCACTTCGTTCGATGCGGTGACTCTGGATGGTTATTCTCGTAAATTAGAAAATCTTCGAGCAAATACGGAACTCACTTTTCCTGAAGGTCAAATATTCTTCGTGAATAAAGTTCTATCGGATCCCAAACAGCATTTGAGCACCTACATTGCAGATATTGGTAATGGAGAAGCACTGCGAATTGATCGATACCCCGAGGCCATATCGGACATCGAAACGACGCGCTCAATGCGCTCGGCCTACCCCTTATTCCTCAGTTTGGGAATTCCTGTCCCTAAGATTATTCATCCGGAAGCGCTTTGCACTGGTTGTTTGGTGGTTGAAAACTTGAACATTCAATTTACCTTCGAAGAGCTACTGGATCGACGTAATCGTGGTTTAATATTAGCTCAAGATTTTGATCCGCTCATGAAGGAATTTTATAGATTCGCAAGACTTCTGGCTCCGTTTGAATCATTGGAAGCCTTTCATCCAGGCCAAATTGCATATGTGAAGAATCGTGCGTGGGTATTAATTGATTATGGCAATTTTAACAGGCCATTTGTGGAGAAAAATAGCTATCCACGAAACAGGCGCACCCCATTTTCATCGCCAGGAAATTGTATCTTTGGTGCTCTGAAACCAGAAGAGCTATTACAAATTGAACTTGAAATTGAGCAAGAGAGACACCTGAGAGGAATGCTCAACTCAGGACGCACAGCCCCGCCAAAAAGCTTGTAAAACAGCCTTGGCCGCGATACTTATTTCCTTCAAGCCTAATATTGGGGATATGGGGAAATATGGGAAATGAACAGGTGCGCGAAAGCGCAGGAGCAAGAGTAACAATAGCAGCGGAACGCCAAGCTCGGTCACTTAGCCAAGAAGAGTATAAGAAAACTTTTTGTGATATTCATCCAGCGCTCGATTCCAAACTTGCTGCTGTTGAAAGTAGTCGTTGTTATTTTTGTTACGATGCGCCTTGCATGGAAGCATGTCCGACGACGATCAATATTCCAGAATTTATACGGAGAATTAGCACCGGTAATCGCAAGGGTGCAGGAATCGAAATACTAGAAGCGAATATTTTAGGTGGAACTTGTGCCCGAGTGTGCCCCGTCGAAGTGCTTTGTGAGCAAGCATGCGTGAGAAATAAAGCGGAAGATAGCCCAGTGAAAATTGGCCTACTTCAGCGTTACGCAACTGATTATATTTTCGAAAATAAAATTCAGCCTTTTACTCGTGCTGCAGCGAGCGGGAAAACAGTGGCCATTGTGGGCGCAGGACCTGCTGGACTTTCATGCGCGCATCAACTTTCAAAACTCGGTCATGATGTTGAAATCTTTGAAGCAAAACCCAAGGCAGGCGGGTTAAATGAATACGGCATTGCTGCCTATAAAATGCTCGAAAACTTTGCGCAGCGTGAAGTTGATTTCCTGCTAGGTATCGGTGGAATCAAAATTCATAATGGAAAAGGGCTTGGAACAGGGGTAACGCTTCCGGAGCTCAGAAAGAGTTATGATGCGGTTTTTCTTGCAACGGGTCTGGCCGGAGTGAATGCGCTTCAATTAGTAGGCGAGCAACTTCCAGGCGTGATCAATGCTGTTGATTATATTTCAACACTCAGACAAACAAAAAATTATTCAGATTTAAAAATCGGTAAAAAAGTGGTGGTCATTGGTGGAGGAAACACCGCTATTGATATCGCCATTCAATCAAAGTCACTCGGAGCAGAAGACGTGACGCTGGTTTATCGCAGAAGCGCCTCGGATATGAGCGCCACTTCTTATGAGCAAGAGCTGGCGCAGACCCATGGTGTGACCCTTCGGTATTGGTCAAAACCGGTCGCAATTAATGGCGACGAAAAAGGTGTTCAATCTGTTGTTTTTGAAAAAACGCTTAAGAATGTAAAAGGCGAATTAGAGGGAACAGGTGAAAAATTCACCCTCTACGCAGATATGGTTTTTAAAGCGGTGGGGCAGGTACTCGTTCCAGCGCTCCTCGGTGAAGGCGCCGAGCTCCTCAAAATCTCAAAAGGTAAAATTGAAGTGAACGCACAAAAAGAAACTTCGGTCGCAGGTGTGTACGCTGGCGGTGATTGTATCGCTCACAAAGAGGACTTAACGGTTGTTGCAGTACAGGACGGAAAGCTTGCGGCCCTTGCTATTCACGAAAAATTGACAGGTAGAAAATTAGGACTCACAGGGGGCAAAATCAATGGCTGATTTAAGATGTAATGTTGCCGGAATTAAATCTCCGAATCCATTTTGGCTCGCGTCTGCACCTCCCACCGATAAAAAATACAACGTGGTTCGCGCATTTCAAGCCGGTTGGGGTGGTGTAGTATGGAAAACACTTGGCGAAGATCCACCGGTAGTGAATGTAAGTTCACGGTACGGCGCTCTGGAGTATAACGGTCAAAAAATGATGGGTTTCAATAATATTGAACTTATTTCTGATCGCCCTCTTGAAGTTAATCTTCGCGAAATCAAAGAGACCAAGCGTGAATGGCCTGATCGTGCTGTGATTGTTTCCCTGATGGTTCCTTGTGAAGAAGACGCATGGAAGAATATTCTAAAACGGGTTGAAGACACGGGTGCAGATGGAATAGAGCTCAATTTTGGTTGTCCACATGGAATGAGTGAACGTGGAATGGGTGCGGCCGTGGGGCAAGTGCCCGAGTATGTCGAAATGGTCACCAAATGGTGCAAGACTTATAGTCGAATGCCGGTCATTGTAAAACTCACTCCTAATATTTCTGATGTAAGAAAACCTGCGCGCGCGGCCCATGGGGGCGGTGCTGATGCGGTTTCGCTTATTAACACCATTAATTCCATCACGCGGGTTGATCTTGATCTGATGGCGCCAGAACCAGTCGTCGATGGTAAGGGGACACACGGCGGTTATTGTGGGCCGGCAGTGAAACCGATCGCACTCAATATGGTGGCTGAAATTGCACGTGATCCAATTACCCGTGGATTGCCGATCTCGGGGATTGGTGGAATTTCGAATTGGCGTGATGCTGCGGAGTTTATCGCGCTCGGTTCACATTCTGTACAAGTCTGTACTGCAGCGATGCACTACGGTTTTAAAATCGTCAGTGATATGGTTGATGGGCTCAATCATTTTATGGATGAAAAGGGCTATGCTAAGCTTTCTGATTTTATCGGCAAGGCAGTACCGAACGTTACCGACTGGCAACAGTTGAATCTCAATTTCAAAACGATTGCTCATATCAATCAAGACCACTGTATTCAATGTGGTCTTTGTTATATTGCCTGCGAAGATACTTCACATCAGTCAATTACCGCGAGCCGAGTAAATGGCCAAAGAAAGTATGAAATTATTGATCAGGAATGCGTGGGCTGCAATCTCTGCTACCACGTATGCCCGGCGCCGGGAGCGATCACCATGATGAATCAAAAAGCGACGCTCCCTTACCTAAACTGGACGAAACATCCCCATAACCCCATGAGAGTAAAATAGCTGCACCCGGGTGCTGCATAAAGGAAAAATATGATTAAGAATTTTATTAACGGACAATGGGTCGCAACAGAATCAATGCAAAGCGTAGATATTCCGAATCCTGCCACTGGCGAGATTTTAGAGAAATGCCCACTCGGTACTGAAGCAGAAGTTGCAAAAGCGGTCGCGGCAGCAAAAGAAGCTTTTAAAACGTGGAGACAAGTTCCACCGGTAGATCGCACGCAATATTTTTTCAAACTAAAAGCCCTGATGGAAGAAAGTTTTGAAGAACTCGCTGTACTCGTGACAAAAGAGCATGGAAAAACGTTGGTGGAGGCGCGAGGAAGTGTGCGCCGTGGGATTCAAATGGTGGAAACCGCGTGCGGGATTCCAACGCTAATGATGGGCGAGCATTTTGAAGACATCGCAGCCGGCATTGATTGCAAGGCAGTGAATCGCCCTATGGGAGTGTTCGCAGTAATTGCTCCTTTCAATTTCCCTGCAATGGTTCCATTTTGGTTTTGGCCCTTTGGTGTCGCGACCGGGAACACCATTGTGATTAAACCAAGTGAACGTGTGCCGCTTACTCAGGTAAAGGTTTTTGAATTGATTGAAAAAGCGGGCTTCCCTAAGGGCGTCATCAATATGGTTCATGGTGGCAAAGACGTCGTGAATGCACTTTGTACTCACCCTGATGTAAAGGGAGTTTCATTTGTAGGTTCCACTCCTGTTGCAAAACATGTTTATGTGACCGGTACTGCACACGGAAAACGCGTTCAAGCTTTGGGCGGTGCAAAGAACGTCATGGTGGTTTTACCCGACGCCGTAATGGATAAGGCTGCAGCAACCGCATTTGAATCGATTGTCGGTTGCGCTGGAGAGCGTTGTTTGGCCGGCTCCGTGGTTTTAGCCGTCGGCAAGGAAACCTCTAAAACAATTGCAGAGATGATTATCGTTCGTGCAAAAGAAACGACCATTGGAAACGGTTTAGATAAAAATGTACAAATGGGACCGCTTATTTCTCAAGCAGCTAAGGATCGTGTGAAAGGTCTCATTCAATCGGCGATTGATGAAGGTGCGACTTTGCTGGTCGATGGCCGTGAAGGGGTAGATCAAATGCCAGGATACTTCTTGAAGCCCACTGTGCTCTCTGGCATCAAAAAACACATGAGAATCGCAAAAGAAGAAGTGTTCGGACCAGTAGTCCTTCTTGCGGAGTGCAATACTTTTGATGAGGCGATTGAATGGGTGAATGATTCTCCTTTTGGAAACACCACCACACTTTTTACTACTTCAGGCGCGGCAGCACGTAAGTACTCTTACGAAGTGGATCCAAGCATGATTGGGATTAATATTGGCGTACCGGCTCCCATGGCTTTCTTTTCTTTCGGTGGAACCAAGGATTCTTTTTTTGGTGATGTGAAAGCACATGGAAAATCGTGTATTACTTTCTATACTGATACCAAAGTGACCGTTGAACGTTGGGTGAGTGATGCGAACGTGTGGGCGAAGAGCTAAATTATTGCGAGGTTATCCATGAAATCATTACTCATTAAAAATGCGCATATTGTAACGGCAACAGATCAATACGAAGCCGATATTTATGTTGAAAACGAGACGATTCACGCGATTGGTAAGGATTTGTGTGCAAGCTCAAGTGCCGCGAAGGCAGCCACACAAGTGATCGATGCAAAGGGCGCCTATGTTTTCCCAGGTGGGATTGATGCGCACACGCACATGGATCTTCCTTTTATGGGAACCTCGTCTAGCGATGATTTTGAAAGCGGAACCTTGGCAGGTCTTCACGGCGGAACCACCACCATTATTGATTTCGCGATTCAGACTCAAGGTAGCTCCCTGAATGCGGCCCTCAATCAATGGCATGAAAAGGCGGATGGAAAATCGGTTGGAGATTATGCATTTCACATGGCGGTTACCGATTTTAATCCTAAAACGCGTGCTGAAATTAAAGAGATCGTGGAGAAAAAGGGAATTAGCTCTTTTAAAGTATTCATGGCCTATAAGGGCGCTCTGATGGTGGATGATCGTCAGATCGTTGAACTCATGGAAGAAGTGAAGAAGGTTGGCGGTATGGTGATCGCTCACTGTGAAAACGGCGACGTGGTCGATCATCTCATTGCAGAAAATAAAGCTGCAGGTAATACTGCTCCGAAATACCATGTGCTTTCTCGTCCGGCGGTTGCTGAAGCGGAAGCCAGCGGCCGGTTCATGGATATCGCTCATGTAGGCAAGCATCCGCTCTATATTGTTCATATGACTTGTGCAGAAGCGCTCGATCGTGTGCGCGAGAATGCAAAACGAGATCAGAAAGTATTTGTAGAAACCTGTGTTCAATATTTAGTCCTCGATGAATCCGTATATTTCCAAGAAGGCTTTGAGGGCTCAAAATACGTGATGAGTCCGCCGCTCCGGAAGAAGAAAGATCAAGACGCACTTTGGGCTGGCCTGAAACAAGGTTTAGTTCACACCGTTGCTACCGATCATTGTCCGTTTTGTATGGAGCAGAAAAAAATGGGACTCAATGACTTCTCAAAAATTCCAAACGGTGCACCCGGTGTGGAACATCGCATGGAGCTGATGTTCTCAGAAGGTGTTTTGAAAAATAGGATTAGTTTGCAAAAGTTTGTTGATGTGACGTCAACCGCGCCCGCGCGTATTTTTGGTTTATTCCCTCGCAAGGGTACCATTGCCGTTGGATCAGATGCCGATTTGGTGATCTTTGACCCAAAAGAGAGCCACACACTTTCAGTAAAATCCCATCATATGAAATGTGATTATAGTGCTTACGAAGGGTGGAAAATTACTGGCCGAGTGAAGACTACTATTTTAAGAGGTACAGTGGCAGTGGATCAGGGGAAAGCTTTGGTGGGTAAAGGTTTTGGTAAATACTTGAGCCGTGCGGGTTCAGGACAAAATGTAGAGTAGAAAAGGAAAATTTATGAGCAAGAAACCAATCGTAGTGAATGCAAAATTAAGTAATGATGAAATCGGTGCACTCAGGAAAAAGCACTTTCTACCGACTGCCGGCCACTACCACAAAGCTCCTCTGCAGCTTGCGAAAGCGCAAGGCGAGTATGTTTGGGACACTGAAGGTAAGCAGTATCTTGATTCCATCGGCGGGATCGTCTGTATTTCTGCCGGCCATAATCATCCAAAAATTAAAAAAGCGCTCATTGAAATGATGGAGAGTGATGAGATTCAACACACGAGCACTCTTTATTTTAATCGGCACCCTGTGAGGCTTGCTGAGAAATTATCTGAGCATTTACCTGCAAATCTTTCCCGTTTTCATTTTACGAATTCGGGTAGTGAAGCAAATGAAGCCGCTTTTATGGCCGCTCGCCAAGCCACAGGCGAGACCATGGTGGTGAATTTGCGTCATAGTTATCATGGTGGAACTTCCGGAACCCTGGCAAGTTGCGGACATCATACCTGGAGATTTCGTGCACAACCGACCACCAGTGTGACTTCAGCAATGGAACCGTATTGTTATCGTTGCCCGTTCAATCTGAAGCCGGATAGTTGCGCGCTTGAGTGTGCAAAAAATGTAGAAACGACGATTCAAACTTCAACGCATGGTAAAATTGCGGCTTTTATCGCAGAACCAGTAATGGGTGTAGGTGGATTTATCACTCCGCCAAAAGAGTATTTTCATGAAGTGGCAAAAATTGTTCACAATTACGGCGGAAAATATATTAGTGATGAAGTTCAAACCGGATCAGGTCGTTGCGGTGGAGCGCTCTTCCTGACTAAGGAACTTGATATTCCTGCCGATATGATCAGTACGGCAAAAGGTATGGGTAATGGTGCAGC
>CAIMWN010000129.1 GCA_903845155.1 Oligoflexia bacterium
GGTTACTTTCGCGCCTAAACCCACCGCCATTTTCGCCGCATTTACGCCCACGACTCCGCCACCTAAAATAGTAACATTTCCGCGTTGAACTCCAGTCACTCCTCCGAGCAACATTCCTTTACCGCCGTTATCCTTTTGCAGATAAGTTGCCCCAATTTGTGTAGCCATCCGGCCCGCCACTGCGCTCATGGGAGCCAAGAGTGGAAGTGATCCGTCGGCGGGTTGAATTGTTTCATAGGCAATTCCAATTACTTTTCTTTCAAGAAGGGCTTTTGCCTGACGTTCGTCAGCGGCAAGATGCAAATAGGTATAAAGGATTTGTCCTTCACGCAAAAGATCATACTCTTCAGGAAGAGGCTCTTTCACTTTTACGATCATGTCGGCTTTAGAAAAAATATCTTTGGCTTGATCAACAATGGTCGCACCCGCTTGTGCATACTCTTGATCGGTAATTCCAGCGCCTAGGCCTGCGCTCGCCTGCACGAGGACCTTGTGTCCGGCCTGAGTGAGTGCTCGAACTCCGGCAACCACCATGGATACGCGATTTTCTTTATTCTTAATTTCCTTAGGTACACCAACGATCATAGATCTTTCTCCTTGAGACGAGGGTTGCTTATTTAATTTTGATGATCATTCCATCATACGCTAATGCATGATTTTTGGGGAGCTTCTTTGAAGAAGAAACATAGTCAAAATCATGACCCATATGAGTGAATATTGTCCTCTTTGCACCTATCTTCGATGAATACTGAAGGGAATCTTCATAATGCAAATGCGTGTCATGTTTTGACATTCTGAGGCAATCTAGAATTAATACATCAAGGTTGTGTAGTTTATCAAATGATTTTTCTGGAATCGTATGACAATCGGTTAAATAAGCGAAATCACCAATCCTGAAACCCGCAACATTCTGCGATCCATGCTCGAGCTCGATGGGGATCACGGAGACCCCCTCAACTAAAAAGCTTGAGTCCTGCAGTGAAAACTCATGCAAAGAAACCCGAGCAACACCCCCACCTTCCACCGTGCCCGGCTCGAAAATATAGGGGAAACGCGAGGTCAATTCGCGAATCGTCCAATCATGGCCATAGGCTGGAATCACTTCCTTTTGTACAAAATTATAGCTGCGGATTTCGTCTAAGCCACCCACGTGATCTGCATGAGGATGCGTAAATAAAATTGCGTCGATGCGTGGAATTTTCGCCCTTAAGGCCTGCTGTCTGAAATCAGGAGAGATATCGATCACGAAGTTCTTTTCACCCACTTGAACCCACAAAGAAGCCCGGAGGCGTTTATTTTTGGGGTTGCGAGACCTACAAACCTTACAATGACAATGAATGAGGGGAACGCCGGTAGAGGTTCCACATCCTAAAACAATGATGCGCATTTTATTTAAAGGCTTTGCCATGGTAGACTTCAATTTATGAGAATTTTAGTCACCGGAGCAAGTGGTTTTATTGGAAGCGGTCTTGCTGCTGAACTCGCACGCCTTGGGCACGACGTATGCGCGCTAATGCGACCAAGCGCATCGAACGAGTTTCTCAAGGGCGTTCAGTACACCCGCCTTTCAGGCGACCTACGCGACCTTGAAACCCTCGAGAAAGCTTGCCAGAACACTGAAGTGGTATTTCACTTAGCCGGACTCACTGCAGCTAAAGACCGTGAGGAGTATTTCAAGTTTAATGCAGAGGGCACAAAAAACCTTGCTCAGGCTGCGTTGAAATCTGGCACAGTAAAGAAGTTCATCTATGTTTCAAGCTTAGCAGCTGCAGGCCCCTGCGTGGGACTGTCGCCCAAAACAGAAACTGACCCCGACCACCCGGTTTCCATGTATGGAGAAAGCAAGCTTCGTGGGGAACTCTACTTAGAAGAATTGAAAGGGCAACTACCCTATTTGATTATCCGCCCGTCCAGCGTCTATGGTCCACGCGACAAAAATGTTTTTATGTTTTTCAAATCGATTCAAAAACAGTGGATGCCACTGACTCCTGCAAAAACGATTACCGGCCACAAATATTACAGCTTCATTCATGTCGATGATTTAATTCAATCACTCATCTGCACCCTGAGCGCGCCTGATGAGCTATTTCAAACTGGCGAACACTTCTACGTGAGTGATGGACAAATCTATACCTATGATCGCGTGCTTTCGATGATCGCCGACGAAATGAAAGTGAAACCGATTCGAGTGAAGATTCCCGGCATTTTAGTCTCGGGGCTTGCAGCCGCAGGAACGCTCACCGGCAGAGTTTTGAAAAAAAGCCTTCCCTTCAATTTAGATAAACTAAAAGAACTCACTCCTGATTATTGGATCTGTTCTTCACAAAAGGCTTTCGATCGCTTGGGCTACAAACCCAAGTACACGATGGAATCCGGAATCCCTCAAACGCTCGCTTGGTACAAAGTAAACGGCTGGCTTTAAAAGGTCGTCCCGATCTTTCTATTGAGACTTGCGTCAAATGGACTAATATCAAAGTATGGAAAAAATCATTCTCACCGGTGCCAGCGATGGCATTGGCAAAGCACTGGCATTTGAATTCGCAAATCGTGGTCACGTACTCGGCTTGATCGCTCGACGAGAGAATCTCCTCAATGAAGTAAAACTGGAATGCGAAAAAAGAGGATCGCCAAAGGTACTCGTGCGAACGCTCGACATTACAGATGAAGCAAAACTGGAATCCGTCTTAGATGAACTCGATGATGCGTTTAGTGGTGCGACGATGTTCATTGCCAATGCAGGAATCACCAGTCGCAGCTCTTTCCAAAGCGATGCATGGGAAGAAGTGAAGAAAACATTCATGGTGAATGTAATGGGGACGATTCATGGCCTTGAACACATGAAATTGAAAATGATTAAACGGAGGAGCGGGATCCTTTGCGGCATCAGTAGCATTGCAGCCGCGCGAGGCATGCCCACCGCTGGATCGTATTCATCATCTAAGGCGGCCCTCACTACTCACTTAGAAACAATGAGAGTAGACTTGATCCCCTTTGGCGTTTCAGTGGTTACCGTGGCACCGGGATTTATCGAAACTGAAATGACGAAAAAAAATAAGGGCAACATGCCCTTCCTCATGAAGGCCGATCGAGCAGCAAAAATTTTCGTAGATGGAATTCTAAAACGAAAACGCTTTGTAGTCGCGCCACGACCCTATCGTTTCATTTACCCTATTTTGCAAATGCTACCGCGTGCACTCTTCGATCGAATCATGAGAATCATGTACAAACGGATTCGAGGTTAAAAAAGGTCGTCCCGATCTTTTTGTTGAGAATTGCGTCATTTAATGCGCGTTTCAACCAAAACGCTGAGGCAGGAGCCGAGATGTGGGATTGCGAAGCAAGGCTGGAGTATTGAAACGAACTCTCCAGTTCGTGAAGCGCAAGCCACCGCGTAGGCAAACACCGGGACGACGTTTTTATTAGAATTTTACGTTGAAATTAGCACTCGTCGCAAACACAGTTTTCAAAGTATTCAGAGTAGCGCTATTGCTAAATGCATAGAACTGTCCTGGAAAAAAGAGCCCAGTATTCAATCCTAAACGAAATGATTCATCCCACTGATAAGCGAGTAAGTAATCAAGCTCAAAACCAAGCCCATTGCTTTGAGCAGCAACTCCTGCTTGCTCCGTTTTGTACCCGCGATCTCGGCTGTTGTAATAGAGATTTCCTGCTACACCATCGGCCACTTTGTCAGCGATCGCATAAATCCATTTCATTCCATGATTCCACTTACCTAAATTATAATCAAAATTAACTGCAAGGAATCGCGCATTCGTCACTGGATTATCATAAGGTGACAAACTTCCATCAGATAAATTGGCAAGATTATAATTAAACATAATAAATCCTGGGCGATAATCTGGATGAAAGTAAAACGCCGTTACTTGGGTTGGAGTACTTCCTGCACCGAGATCGGCGTTTCCACTTGCGCTTCCGATATCCAGTTTAACATTCCAATGGTCATTCACTTTTGCATCAAGATTTACTGCTCCTGCCACGGTGCTATAGGTGTTGCTACCGATGGTTCCGGTAATCAAAGGGACTTCAGCAGCCAAAGTAAAAATTCCCGATTTCTTTTTCGCATAAAAATCCCAAACATTATACTGGTAACCAGCACTGCTCGTATTCCCTGGAAGAGTATCTACTGCCAAGGGATTCATGATTGCAGCGTTCAGACCAGCGAGTCTTCTCATAAACATCACGCCTAAATCAATTTGTTCATCCGGATTATCATAAGTCAAACCAACAGTATAATCAGCCGCTCCAGACCAACCACCTTGAGTGATTCCGGTTCCTGGTCCAGCCGATGAACCACCGTAATTGGTTCCAAGTCTGTATTTAGTCATGGCAGGCATAAATTTAAATGCGCCCAATTTTGTCACCATGCGAATAGTATCGCCAGTAGATGGAAGACGATCGAATGCTCCGCCCTTATTATTATAAATTAATCCTAATCCCCAATTCAGTGGAGCCCGTCCAACGGTGATCGTTCCAAAGTCTGTAGCGAGTTCAGAGTAAAAAGTTTTAGCAGTGATGGCTGCATTTCCAGTGCTGGTAGAATAATAATAAGAGCTGGTAGGCTGATCACTTCCAAACATTCCTCTGTCCGCAGAACCAAACCAGAGTTCTGAATATACAGTGATGTTGTCATTTACAATTGCCCGTGGGTTTAATCTCAAAAATAAATTTTGAAATGAAGCGGGGCTGTCACCGTTACTCGGAACAAAATATCCGTTACCGTAACCTGGCGGCGCAGTAGGCGAAGTCAACCCATTGGAGTATCCGAAAAGCCAATTGGTTTCTGCACGAAAATCTCCGTGCCAATCAAAGTCCATTGCACCTGCATTCGGTGCTAAAATTGAAAACAAAACCAGGCTGTATACTGTTGCTAATAAAGACATGTGTGTGATCTCTCCTTGAAATTCGAAAGTACGAGGCGCATATTGATTGAGTCAAGGATAAAACATGAACATACTTAGGAAAATTGCTAAAAAAAGAAAATCGCTGATTGGAATTGCGGCGGGAATACTCGCTGCGTTATCGATTTATTTTTTTATCCTTCTCAAACAAGTCGAAATTGCCTTCGATAGTCCTGCTGAGTTTATCCCTACTCGAATCTACTCGAGTGTGACTCGAATCGCACCACCGATGCCCCGTGGTTTTGTAGAAAAGAAGCTGAAGGCTCTCGGCTATGCGCTCCAAGTCAAAGATCGAGAAATAAAATTCACTTTGCACTCTCCCCACTACCCCGACTATCTTGTTCCCGAAAATCATCCTACTTTGAAATTGAAAGACAAAGCCATTACGCTTCGATTTGATAGTGAATCACTCGACAGCACCTTGGACTCTATCGAGTCCGAATCGGGTCCCGTCAATGAGTTTTATCTTGAGCCCGAGTTCGTCGCAGCACTGAGTTCAGACAAATCTCAAATCCGCGAAGTGCTGAAGTTTGAAGAGTTTCCCAAGAGCATTCCCGATGCAGTCATGGCAGCGGAGGATCAGCATTTTTATGAACACTTTGGAATTGATCCTCGCGGTTTTATTCGTGCAATCTTGGTCGACATTAAAACCCTCTCACTCTCACAGGGTGGTAGCACCATCACGCAACAGTTAGTTAAAAATCTCATGGAACGGAGAAATCGAAATCTGTTCATGAAAGTGAATGAACTCTTCTTGGCGCCAGTACTTGAAGTGAAATACAATAAGAAGCAAATTTTTGAACGTTACCTGAATGAAGTATTTTTGGGTCAAATTGGAGCTTATGAAGTGCGCGGATTTGCCGAGGGTGCAAAATTTTTCTTCGGCAAAAAAGTGAGCGATCTCAACACAGGTGAAATTGCACTCATGGTGGGACTCATCAAGGGGCCGGTATTTTACTCCCCTTATAAACACTTGGAACGTGCACTCACTCGCCAGCGCTACGTTTTAGAGCGAATGGTAGAAACCAAGAAAATCTCAGAAGCAGAATACAATCTTGCACTTAAAAACCCAATCAGGCTTTCTCAAGCCCCTCAAGCTGGTAATCGTGCTCCTTATTTTGTAGATTTTGTAAAAGCAGAACTGGTTCGGCTACTCGCCGATCGCTTCGAAGAAAAGGAAATTCCAGAATTGGGATTCCAAGTTTACACGACCCTTGATTTAAGCATGAATCAAAGCGCACAAGATACGCTTCAAAAGGGGATCGATGAACTAGAAGCAAAACTAGGCATTACTGGAGTAATTCAACTTCAAGGCGCATTAGCCGCTGTTGATCAATCGACTGGTGAGATTCGAACGCTGATTGGCGGACGAAACTATGCCCAAAGTAACTTCAACCGAATCCTCAACATGAAACGACAAGCGGGATCGACGTTTAAGCCCATCGTGTACACCACCGCATTTAGACAAATGCACGATGCAAATGGAAATTACTACACTCCAGCTTACCCTCTTCAGGATGAAAACTGGAGCTGGAAATATGATTCCAAACAGCCAGAATGGAAACCCACTAATTACGAAAAAGAGAGCCTAGGTTGGATTTCTATTAAAACGGCTTTAGCTAAGTCAATCAATACAGTAGCTGCAAGAATCGCCAAACAAGTGGGCTTAAGTGAAATCGCCGACACAGCAAAAGCCCTCGGCATTCAAACTAAAATTCCAGAAGTTCCTTCCGTTAGCTTAGGAAGTGTGGAGCTGAGCCCCATTGAATTACTCGAGGCCTACATGACTTTTGCCAATCACGGTAAAGCGGATCAACCGTTCGTGATCAGAGCAATTCAAAATTCTGATACCTCCGATTTTTTTAGAGCTGAATATCGTCCTAAATCAAGAATCGACGCGGGCATCGCCGACATGATGACGTATCTTCTTCAAAGTGTTTTCACTGAAGGAACGGCGATGGGAGCCATCGGCTATGGTTTTGATCGCCCTGCTGCGGGAAAAACGGGCACCACGAACGACTATCGCGACTCTTGGTTTGTGGGCTATACCCCGCAATTAACTGCGCTCGTTTGGGTAGGAATGGACCAAGGACTCATTCAAGAGGCATTAAAAGTAGCATCTAAAGACGCTTCAAAACCGGTGACTAAAAAAACACCTAAAAAAATCAGATTAACTGGTGCAGTTGCAGCGTTGCCCATTTGGGCCCAATTTATGAAACAGGCTCTGCAGTACGAACCACCCCTTCCCTTCTTAGAGAGTGATCAACTTCAAGACATGCGCCTTGATATTCACTCTGGCCAAAAGGCCGAGAGCTCTTGCACTGAATCTCAAGTTATTCTTGAAAAAGTAATTGTGGGTCGGGAACCCAAGAAAAGCACCTGCTTGAGCGACTTCGCCAATCCATGATGACGCCATTGAACGGGTTCATTGCGCTCGGGTTGTATTTTATCGCCCTCCTTTCGCTCTCTCACTATCGATCACGTTCCGCAACTTTGTCTGATTACTATATTGGAAGCAGAAATTCCACTTGGTGGCTCATCACACTAGGAATGATTAGTGATTCAGTATCTGGAGTAACCTACATTTCAGTTCCAGGCGCAGTATTCACGCAACAGTATTCTTACCTACAAGTGGTGCTTGGCTATTTTTGTGGTTATTTTGCAATTACGGCAATCTTACTCCCGCTGTATTACCGACGGAACTTAATCTCGATCTATTCTTATCTCGGAGAACGCTTTGGCCCAGCAGCACAGAAGACGGGGTCACTTTTCTTTATTGCGTCTCGCACGTTCGGTTCGGCTGCGAGACTTTACATTTCCGTCATGATCCTACATCAATTTCTTTTTTCTCCATTTGGGTTTTCGCCCATTTTTTCTTTTTTCGCAGCCATGACCTTGATTGTTCTTTATACCTATAAAGGTGGGATTAAGACCTTAGTTTGGACCGAGGCTTACCAATCTATTATCCTGCTTCTCGCCATTCTCCTTTTAGTGTATCTATTATGGAATCAAACGGCAGATCCACTCGCGACGATTCTGAAGCCTCAAATATTCTTTACAGATCCTATGAAACCTAATTTTTTCCTAAAACAAATTTTAGGTGGAATGCTCATTACGAGTTCTATGAACGGGCTTGACCAAAACATCATGCAACTTAATCTCAGTTGTAAAAAACTTTGGGACGCGCAAAAAAACATGATCACTTTGGCATTTGTGATGGTTGCGGTGAACTTTGTCTTTCTGGCCTTGGGGTCACTCTCACAAGAGTACTACCGAGCGCATGCCCTCACCACGCCTGCTCCTGACCTCACTCTGTCTACACTCGTGTTTCAATATATGGGTGCATTTCCATCGCTCATCTTTATCGTAGGACTTTCTGCCGCCACTTTCAGCAGCGCGGGCACTATATTGCCTGCGATCGCATCTTCAATTGAGATCGACCTACTTCCTGAACACCTTAGAAATAAAATTCCGGTGCGAGGCATTCATACACTCGCAGCAGCACTCATCTTTTTCATTATTATCGGAATTTATTTGTCAGAGGCAAAATCGCTGATCGACATTGTCCTTCGTTGTTCAGGTTATACCTATGGCCCACTGATTGGCCTGTATGGAATCGGAATTTTCACCAAAATAAGACTCAAACAGGCGCGCATTCCATGGCTTGCACTCAGTGCGGTGGCGATTACCGCAGGCTTAGATTGGTTTTCGCCTGTTCTCCTGAATGAATACCGCTTGGGAGTAGAACTCATTGCAATCAATGCGCTGATCTTCTCAGGACTTGCCCTACTGCTCGCACGCGAAACCACCATAAAAACAGCATTGAATCGATAAACCGAATTCATTTAAATCGAAATATAAAAAAGGCATTCTAATACCTGACTTTTTTGCTTTACTTGCAAGGGTCATTATGATACCATGCGTTGGACTTTGCCCGTGGAATACTTATGACTAAACGAAGTACAAAACTTTTAATCCTCCTCTCCTCAATGCAAGAAACACTTTTGCACTTGTTGCTCGCATTGGTGATCACCGCTTCCGTACTGACCTTTCCACTCGATTTCATTGAGGCACCACTTTACGACCTCAGACAATTTCTTTCCATTAAGCCGGCCATTGATGATCGCATCGCTATCATTACCATCGATGACCAAACCATCAATCAACTGAACGACATTAACCCACTTCCTCTTTCTTATCATTTAAAAGCAGTACAGAAACTTGAAGAACAGGGTGTGAAAGCGGTTGGATATTTAATTGATTTTAACAAAGTAGAGCGAATCGACGCTTCGAGCTTTCAAAAAGAAATTGTTCAGGATTTTTATCGTTCGACAGTCCGCTTGAATGCTCAAGGCACCCCGTTCATGCTCGGCATTCCTTTTGATCTCAATGGTGAAGTGACCGCACCGTACCCTCTCAATCAAATTCCTCAGTCAGTAGCGCTCGTTCATCGCGATGGAACCATTTTTGGTAAGGATAAAGTATCCAGACGTGCGCTGGTCTCGTTATATGATCGACTCGCATTTGAAATGGCACTTGCCAATAAAATTTACGCGAACGAAACCATTCACAACCCACCAGGAACTTATCGCGCAGCTGATACCGATGCTCAGTATTTCCTCATGCGCTATCACCAAAATAATGGTCTGATCTATGACCAAAACTATGAGACGTTTTCTTATCCTCGCTATTCATTCATTGATCTAATTGAAGGCAAGATCCCAGAAGGTGTCCTTAAGGATAAGATTGTATTAGTGGGCAGCTTATTGCGCGAAAATCCAAATGACTACACCCTGATCAATTCAATGAGTCGCTTTGGCCTTACTCCAAAGATTCTTGTTCAGGCAAACATTCTCGATTCCATTATGAATCACCAAGGAATTACAGAAGTCGCCACTCCGTTCTTGGCCACTTTTTGTTTTTTCCTCTCACTTTTAATTATTATCGCCTCATTCAAAAAACGTCCTAGCAAACTCATTCTCTATACCGTGGTTTTGATTATTGGAACCTTCGCTCTCTCCGTTTTACTCTTTCAACCGATCCCCATTGTTGGAAACTTATGGCTCCCTCTCGGTGCGCCGCTATTATCACTTGCACTTAGTTTTTACCTTATGATTCCACTCAGACTCTATTCCGAACATCGCAAACGCTACGAGCTGGAGAAGCAAAATAAGATGCTTCTTGAAGTCGAGGAAATGA
>CAIMWN010000130.1 GCA_903845155.1 Oligoflexia bacterium
CGCCGAATATAGATGTCCCTGTCGACAACATCAAAAGCACACCAATCGGCGAATTCGGGTACGGCCAAGCTCGCCACACTGGAAAAGCCTGCTTGATGGCCGAGCGATCCGGCAAGCATGCGGCTGGCTTCCGCCAAGAACCTCGCTCGCCCGCCGGCTTTCTCCGCCGCTTCGTGCGCCGCTTTTGCACTCTTGATAAGCTCCGCGAGTTCACGTTCAAATACATCGAGAAAGCCCTGAATCACGAGTTTTTTATTGATTTCCATTCACTGATTTTAGGGTAAGATGAGACTCATGGCAAGCACTGGAACCACCTATACTGAGAAATTGGCAAAAAGAATTCGCGCAGCACAAGGTCATGAGTTTTGTGATGTGATCATCAAAAATGTGACTTACCTGGATGTGTTTACTTGTGAATGGAAGCAGGGTGATATTGCGTGGTTTGAGGGCGTGATTGTGGGCGTAGAGGCCGGACTAAAAGCGCGTGAAGTCATCGACGGCAGCAGTAAATTCTTGGTGCCGGGTTTTATCGATGCCCACGTTCATGTGGAAAGTTCTCTGCTGATGCCGGCTTCATTTCAAAATGTGGTGCTTCCAAAAGGGACGACGACGGCGATCAGCGATCCGCATGAGCTTTCAAATGTGATGGGTGTTTCTGGGATTCAGTTTTTCTTAGACAGTTCACTTAAGCTCGATTTAGATTTACGGGTCATGCTGAGCTCTTGTGTGCCGGCAACTCATTTTGAGACCAATGGTGGTGGCGCAATCGAAGCCGATGCGCTGATAAAATTGATTGATCATCCTCAAGTGCTGGGACTTGCGGAGATGATGAATGTGCCAGGAGTGCTCAATGCCGATCCCAAAATTTTAGAAAAACTTCAAGCTTTTAAAAGTATGCCGATGGACGGACATTGTCCGCTCGTGCGTGGCCAAGCGCTTTCAGCTTATGCTTCAGCCGGCATCAGCAGTTGCCACGAGTCCTCAGAATATGAAGAAGCGCGAGAGAAATTATCAAAAGGAATTTCCGTATGGATCCGAGAGGGGAGTGTCGCTAAGGATTTAGATGCACTTTCTCCCTTACTCACGCTCGCGACCTCCACTACGATTGGGTTTTGTTCTGATGATCGAAATCCACTTGATATCGAGCATGAAGGACATTTGGATCATCTCATTCGCGGAGCGATTAGAAATGGAGTTGCCATTGAGGTCGCTTACCGTGCGGCGTCGTGGAGCGTGGCGCGCCATTATGGACTCGATCGCGGGCCGAATCGAGTAGGGGCGATTGCACCAGGTTACGGTGCGGATTTAGTGCTGCTCGATGATGCACGAACGTGCTCCATCAACTCCGTATTTAAATCAGGAAAAAATGTGCAAGGATTAAAAGCGCAAACGGGAAGTGCGTTTCATACCGGCAATACCATTAAAGTGCACACACCAGAGGCTCATGATTTTAATGGAGTGAGTGGAAATGTAAATGTGATTGGAGTTCATAACGGGAAAATCCTAACGGATCATTTGGTGCTGAAGAGTGACGCGAAAAATGTAGCGAGATTTACTGTGCTCGAGCGTTATGGTCATGGATCCAAACCGAGCAATGCTTATGTGCACGGATTTGGAGAGAATTTTGAAGGGGCGATTGCCTCGAGTGTTGGTCACGATAGCCATAATTTGTCGATCGTAGGAACATCAACATCGGACATGAAAGTTGCGACGGAAGCGCTCATTCAAAGTGGTGGCGGTTTTGTAGTGGTGAAGAATGGACAGGTGCTGTCGTCTCTTGCGTTACCATTAGGTGGATTAATGAGTGCTGCGGAACCCGCGTCTATTGTAAAATCACTTACTCACTTACGTGATGCGAGTCGTTCCATTGGCTGCGAGCTTACTGAGCCTTTTCTCCAGCTAGCATTTTTAAGTTTGCCCGTCATTCCTTCTTTAAAACTAACAGACAAAGGCTTGGTCGATGTGAATCAATTTAAGATTATTCCGGTTGGAGTTTAGAAATGAAGTTATTGAACTTTGAACTGTCGAGTGTATCCCTTGATCAATCAAACAGACTGGGTTGTAGCCAGGGTTTAGTTCCTGTTTTTACATGCAAATAGATATACGCTGAAGCCATCGCATCGGAGAGTGCCTCATGATGGTTTAAGGTAATACCGAGCTCTTGTGAAACATTCGCCAGATTCGCGGGCTTGATCGCTAATTTATAACGACTTAATTTTACGGTACACTCGGTTTTAATCCTTGGAATTTCGATGCCATAATGGCGTCCGGTTGCACGAAGTACTCGTTCATCAAATCCAATATTATGTGCAACCAGAAGTGAGGCTTTACTAAACCAGGGCTCAATCTTCTCTTTCCAGATCGTATCAAAAGTGGGGGCATCTTTTACATCATTCCAAGTAATTCCATGAATATGAGTGAACATAAACTGGGGAGTCGGAGTGCGGATCATGAATAGCTCACGATGAATGATCGAGTCTTTTTCAATAACCACTAAGCCTAAAGCGCAGGCGCTCGTCGGAGACAAGTTAGCTGTTTCAAAATCAATCACAAGAATAGGACCAGCTTTTCGCGCCATGGACTAGTGAATAGCAAAAGCTAGGGCGAATTGCACTGATTTACTTCCGACCCTAAAAGGTAAAAAAAAACCCCGGTGTAGCAGCACCGGGGCATTTTTAGTATGTATGTTGAGGACCACTGACAAAAATTAAATTATCGTTGCACCCCGTTGTCGCCAGCCATCGAAACCGTAGAGATGACTGCGTTGACGATCGGACTTGCTTGCTCGATATAAACAGCACCAATTTGTGATTCGGCTTTAGGTGAAGTGAGGTACAATTGGAATTGAGTGAGTGAATCTACGCAGGCTTTGTGGCCGTTTTCAATATCATTTTGAGAAGCTGCATTGAGACAAAGATTAAAACGAACGCGAAGTGATTGGCGCAAATATTTCTTGGCAGCGCTGTTGAGTGTCACTTTTCTATTAGTGGAGCCAGACGGGGTTTCATCGGTTACGACCGTCGTCACTTCCTGCAGAACCCAGGCTTTATAAGAATCAATGGTTTGCTCTTCCAGTGCAGTGGCTTTTAATGCAAAGGAAGAGGAGCTAATTAAAAGTGTCAGTAGACTGGCGATGATTTTAAATTTTGCAGTGATGTCTTTCATGTTTTCTTTTCGCTTCCTATTTGCTGCCTTTTGCTTCTGGGTAGTTTTAGTTGATTTTGACGCAAGATGCTAGAATCATATTTAGAGAATGTGTAATAAAAGTTCATAAAACGTCAAAAAGTGCCGAAAAGAAGCTGTGTTTGGAAAAAGATTAACGCAAATTAGGGAGCGACTAGGGTATAAAAGCGCCCGCCAATTCTACCTTTGGTTAGAACAAAGTGCGCGCCTTGATTTTAATTACTCCTATTACGTAAAAATTGAATCAGGAAAGGTGCTGCCCTCTGAAAAAGTGGTTCAAACGCTGGCGGCGCTATTGAGTGAAGAGGATGCCAAAGGGCTCGTGATTGATTTTTGTAAAAACCTTTTCCCAGATTATGGGCATTTCTTTCCGTCGAGTATGCCCGAACCTGAGTTAAAAGATATTAAAATTTCGAGCGAAACAGGTACCCTGTTGCGTAAGCAAAAGTACTTAAATTTAAAGCAAGTTTCGGTCATTTCTTCGAGTAAACACCACTACTTCATTTTTCTCCTCATTACCCTTTCGCGGAGACCGGTCACATTTCCTGAACTTAAAAAACATTTTGCCGAAGGGGTATTAACGAAAGTAGTCGATGACCTGAGCGTAGTGAAAATTCTGAAGCGAGGCGAAGATTCCATTTTAAGTATCAGTAAGGAGTTACGTTTTCCGCTCGCTTCGGATGATGCAGACCTTAAGAAAAAATATCAGCAACTCGACCACTGGGATCGCGAATTTTCTGCGCACTTCCAATTGAGTCCAGTAGTGCAAAGTTTTCTGATTAGGCGAATTTCGCCTCGTTTCCTTCCTTTAGTGGAAAAACAGGCACAAACCTTGATTGAAATCATTCAGATGTCAGAAGAAATCGACTCTGATTATAATTCCGAAGTACTCCAATTTAATTTAAGCCTCACGAGGGGCTTTGTTCCGGGGTAGTTGGGCCACGGCGGCGAATAGTTGAAAAATACTATTGATTGTTCGGTATTTGTTCGGTAAGCTATTGGGGATGGCACAAAACTCAACACCTCATCTCACCCCAAAGCAGAAAAACGTTTTAGAGTGGATTGAGCAGTACATGGCAGTTCATCAAAATATGCCCTCTCGCCGGGAAATCGCAGAGGGACTTGGACTTTCTTCTCCCGCAACCATACAACAGCACATTGAAGCGCTCGAGACCAAAGGTTTTCTGAAGCGTGGTGAGACTCGCGAAAGTCGGGCGCTTCAGTGGACTGCGCGATCAAAGAAGCTTTTGGCAGCGAGTCATTTGTCGAATGCGACATTACATGCTCCGCCCGAAGTATTGAATTCAAATGTAATAGCAATCACAGAAGTACCACTGCTGGGATCTATTGCCGCAGGTTACCCGATTGAAGTTTATCCAGAAGCTAAATCAGTGCCAATCCCGCTCGAGTTATTTATTTCACCGAAACAGGCGCAAGCGCTGCAGGGGCAAAGTGGCGATATTTATATGCTCAATGTCCGGGGTGATTCCATGATTGAGGAAGGCATTTTTTCAGGGGATTGGGTGATTCTAAAAAAGGCATCCCAGGCTAAAGCGGGTGAGACGATAGCAGCACTGATTAACGGCGAGTCGACACTTAAAAAATTCTTTAAGACAAAAACAGGAGTGGAGTTACATCCCGCCAATCCTCGTTATCCTGTGATTCAAATTGGCAATGAAGACCGTTTTGAAATTCAGGGCGTGCTATTAGGCGTGATTCGACGCTGTAATCCTGTTTAAATAATTTCTGCAAGTGGAATGCTTGCTGTAAAAGTGGATCCCTGACCGAGTTGGCTATGTAATGAAAGTGTCCCTCCGTGTGCTTTTGCAATTTCATTACAAATGAAGAGGCCAAGTCCTAAACCCTTGATTGATAAATCTTTACTGGCTCGTTCAAGCTTATTGAAAATAGTTCCTTGCTTCTCTTCGGGAATTCCTGAGCCATGATCCTCGACTTCAATGATCGCATACCCGTCTTTCTCGCTGACCCTTATGATGATGGTTTTTCCCTCTCCGTACTTTATCGCATTGGAGAGTAAATTGGTGATGATCTGGCCCACGCGAATGGGATCGACCATTCCAATCACCGGACGAGCCGCCTCGATGCTCATTGTGCTTCCGCTTTTGGCGGCAAGGGCGCTCAATTCTTGAACGCTATCTTGAGCGATACTGACAAAATTGGAGGATTGTTTGGTTAACTCTAATTTTCCAGATTTGATTCGAGTGAGATCCATGAGCTCACCAATTAAGCGTGCCAAGCGTTGAGTTTGTAAAAGGCTGCCCTCAGAAAGTTCCTTCGCCTGTTCGATTTTTCGTCGATCACGCGGGTCCTGTTCGAGATGTTGAATAGACCTCGCTAAGAGTTGTAGCTGTAGTTGGAGTACGGTGAGTGGTGTCTTCAATTCATGCGAAGCAATGGCCATAAAATCGTCCCGCATCTGCACTGCCTTTTTTGCTTGTTCATAAAGCGAAATATTTTTTGCTACCATTTCACTCAAATCATGGGTTCGATCTTGGACCTTACTTTCCATGTCCCGATAGGACTGGTCCAATAGTTGTCCCATTTTGTTGAGGGATTCACCTAGCCGGCCAATTTCGTCTCGCGAGCGAATATGGACTGCTTGCTTGTAGGCGCCCTTGCCGATCGAGAGTGCAACGGTATCTAGTTCTTTGATTCCTTTAGTAATGTGACGATTAGTAAGGATGGTAAGGCTCAGGCCCACGCCTTCAACCGATAGCACTCCCATTACCAATAGGGCGATCAGGACATGCTCAAGCCAACGCGATCCTGCACCGAGGATTTCAGAAAATTCATTTTCTAAGTCAGTAAGTTTATGGTTGAGGAGGCGAACTGATTCTAGTTCTTGATTTAGTTTAAGTGGTTCACCCTGATGCTGCAGTATTTTCTCATGAATGCGAGAGCCCACTTCTTTGAGTTCGCTCAAAGCCGAATCTGCTTTTTCCCAAGTTTGAATGGATTGCGAAAGGTAGCTCACCCAATAAAATCGCGTAAACAAACGAACGATTGAATCAATGTCATCAGGGTGAATTTGGCCCTGAATAAAGCCATCGCGAATGACTGGATAATAGGGATGTTCTTTTTGCATTTCCAAACGGGCGCGTCGATCTCCTTCAGAAACGTTAAGATTAGAAAGAAAGTCTTGATAATATCTCTCATCCTTGGAGACAGCATAGAGATTGAGGCTATTGTTAGCCTCTTTTTGGGCTTTGGACCAAGTTCCCTCTCCGGCCACAAATGCGCGAATAGCAGAGAGCGTGTCCATTGCAAATCGCAAGATGAGTAATTCAGTGATGATTAAGACGGCCATGACCACTACGATGCTGTAAAGTCGTTTTGCGATAGAAATATTATTCCATCGAGTGGAGATCGGTTTAATGATTCGTTTCATATCGTCCTTACTGGATAGTTGACTGCAGGTCAGATGAAAAGAAAGTTATGGTGAATGCTAGCCTTGGCCCTCTTGTCTTGAGCCATTTCTCAATTCAGAAGCGCCGAACCCACCCACCACGAAGTGAGGTTTGCCAAAATCATCCAGGCTAGACTTTTCTTAAACTTGATTGCGCACATTTTGCTTAAGTACGCAGCTTCAATGATGGGCGCAAAAACCTCTGCAATTCCTAAATAGCTTAATTGAGTCGTCCTCCAATGTGAAAGGAGTGTAGGAAGCAAAAAGTAAATCACTGGATGAGTGAGTAGATTTGCGCTGATGAGCAGAAAAATCCTTTTGCGTCTTGATTCCTTTTTCAATAAGTAAAAGTAAAAGGGAGCTTCAAGCAGGCAAGTGCAGGCGAATGCAAGCATATAGGCTCCCAGATTCAATTCCGTCGGCAGGACCACAGAATGAAGCAAGTTATCACACTTTTCACTGAGGATGGGCTCGTTGATAAGCGGTTCAATGAGGGCTGCTATCAGTGAAAGAGGTGTTGAGCAATGATTCATTATGCGCACTCAAGCTGACAAAATGCTGGAAGCATATGATTAAATGAGCGAAGGATTAATATAATGGGCGTACTTAAGGAAGCGCCAAGCTTATTTGTAAACTTCATAGAGTTTGCAAATTGCATTGTGCCCACGATAATAATAGGTCGCACAGCCAATTTTGGTGTCGCTGTATGCACTTGAGGTAGTGCGCACGTAGCCTTCGGTAATGGCCGTTCCGTCAATGGCACGGATATCAGAAAGCTCGGCTGGGAATTTCTCTGGTTTTCCACCGATAGATGCCGCTAAGATCGAAGCCGCGGTTCCCTGAATCGTTTCGCTCATGCTCGATCCGTGCGGGGGAGGGATGTCCGCGTAGGCAGATAAATTAGCAAGTAGAAGGACGACGGTAGTGAGGTAGGTCATGGTAAATCTCCTGAGTTAAGTTAATTACACGGAGCTTGTATAATGACTCGTTTTCCAAGTCAATGAAATTAGTTGATGGCTGGTGTTGTGGTTTCTTATTCAGGAGAGCGATAGATATACTCGATCTTGAAGCGAAAATCAAAACTCAGGTTTCGGATAAAGTGGTTTTGCGTCATTATACCTTAGTTTTTGCCGCATTGTTTTTGCCGCATGTTTAAATTAAACTTGTTTAATTGAATAAAGTATGATATGTTGAGTGCGCATGAAGATGCTGTTTTTGGCCTTCAGTCTCATGGTGATCACCCATCCAGCGTTTGCTGAAACCAGCAATCAAGCTGCCACTCAAATTGCAAGGATTCTTGGTTTGAAGTCGATTGGCCAAACTGCAAGTTTTCGTGGAACCCGAGTTGCCGATTTGTTTTCACTCTCTCAAGTTCCGTGCTCGGTTACTGCAAAAATCCCCACTTCAGAAATGCATATTTTTAAGGGAGTGGTGGTGTCGATCCAGTCAGACGACAAACGGGCGCAATTCATCATCTCATCCACTGATCTTGTGTCAAAGCAAGTGAAGGTGCGCGATCAGGTGGAGCAGTATTCTGCAAGTAGTATCATCGATGGCAAGGCCTATCAGATAGAGCTTTTTAAAAATTACCTTGGAGTCTTAAGTGCGGTGTCTGTGCATGGTTCAAGCACCGAAGCTCTTAGCTGTGGAAGCCTTCTCCCTACAAAAAATTAATAGGATGATCTACTTATACCTTAGCCATTTTATTTAAAGATACGATTCAGGAACATTTTCATTTCTTCCCATGATTTTTCGTCAGCATCTTTATTGTAGGCGGCACCTTTGGTGTTATCGTTGCCTGCCTCACGAATGGTGAAAGAGTGAACTGCCCCGCTATATTTTACGAGTTCCCATTTTACTTTTGCATCCTTCATTTCTTTTTCGAAAGCATCTACATCCTTTGAGGTGACGAAAGGATCATCAGCACCATGGAGGACGAGCACTTCACCTTTTATGTTGGCAGCATCAGTGGGGGTAGGAGTGTCGAGTCCTCCATGAAAAGTAATAAAACCTTTCAAATTTGCGCCAGAACGAGCCAGTTCTAAAACCGTGGTTCCGCCAAAACAATAGCCCATTGCGGCGGTTCGGTTTTGATCAACGTTAGGTTGTTTCAGGAGCTCGTTTACTGCAAGATTGATTCTTTTTCGTAAAAGCTTGCGATCGCCTTTGTATAACCCGGCGATTTTTGGAGCCTCGGCTTGAGTGGGGCGAACCCCCTTTCCGTAAATATCCGCTGCAAACGCAATGTAGCCCAGTTCCGCTAATTGTTGAATGCGCATTTTGGTGTTGGCACCTAAACCTAGCCAATCATGCACAACGACTAAGCCCGGAAGCTTTTTTGATTTAAAATGGGTAGGGTAAGCAATCGCGCCTTCCAATACCGTGTCGCCGTCTTTGTATTCGATCGTCTTCATGGTTACATCTTTAAATTGGTCTTGAGCCTGCGCCCCGCGCACGAACAGTGAAGTGGAAATAAAGAGCGAAAGTACTAGGAGATTTTGAGTTAGATTTTTCATGATGTCTAAAAAATACGTGAACGCTCATGGGTCAGCAAGTTAATTTTTTAGAACATTTTTAAATGATGCCTCATCGTTGGCCCCGTCTGGTTTTGGTTACAAATATAGATTTGCGAATAAACTCCATATTTATTATTGATGAATGATGTCTGAAAAAGCTTTAGCGCTCGCCCTTGGTATTCGTTTGAGCGTCTTTGGTTCAAGTGAGAATAGCCCAAAATGAGCCGTATATCCTTCGGCCCACTCAAAATTGTCATTCAAAGTCCAGTGGCAGTACCCTTCGATGGGAATTCCGCTTTTGAGGGCCTTTTGAGTAACCGCGAGATGCTGTTGTATGAAATTTGCCCGTTTTTCGTCTGATTGATCTGCAATGCCATTTTCAGTAATCCAAATTTTTTGACTCGGATAGCGTTCGTGAATTTCATCCAGAATTTCACCCATGCCCTCAGGATAAATTTCCCAGCCCAAATCCTGAACTTCTGCGCCGGGCGCCACTGCCCTGGTGAGCTTCTCTTTTGCAAAGGGATGCAAGGAAACAAGATCGCGTGAGTAATAGTTTAAGCCAAAAAAATCTTGAGTGTTTATCGCCTCAGGTATTTCTTCATCCAGCTTGGCGATGAAGGGCATCGAAAACTTCAATGTTCCGTTTTTAAGTGCATCGGGGATGGCCCAATTGAAAATATAATCAATTTTATGGGCTGCATAGTGATCTAAAAGTGAAAAGCGATTTTCAGGTTCAAAAACTCTGAGGTGATGGGCGAGGCCCACTTCGGGTTTGAAAGTTTCGCTATCCAGAATTTTGTGTATTTTATGATAGGAAAGGGCATGTGCTTTCACCATCAGGGTCATGGGAACGCCAATGCTGTTCATGTCGTTTTTCCCAGGAGGAAAAATAGTGCTGATGTATCCTGCTGTAATGATACTCATCGGTTCATTGAGTGTTATCCAGAGTTTCACGCGGGTATTGATTTTTTTTACAGCAAATTCAGTGAATTTCTCAAACGCTCGGGGAATTCCATCCCATTCCCAGCCGCCTTTTTTTGCAACCCAAGTGGGTAATGTAAAGTGATAGAGTGTCACCATGGGCTCAATCCCGGCTGCATGGAGTTTATCAATAAGCGTAATGTATTGCTGAAGAACCGTTTCCTCAAAAACACCTTCTTCAGGTTCTATTTTTGCCCACTCTATGGAAAAGCGATAAAGACTTATTCCGAGCCATTTCATATTCGCGATATCTTCATCCAGGTGGTTCCAGGAGTCGGTCGCGACCAAAGAGGTGTGGCCATTTTTAATTTTTCCTGGGAGTTGCTCCCATTCCCACCAGTCACTATGTATATTATTGCCCTCAATTTGATGGGCAGCCGTTGAAACGCAAAAGCGAAATGACTTTGGAAAGGCATCAGTCTTCTGCTGGATGGGTTCTGCACGAGCAGAGGAAGTGTAAGTGCAATTAAAACCTGAGAATGGTAAATTCACTAAAAAGCTTAAGAAGATCATGGTCATCAGCACTACAGACTTCATGGGTCGCAAACTAGCATTATTTTTGTACCAGTACCATCTTGTTTTCGATAGGAGGGTAGTTGGCAATCCTTAATGTTTCGTGAATTGCCTTGTAACCTTCAGCGATCACCTGAGGATAGTCACTCTGGGCGCAAGCGGCCCTCATTTGTATGAGCGTTCCTTGCGTATTTAATTCAGCGATATCGCCACCTACTTCA
>CAIMWN010000131.1 GCA_903845155.1 Oligoflexia bacterium
ACCCGATGGCAAAAAACACCGTTTTATATGGCGTGGATACCACTCAAAAATCTGGCTCCATTACTAATATTCCTGTCGTGGATTTTTTGCTGGATGTAGTTAAGTACATTGGGTGAATGGATAAGGCTGCATTGACAATCAGAGAAAGTGGCTACTGTTGCGTTGAGCGTGACTCTACAAAATTAACCGCTCCGGAAAAATAGTCAGACTTTAGTATGTCTTCTTTGAACCGCAATGTTTCGTCCGTTTTTTCGGCGAGCTGGTGATTTTGAAATATACCCCACGCATTTTGCGCTTCAGTTGAGGCGAGGTTTGCCTCTGGGGCAAGCCCCATCACGGCTGTTCCAAATCCGGCCCAGGTCATGGTCATCACATTACCTGTTTCACTGTACACCTTCTGCGCTGCATAATAGTATAAAATGGCACCTAGACCCTTACCCTTAAATTTTTCCTCTACCTGAATATCAGCGATAATGGCTGGGTCACTTCTTTTCCCCACGTCAAGGTAGTATTCTCCCCCAGTCAATAGGTATCCAGCATTTTCTCCATCATAGGTCACTGTGACCTCTAAAGTGTAATCACCGTACTGCCTTTGAATACCACCGTCATGCGAAACAGAACGTTTCGCTGTTCGATCTTTTTTCTTAACAAACTTCAATTTATTTGGATCAAGTCCCTTTTTCTGAAGGACCTCTGTAGGAATAAAAGGACTGATAATCGCTAGGCAATTTGGCTCTGCTGACTGACACGGCATCGAGGAGATTAGCCATAATATTATGAGAGCGGCATTGGTCATCAGTTTCATTTGGAGAGATAGTTACCATTAAAACTATAGTTAGTAAATACATGCTGTGTAACTCTCGCGGTGATTTTTCTCGTCCTCCCATCGAATGATTACAGTAAATTAGTTTAATATACGAAGCTCAGCATTTAGTGATGGTGAGGGATAAGCATTTTATGCTAATCTTCGGCATCCATGGCGGCGCTCAAGTTCATCTCCATACTCCTAGTACTCTCTTTAAGCCTACCAACTTATGCAGACGACTTATGTTCACTTTATCTAAATGGAAAAACGGTTGAATCAACAGTAGCTTCAACGAGGGGGCCTCAAATTTAAGTCATATAGATCAGCCCGTTTCCTTTCAAGCATTTGATCGTGAAATTCAATCATTTCCGCTTCAGAATTCAACCCTCATGACCATTTCTTCTTTTCACCATATCACTGACCAGGATGCACGTACATTTCTAGAAAAAGCGGCGATGGTGCACGCCAACATTCTTATAGCAGAACCTTTATCTAGAAACGTGAAAAGTGCATTGATGTCGATAGCTGCAGCGCTGCCATCTTTATTGACTCCGATTACTGCAAGAGATATTTCTTTTCAAGCCAGACTCAGACTAGCACTTTATCACTGGGTTTTGCCGGTAGTGCCAGCAACATTTATTCATGACGGCGTGGTAAGCACCCTCAGGCAGAGATCCATCCAAGATTGGAAACGATTAACGAAGGGGCTTCCGTTTCGGGTGGAGATTGCAACTCAACAAGGTCAGTTAAAGAACTATACAATCCTCAAGTTTTATCGTCTAAACTGAGCAGTGCTGAGCGCACTATGGCATTACTTTGCCTTATAATTTACTCAGAAGAGTCTTAAGGTAATCGACATCAGCATCGCTATGTCCATCTCCCATGAGCACGGTCTTTTAGTTGGATTTCTAATGGCAGAGGCCATAATCCCGCACTGAAATCGAACTCTCAATCTACATACCCATCCATGAACTTTCTCAGTTCAAACACAGACTACAGATCGTTCGGGGAAATGGTTAGACCTTATCTCCGACTAACCAATTCAACGGTGATTATATTGACCATGGTTTGACCACTACTTTGCATGGTCGTCGACACAATCGACTGAACTTGGATCGGATCTACCGCGTCTACTGTCGACCAGGTCTCCATTACCATTGGACCAGCACCTTGAGGAGCAGACGCTGTAGGAGTCATTTGAATTTTTACGTAGTTGCAATCAAATGTCCCAGCAGGAACGGTGATTGTTTTTCGACTTTGCTCCACTATCGCAAAAGTATAGCCGGGAGCACCTGTTCCTGGGGTTTGCCCCTGATTGCACACTTTAATAAACTCGTCTTTTGTTATCGTAGAGGTGACCGAATTTCCATTAGTAATAGTGTTGGTCTCCACTTGAACAGCGCTTGACGAGAGCACAATAGTTTCCCGGGTTCCAGACTGATTCAAAATGACATTTCCATCCACCGTCGTTTTGATCGTGGTGTTGTATTTAAGATCTTGCCCCGCGGGATTGGAGGCAACATAAGCAGTCCACGCATCGTTACAGTTTCTCGGCTCGGCTTGAACGATGGAAGAACAACTGAGAGCAACAAGAAACAAGATAGAAAATTTACGCATACAAAATCCCCTTTAACCCATTAAATTAAAATGAGCTGTTATTTTTATCCCTGGTAACTCAACCGTTGCAAAAGACTTGCCAATTGAGGCCAAAATATAGATTGCGATGGAATTCGCAATCTTTGCGGATAGTTCGGTAAAATCGTAGATTGATGACTTAGAACTGAATTTCGGCATAATAGGCTGCTCTGAGGCAGATTGCTTCATTAGCTGGAGAAGCCTTAAACTATTGTAGCAGCAAATAACAGCCTTCTCGGTCACACATTCAACCAAATCATGCGCAACGCCATACTGTTCAACCAAACGACGACAGGAAGTACATCGATTCTGACGTCACTACCTTTACCCTTGCAATGAACTTTGTGGCGGCAGGCGATGACTATAATGTTTGCTTAATTTAACACAAAAGCTTCCACAACTCACTCGCAGTGCAAGCATCTACTAATTTGTGTTTTATTTTGTCTTTAGTTAGAGTCTAATCAGTAGTAGCAATGAAAAAAATTACACTTTTAATCCTTTTGTTCTCGGGAAATGTTTATGCAGTAAGCGCGCCGCAAATTGGTTTGATGGTTGGTTTGAACTACTCAAATTATAGTTGGAATTCTTCGGCTTCAGGAAACAAAATTTCGATCAAGGAACCGCGAGAGACTCTATAGGTCTTGGCATAGGCTATGAAACCCTCGGTTCACTGAAACGCCCAAGTACATTCCCTAACATTACTTCAGCTACCGGTCCGCTGTTAGACTTCAAAACAGTAATGAAAAACGGCACCTTTGGTTACGCTCAAGGTTTTCTGCCACCCAGCAAATCATTTAATTTAATATCAGTGCTTTTTGTAGGACTTGGTTACGAGCTTTAACCTATAGACATCGCACCATACGAAAAGCTAGCGAGTTCCTGCCCACAGCATTTGTTCTGCTGCGAGTGATTGATCAGGTCCAACTACACTGCTTGAGGAGCCTTTTCCTGACCACCAAGCTGGCGCTTCGGGATGTACGCCCGACAGAAAAACTTTTCCTAAACCATATTGCGCTCTCGCAGCCGCAACCGTGCCATCTGGGTAATAGGCGACAGGTACCACCGTACTTCCGTAGTTGGTCATGTAGGGTCCACCCTCCCAATACATTTGCTCCAATTGTCCATCCCAAGTAATGGCTTCTGTTTCCTGACCATTAAAAGGAGTCGTGTTGCCCGGAAATATTCCAAGACCCGCTACCCCCGTCGTTCCAATTTGTGTAGTGGCCATAAATGCTCCGGCACAAAAACCAACATAGCCGCCACCGTTTTTTATAAAATCTACAAGTGAGGTTTGTAATTTCGCCGTCATCCCTTGAAGCGAGTTCGTGGCATATCCACCTGGCTCAATCCAAACGGCCACATCTTTGAAAAATGCGGCAACGTCGTCAGCAGTTGCCGTCTCTGGAAGTGAATTTCCGACAATGAGCTTCGGAGTAAATCCTGCAAGCGTCGCGGCATAGGCCGCAGCCGATGCGCAGTCTTCTGCACAGATACCTGTGCCGCTATAGACGAGTGCTATTTTATTCGTACTTGTTTCGGCAGGACCGGTACTGGGATTACTCGTACTATTGGTAGGACTAGACGAAGAAGCGGGAGGACCTCCTAAGGAGGAAACTGGCGCGATGGAGGATGGAGGCAATTGACAGGCGTTTAAAACAACTAAACTTACGATCAGGATTTTGTACTTCATCATAGATTTTATTTTGTGTGCTTTTGTTAAGTGAAAACAGTCATAGAAAATTGACGGCTCAATTTTTATATCCGAATTGTGGAATGAATGATCCCCAAGAACGCCTTAACTCAGTCGATAGGCGTGATAATAGAGAGAAATTTACTAGATTGAATTGTGGAAAGCTAATCACACTTTTTAAGAAAACATATTGATTCACAGCGAAATTCAGGCTTTATTTCAGCTTCGCGGCGATTATACTCCTTCCTTCAACTACTCAAACGACGCACAGCAATTCAATAGCTCAATTTTATTCAATGAATAATAGACCTGAAATCACTCAGATTTTTCAAGTACGTTTCATCACTCAAACTTCCATGGTATGGGTCTTGGCATCAAAATTGGTTTTTAAGTAATCCACTGGTAAATCAAAAGCATGAAAACCATAAATACAATTCGAACCGTTATTCAGTGTTTTGTGATTTTTCTTACCTTTGAGAATACGGTTCATGCCGAACATTTTAAAATTCAAACGCATTCAGACATTCTCGCCACCTCAACGCGGGGTCCGTGCTTTCTTTTAACTCAAACATCAATTGGCGAATTACAAAACATAGCAGAGGCAGTTGCAAAGGCTTTCAATGAAGAAACTTATTTTGATGATTGGTGTGAGGCGAGAGCTTACTTAATTTCGCAATATTCAGCTAGACGAGGAATAAACAACGGTTCTCTTTTCGTCGAAGAATATCCAAACTACGTTGTGAATCCACGCACGGGAGATACCTTGTATTGGAATTACCATGTCACCACAATATTTTATGGCGACGACGGACAACTTTACGTGATTGATCCATTCTTCTTGAATCCGTTAATGACTCTCGACGTTTGGTTGTCTTATTTAGCGGGCATTTCAGGTTACAAGTTTTCAGAGGGAGTACTCACCCTTCCACCCGCATCGGCAACCATCGACTTTGCCTCACCCTACGTCTATGAGCCACCGATTTATCTCGATGACTATACTCTTGATGGGTTAAGGGGATTTGATGCTGGCGCTACCGATGAAGCTATTGCTGATTATCCAAATGCAAGTGCTGCGTTGGGAATCTCAAAACGGAATCAAGTGCCAAAATCATTACATAGTAATTTGAGATGGATTGAGGCTCAGTAATCCATAAATTGGAAATAAAGCTGTAGTGGATCGTCCTCTCGAATTAGCCCTGATACACTCACTCCGAGTAGGCGAATTGCCGTACGACCGACCTCCGTTTTATCTATTAAAAGTGCTTTTAACTTCTGAAAGATCACTTGAGTTTGATGGGTAGGAATCGTAAGCGTGTTACTTCT
>CAIMWN010000132.1 GCA_903845155.1 Oligoflexia bacterium
AGTAAGTAACCTTTTTTATTTGAAGTGGTGGAGCCGGAGCTTTACTTCCAGCTCCATGAATTCATTGTATAAATTTTCTGGGGTCCAAGAAGTGTCCAGTTTTGATCGTTTTTATTCGGGAAATGAATCGGATTCATCGGGAAACTACAGGAATCATTTTTAAAAATAAACTTAGGGTTTTCTGAACACAAGTTCAGAATTTGGCAAATCAAACGTAACATTGAACTCGCGAAGAAAATAATACCCAATCAAACCGTCATAAATGATTTTCTGAAACATCACTTTAGGTGAATCAATTCCGATTGATGGTTGTGGGGTTAACGTCATCCGGCCATTCAAGTACGCAAAATAACGACTATACTCATGCCCGGTTTCATCCTTGCCTTTACGTATTACGACATCTTTAGAGGATGGATTGATATTGAGATCCTTCATGAAGCGCTCATCTAATATCGGCACTTGGCTGCCGGAGTCGACCAAAACTGTAATCGGTACCCCATTGGGAAGTTTAACTGATATGAGAATGTCCAATTCACCATTTTCGGTCTTGAATTTTATGGGAGCGGAGAGGCCCATTCTTTTTACTTCTGCAAGACTCTCTTGCGTTTCTAATTTCAGAAAATGGTTTCGATAGTCAACGGTAAATGCTTGATTCTTGAAAACGCTGAGTGAAATGAATCCATCTATCCTTTTACCTGGAAAGAACTGTTCCATATCCATCACTCCAACAGTTGCATCCGTAACTCGATGGTGGCCAACCGATAAGGATCGCACATGAGCCGTAGGTATGGTCAGAGTTTGTCCCGACATACGCTTTCCAATAAAAGAGCCAGTTATCTTGCAATGCAATCGTTCGCAAACAGAAAGAGAAATTAGATTAATACCAATTCCTGTATCAAAAACAAATTTTCCATTAACAGAATCTTCGAGAGTAGCGGGCAGTACGATGAAATCCTCTTGGACATACGAAAATGGAATAGATTCAGGTTCATTTGCGAATGCACTTTTTGGCGTGTGCGAGCAGCCCTGGAGAATGAATAAAAAAACCACCGTGCCTATCATTCGATTCCAGGAGATTTTCATTTAGAAAAATAATGGCTTCTATATTTTGGTATTAGATGATGCACCTGGAGAGTCATTCTAAATCTTCCTTTTTCAGCTCTACGTCCCTTAAAATTTTAACCAAAAGCCCAGTTCCGATTTGTTCATTACCATGAACCGGAACAGTGGTGCAGCGACCGTCTTCGTGTTTTAAGAAATGATGGCTTCCTTTAATGCGAACGACTTGAAAACTATGACGACTTAAAATCTTAATCAGCTCCTTACCGGAGTACCTTTTTGATTTAGACATTTTTAGACGGCAATCTTTTGCACACCAATAAACTCATTTGAATAGGAAGTGGGCTTTTCTTCTTCTAAACAAAGTGCAATCACTTCCGTCATTCGCTTCATTAATTGATCAAGCGATTTTGCTTGAGTATGGCAACCCCGGAGAGATGGAACAGAACCAACATAGAATCCATCTTCGTCTTTTTCAATCACGACATTAAACTCTCTTTTTTTTGCGCTCTTCTTTTTCATTACTCGCTCCAATTTAACTTGCCGAAAAGTGTCCGAAATCTTCAAGGAAATGTCGGGAAATCCTCCCTCAATCATTTCAAATACATACAAAATTCGCTACAAAATTTTTAACGCAGATCTTGTAACCTATTGAAATTACAAGATCTGCGTAAAATGGTGGAGCCGGCCCCCAGAGAATCATTTCACATACTTGCGGCGACTCTTTACCTATTGTAGGAAACTTACAATCTTTGTTCAACATCTATTCGTGCCCCACTTCGCGAATAAATCCATTCTTCGCCATCCACGCGTTGATTTCCGCGATCACTTCTTCGATGGTTTCAGGCAAATTTAGCTTCTGTCGAAACACTCCTAAGCTTGCCAAGTGAGTAGCCCAGCGTCGCTCAAGAGCGTCGATACCGGATTGATCAAACTCGATCGGGAGCGTCAGCGGTGTTCCTCGATTGTTAAAAGTCGCAGAAATTGCGGGACTGAGTGACGTCGGCTCAAGTAGTCCAGGCTCACGAAGGATCAATAGTAAGTCGTGATAATCCTTCATCCGACTATTGAATGCTCCTTTTGAAATTACTGTTTCGAGTTTTTCAGAAAATATTGAAACGACCGGATAAGTAAGAAGAGTGATTTCTCCCTCGAAAATCGGTTTCCCTTTGTATTCGAAGGGACGAAAATTGTTCTCGATCGGATTCACAAGATCGCCCACGCCGATGTCGATTTGAATCTTATCCTTCATTTTTCCAAAACTTGCGGCCAAGTTGATGCGATAGCCTGGATACTCCATGTGTGGCTGAGTAAGTTCTTCAATTTTTTCAAATTTGAATTGAAAGCCATCAGTAATATTGACAAGAGCGATCTCACGGAATGCTGCTTCGATTTCAGGCGTTTGACTTTTGATTTTATTCATCAAAAAATCAATGTCAGTGGTTTCGCGGCCAATCGCGATGTATTGGGCCAAGAGTAGTCCACCTTTGAAAATAAATTTATCGTGGTGGACGGAGTGAGACACCCTCGCTAAAAAACGCTCAAGCAAAAGCTGCTTCCATATTTCATTGAAATTGACGTCTTTATTTTTAGCAATGACCTTCAGTCGTTCTTTCAGTGCGTCTTCGTTCATGTAGTCACCGCCAGAATATAAGGTTGAATATCTACACGAAGTGCTTTTGCGTATTTTCTAATTTTTTCGAGATTTATTTTTTCTGGCCCTCTTTTTGTTAGAGCTATCTTAAGTGCCTTGAGCGCTATTTCAATACTGAGGTATCGAAACGAATCGACAATGGTTCTTTCACGATCAAAAATCGGAAGTGAAAGTCCACCCACTTCAATTATTGTTTTTCCGAGACTTAGATTACGCATCCGAACCACCTTCGTTGACGAAGGAGCGCGATGCCGAGTCGTGTTTCTGATAGCGATCCAGTGTTGTCGTGGGATTTCCTCGGTGAGATCGTATAGAGCAAGAGCGGAAGTAAGACAGATCACTCCATCCTTTACCGTCTGCACAGCCGACGCGAGATCCTCGAAGCGAAAATCTTTGAACGCCGGTGCATCGGCAAACCGATATACCCCTCGGCTTATCCGTTCGAGATCGCCATGCTCCACATAATGCCCAAGCACCGACGTATTGACCCCAAAGTTGGCAGCCTCGCGACTGGTGAAACTCGGCGCCTTGAGGAGCGGGTTTAGCTGCTTTAGAATGGTTTTCGGCCTCATATATATAACTTATCATTGGCACTCATAAGGCGCAAGTGAGTGCCTTAAATAAGTTAAAAGCGTATAGATATCAATGATATAAATTAAATTCATATAATCAGTCCTTCTTTCTGTAGTCATACAGACTCACTACTTTTTCCATAACAGCCTCTTCAGTAGGGATGAAGTGCAGCCCCTCGGTAGCCCCGGCTTCATCAATACCTGCAAGCCTGATATACCGCTGCATCGTCTTCAGATCTTTCCACCCGCAAATCTTCATTACGACCGTGGCAGGAATCCCAGCAGAAATAAGTTGGGTGGCAAAACATGCGCGAAGAGTATGAAAACGGATCGAGCGTAAGTTGTTGCCAATGCAAAATTTTCGTAAAATGGTGGCTTGCCCACCTTTGTTCCATTCGCGGAATCTTGGTAAAAGAAAATCATCTGCTTTTACTTGTTCAAATCGAAGTTCATTCATTAAAAACCAATAGAACTCGCTCGAAACAGGGACGGTTCGCCAGTAACCGCCTTTTGTTGGGCCGACGTCTTTGATTCTGACGCTCCAACTTTTTCGAACCCTAAGAAAACCATACCTCCTCAAATGGAAAGGCTTTTGATCTTCTTCAATTCCTTGTTCTCGTGAAATCACCTCTACGTCACTTTTACGCAATTGATGAAGTTCTCCGCTTCTGCAACCCGTAAAAACAGCCGCAATCCAAACTGGATACCACTCATGATTTTGTTCTTTTGCTTTACGAAGAAGGGTTCTGATTTCTTCACTTGTTAAAATTTCGGGCTGCTTTTCTTCACGCTCTATCTTCACTTCGAGGCCAAAGACCGGGCTATTGTGAACACCAGTAATCAGGCGCTCTTCGATGCCCCATTTATAAATGACATTGATCGTGTTTTTAATCTTCTTTCGGAAGCCGCCACTTTTCCCGGCATCCTCCGCCATACGATCAATTTCTCGACCATCACCACGGTTTAGCTCTGAGGCGATTCGATTTAGCCAAGGAGCTGTCCAATTCCGCATCAAAGCCACATGGTCAATAATAGTGGTGTCAACGTAGTGCTTCGACGGATAAGTTTTTTGCTGAAGCTCCCAACGGTCAATCACATCACCCCATCGGAGTCCTTGTGACTCAACATGGGAGACTTGCTCTGAAAGCTCACGCAATAGGCGCTTTTCTTCGGCGCGCGCTTCTCTTTCAGAGGTGAGCCCATTCACGCGCTTTTGAACACGAACACGCTGGTCTTTACGACCGCGCAAATCAATGTAAACGCGCCAAAATATTTTTCCGTCTTTTTCGTATTTAGTGACTGACATGAATCCTCCTTGGTTAAAAGGCTGAGGATTCAAGCAAACGATCGAGTTCGAGTCTTCGAAAATATAACCGGCGTCGAAACTTTCTTGGCCGGAGATAACCCCGGAAAACCATGATCCGTAACGCGTTAGCCGTCTTTCGAAGATACTTTGCAGCTTCTTTAGTATTAAACCAGGTTAGACTATCAATTTTGTCTTCACCCGGCTCCTGGTCTGTCGCAATTTCTATTGTACTCATTTTTTTACGCCTTTCCATCTTTTCCGGTTGAAAGCAGCATTCCGATAAATTCGTCCTTCGAGATCTTTCCGTTTGTGGTGCAGTATTCCTTATATTTCAATTCCATCCGGTCTCGGTTTGAGAGGGACTGCTCTTTGAGTCGCTCCAGGTACTCGGGTTTAATGAGTGAAATTGCGAGCTGAACATAGTCGTCCACCGTGACCTTTCTTCCGAAATCCTTTTTGTTGAGCGCGACAAGATCGGTGAGGATCTTCTTCTTGGTCTCCCGTCTGACTCGAACACTGTCGGTTCGGACGAGTTTCGCTTTCTTCTGACTACTGGTTTGACTGGTCGTTTGCGTTTCTGTGCTCATTGCTTCCTCCTGGGTTATTGACTGCGTTTCAGCGCAGTTGATTGGTTAGAGTTCTCTCGACATCCCGAAATCCGTTTCGCGTGACCTCGCGACTTCTTTTTTGTTTGAAGATCCCCAAAGTAGCTCGGTCTCGATCGAGAACGGATCTAGTGAGTCTTTGAGTTCTTTATAAAACTGAATAATGGGGGTGGAGTGAGCGCCATTTCGGTCGCCATCACTCATCAACACCACTCTTTTAATGTTTCGTTGCTCGGCTACAGCTTTACGAACGGCATCGAGGTTGGCTTCAAACAACATCAAAGCGCCGTCGCGTCCATTCTTGGCCTGAATGAATGCGTCTGGATTTCTTCGTAATGTCTCAACCGGATCAAGGGAAACCTTCAAAGTACCACTCTGAGCTTTGCGACTAAAGAAAGGAGCGTGAAGACTTCCGTGTTTCGACACGTCATATCGGCCCTTCTCTGTTGGAGTAAACTCGATATATCCGGTGGGATTCTTTTCTGAAAAAAAACTGACTGCGCCTTCTCGGCTGACGTGAGCCACCTGCTGCCGAAGTAAGTCGTCATAAACCCGATGAGTGGGTGGATGCCCTAGCAATTGCGCAAGCGACTTTATTGAATCTTCACGGGTCGCAGAATTTTCTTTTGGAACATAAAAAGATTGAAAGCTAGGTTGCTTGCTTTCACTCATTGATTCAAGAAGTAAAAGGCGTGGGTTGTCGTTGATCTGCGCGATTGCTTGCAGATAGCCCATCTGCTTGTGCGTAGACACAAAGTCGATGATGTTCCCACGGGTTTTATTGCGATGGTTGATCCACTGGTGCTCGGAAACTTCGACATATTCCCGACCCGCGAGCACATTTAGCCCAGATTCATTTTGATTCAGTTTGATTCCTGATTTTTCACAGTATCGAAGGATACTTTGAGCTTTCGCCTTTTGAATTTCTTGAATCGGGATCAGACTCTTTTGCAGTTCTTCATTCCGTGGTGTAGTCACACCCTCGGCGCGAGTTGATACCAGGTCTTGAACTTTTATACTTTTTTCAGACTTTACCTCTATTGAAGAACCAGTTCGATTTTTTTCTAATCGCTCTTGATTCAATGCAAATGTTTTTTCAAGCTCTGGTTTGTCTAAGCGTGGAGCGAGATTCTTTCCCCGCTTACCGTGATCTCGACCAGGATAGAAATAAGTAATGTTCTTCGGCTCAATGCGCACTTGAACGTCAAACGAGTTCAGTAATGATACATATTCATCATAGTTTGTAGCATTGCTTCGAGCAAAATCAGCCTTCGAAGCTAAATCGTATAGATAAGATCGGCCTCGATAGGCTTCAATTCGCTTTGAAACTTCATTCATACCCGGTCTTCTAAGTTTTTCCTGCGGAGGAAGAACACTGAGTCCATTCTCACGGGCGATATCGTCATTTATATTTCTGAGAGTTCGAATGTTTTCGAGTTTATTGTGAATTCTTTTTCCGTTCTCTATGCTGACCGGATTGATAACAATGTGGTTGTGGGCATGGGCTTCTTCCGTGTGAGTCTGGACTACGAATTGATGTCCGGGCGCAAATCGCTCCGCCATCGCAGTTCCCATTGCATGGATCTGTTCGCGGGTGAGCTTTTGACTCTCTGTCGGATGCCAACTTTGAATAATATGAATCGCATTGTTGCCCTTAGACTGTTTCATGCTTTGAACAACAGAAAATTGCTCCTTCAAATCTGCTAAGTTGCAACCATGCTCTGTCGTTGGTCCTTCGTGTTCCATTTTCTCTTTCAGGTATTTCTCAATTGCAGAGGCATTGTCGTTATACAGAATTTTTACGGTCGCCATATCCAAGTCCTAAAAATGATCGAACCATTCGAAAGTCATTAATGTGTTCGAGAAACCTCTCGGCCATTCCGTCGAAAATGCCGCTGTTCAAACTTTTCGCAATTTGGTTTACGTTGGTGCCGATGCGAGACAACTCAAGCTGAATCTTGTCTCGTG
The DNA here is from genome assembly GCA_903845155.1 of Oligoflexia bacterium. GTDB lineage: Bacteria > Bdellovibrionota > UBA1018 > UBA1018 > CAIMNF01 > CAIMNF01. Next base: position 7,165 of record CAIMWN010000132.1, read on the forward strand.
TTTCATTGTCGAGCGTGGGCGGTGAGATTCCCCGCTCAAAGAGTGCAATTTTTAAAAGCCAGGGGATGCTGTGTCCGCTCTCTAGCTGCATCTTTTTGGCTTTCAAATATTCATTTTTCGTAAATCGAACGGTTGTTCTCAATTGACTGACGGTGAACTCTCCGTCTTTTTCTGCTTCGCTCATTGGTTTTGCTCCTGCTTCACGGATGAGATGTTCAAGTGTGGCAACCTGCCGTGGTCAGAGTTACCAACTTGGGTTGTGTAAAGTTTGCGAGAAATGAGGCAAAAACGCGGAATGCAAGCAAGGGGTGTGACGTCACACCCCAAAACTACTCCCGAGGGCTTCGCCCCCGGACCCCTGCCTAAGACCTGAAAATGCTCGGAATAGAAAGTCATAGGAGTACCCCCGCAGCCTTCGTCGCTACGCCTACGCCGGTAGAAATGCCCTCGGGCATAGCATCTGCGTGAGTATCGGCAAGGAGAGGTCTGGCGAATATCAGAAGGCTTCCGGTAAGGGTCGGCCCGATCAGCAGTTGCAGCCAAGCGTAAACAGCGAACGCCTGATAAAGGCGGGATGAAACTAACGACGCAGCATAGAGCGAAACTCCATCGTTAAGTTTTCCGTATGCTTCGAGCGTTTCAAGATTGAGAGAAAGCGTGGTGATCACATGATAGAGCAACGCCCAAAGCGGAGTCCAAAGGCAGATACTCAGGTAAGTAAGCCACCACCAAACAAGCGGTCTCCACTTTCCAGCTGCAAGAAAGAAGACCAAAACCGGAAAGAGTCCAATCAAGAGCATCTTTAGAAATCCAGAAACGTGCGGCGCGCGCGCGAGGTAATCCGACAGTTCAATCGAGCGCTTTGCGGCGATGGATGCACCCTTGAGATCGCGGCGGCCAAGTAAGGAGAGGATGCCGTCGACCGAAAAGAAACGCTCGATGTACTGAACCACTCGTCCTCCGGTGCCGGGGAGTTCAGTTCCTTTTTGTAGGCCAAGGGAGCCTTCTTGGCTTTCGAGAAAATGATTTACAAGAAGATTGGAAGTGACCCAATTGTCGTAGTTCTGGCCGAAACCGCGTGAGAATTTATCAATGGCAGTTCCCTCGGCAGCTACCCGTTGAAGCACTGATGAGTGACTCTTTGCATAGTCGCTGAGGGAGTCATTCATTCCTTTTTTAAGTTCGAGACAGTTTGAAAAGGGACCGCTACCGAGTGGAATCTGCGCGAGCCGTTGATCAGCACTACCTGAGCGGGAGAAATAACGATCAAGGAAACCGCTATCAACATTTTGATCGAACTGCGGAAGGACTTTGCTAAGGCACTCGTCCGTATAATAGTTGATTGCAGATTTTACGTTCGGATCGTCAATGGTATCTGACGCGGCTCCGAGCATCGCTTTGTAGAAAAAATTTGGTGCAGTGGCCTGTGGGTTGGTTCTGCTGAATGTAGCATCGACGACAAAAGAAAGGCCTCGCGCAAGTTCTTCGGCAAGGCCCGAGAGTAATCGGAAGATCATGCTGACTTGGTACTGATCTTTTACCGATGGGGTTTGGCTGACGATGTACGGATTTTGCGACCAAGACGCGCCACTCATGTTGTTTGGAGTGATCCCGGTGCCGACCTTTAAGAGCGAGATGCCAAGGCAGAGGCAGAACATCAAGATGATGACCTTGCCGATCGGAGCACGTCGAGCGGTGAAAAAAATCGGAAGATAACGAGATGCGAATTGCGCCAAGAACATGAAAAAGGCGACGGCAAAGATCATCACGATCCCCGCACGGAAAATCACCTGTGAGGTAATCCAATGAGTGACCTCTTCTTGAAATTGGAGACCCATGTGGAGGTAAAGTGCTTCGTATGCCGTATTTGAGTACACGCCTCCTAGTATTGCAAGGACGTGCCAACAGGAGTAAATGGGGCCACTTTTTTAACGATTTGAAATTGAAAGGGATTTGATCTCTGCTTCAGTCTCAAGTTGAGACTGAGTCTCGGCGGGTCTCATGGACGAGTATCAAATATAGCTATTTTTATGGACGCGGCCAATTCCGCAGACAGTGTTTACGGAATTTAAAACGATATTATGCAGAAAGGTAATTAATCGCTGTTTGACGTGATTGGAAGATTTTCTTCTTCCGGATTTTTTGAGTTCTTAGTTTGAGTTTCAGCAATATCGGCGAATTTTCCGGATTTTATATCCTGCTCCACCCATATCTCTGCGAGTACCTCAACCAACTTTTTCCACGGCTCCATCGTTAACTCTCCTCGATTAAATTTTTGTCTCTTATTTGGATGAGACCTTCAAATAACGAATCAGTTTTACGACAAGATTTTGAGTAATGCGATAGTTAGATGCGTTTAAAGCAGAGAATCAATTAGATCATCAATCTCTTAGTTATGGTAATTTTGGGGTGCATCACAAAATACCCCATCGGCGCAGTCATTCATACGAGAGGTGTGTGATACCTTCGATTCCATCCCACTCTGAATCGCGAGGTTCGATCGTGTTGACTCGTCTTGAGCGGCCAGACCTTCGGAGGTAATGTATTGCATAGCTTCTCCAACGGGCTTTGCCTGCTCCTGGCGCAGTTTTAAAGTAAGATCAACTTGGTCTTTGAGTGATTGCCGCTTTTGTTCGATTTCGGCTTTTCGATTCGGTGGTAAATTTGGGTTTTGTCCGGCAACAGTCAGTACATCAATCGCGCGATTCATATCGCGGGCGAAGCTTTGCGTCGCTAATGTTTGCGAAAGCTTCAAACAGATTCGATCGCGTCGATTTTGTGGTAGATAAGCCAAATTTCTAACTACATCGGGGGTAAGCATGGGGGCTTCCTCTTCGCCAGGTGCGATCGGAAGCGCATTGATGCTCTTCCTGATTTCATCATCGGTCACATACTGACCACCCTGAGCAAGGGAAGGAACCAGTTTTCCGCAAAAATCTTGCATCGTCTTTTCTTGCATCGCTAGCAGATAAGACCGTGGCGAAGATGCGCGAGACTGGGTGCCGTAATCAACTCGAACATTTCCTTTTGCAACAACCGTATCGCCCACTATTGACTTGATAACACCGGAAATTCTATCGCTCTCAGGCCCGGAGAAACCCGCCCATCTCGCAGAGTCCGCGAGAAGTGCGTTCGACGAATTAGGATCATCACTTTTTCCGCCCCAGAGGCCAGCCTTCTGCTCGAAAACATTATTCTGGCAAGACGCCATCGCACTATCCATATCGCCACCATTTGCAGCAATGGCTTTATGAATGCAGGTTTGTCGTTCTCGATAATAGTCTTCGACCCGAGAATCGGTGTATTTATCCATGATTTGGCATTGATTCAATCGGGTCTGAGTAAGGAAATTGGCCGAAAGCTGGGTATGCTTCAGGATCGCGCACCAAGTGGGCGACATATAGCAAGCGGCCAGCATTGGTGCACCTGCTAAAATGTCTTGTGCCATGCCTTTGAAATAATCGCCGCTCAAAAACTTTCCGTATGCAGATTTCAAAGTCCCATCAATATTTATTTTTCCGCAATCTGAACCGACTCCAAGATCCACTCCGAGATCAACGGGCTTGAGGGTTTCAAAGAGATCGTTTTTTCGCTCGGGGTTGGGAGCGAATAGATAATCCTGTGGAGTTAAGTGGGTGTGAGCGTTATACACACCGTCACCACCCCAGCCGAAATTGTCGGCGTATGCAATTTGTGTAGATAATACGAACAGAGAAAATATGAAATAATTAATCATTTAGATACTCCTTCTGTATCGCCTGGCAATTCAGTGGTTCCGTCGGGATAACGACGGATCAAGTCTTCTAGGGCTAACTCGGGTTCATTGGGAAATCTTGCAAGTGCTTTCTGCGCTTCAAGTGCGTCAGGTCTGTGGGTCGGCATAAGCCACAGTTCGTGGGCAGACGGAACACTACGAAATGTGCCGGAAAACTCCTTAGATTTGTGGATATAAAAGCATTCTGCGTGTTTTCCCCGAATCGTTCGCAAACTTTTTACAATTTGAGCGGAAGCTTCTCCCAAGAGTTCAGATTTTTCTTGAAGAAACTTCACATTATCGTCTTTCATTGCAAGAAAGAGATAGTGGTCGGCGACCGCCCACATCGCTTGACCCGCTTCGGTTTTGAAATAGTTTGCCGGATCAGGCGTAAGACCGATCAGAAAGAATCCTAGCTTTCGAAATGTCTCAGCGGCGTCGATAACGAAATCCTTCGCGACTGGATTATTTCGCCCTAACATTCCAAGTTCTTCGATCACCACGAATCCACCTCGTTCGCGCCCTTGATCCGTCTTAATTTTCCGGCGGATCTCATCTACAACACTCATAGTGGCTAACGTCTGAAGAATGGGGTCTCCTGACAAGCCATCAAGGTCATAGATATAGAGATCCACCGGCTTCGCCTTTGGTGTGGGTGTGGTTTGGCGGAAAAAAGAGGCATAAATACCGTCCGAATAAAACGGACGGAGCTTGCGAGAAATCTCATCAATTGCTTGGCCATATTTCTCGAACTCTGGAATGCCGGTTAGAGCTCCAAGCTGTGCCATAACGTCGTCGAGTGCGACCATCGGCTCATGTGCGGATTCGGTTTCAATGAGTTTGCCGTCAACGTACCGAATTCCGGCAGCCCGTGCCTTCGCTTCGAAGGCTAGTCTCAAAGCCTGAGAAATACAGGTTTGATGCTCGGATTCAAATTTAAATTGTGGTGACGTCAGTTGAATCGCAGCAGTTAACCAGTGAACAAGAAATCTCTGTTTGTCTTCATCGAGTTGTCCTCGAAATGGTGAAAACGGCATGGGTTTGCCAGATTCAAATGTGGTTAATTCTGAGGGGATGAATTTAGCAACCATTCCGTAACTTGTTTTATTATCGACAACAAAGATCATCGGCTTTGGATCACGGCGAAGCTCGCCCAAGAGAAGCTTGATCACTTGACCGCTTTTGGCTGACCCCGTATCGCCTAGAACCGCTGTCATGTGCGAGTTCCCATAGGTTTTTAGGCTAAATGGCACAACTCCATTTTCTCTGGAGTAAAAGAGGGATTGCGCAGACTGCGTTCCTCGGAAAGTATCAAATATTGGGCAAAAATGAGTAATATCGGAGGCAAGAATTCGAATGGCCCGTTTTGCGGTGGAATCCGCAATGGGATGGTAGTTAAGAGGAAGCGCGTTCAGCCAAAGTCCAAAACCGATTTCCTTTTCAACAATTGCTTCGCATTCAAGTTTTTGTTGAAATCGAGCAAGCGTTTCCTTGGTTCTACGTTCAAGCTCTTCTGTTGATGCCTCCGGTGTTTCTCTCGCTTCGGAATCAATGAATACACAAAAAGTCATATTAAGAACTCTATCGTCACGAAGTAAACGTTCCTGGAGTGAGTCAATCTCGACCTTTTGTCTCTTTGATCGTGCAGAAGGCGTATTTTGAAGAAAGAACTCTTTGAGCGCGAAGTGACGTTTCATCGCCGCCCCCTTTGGAAAAGAAATATTGATTCCGATCCGAAACGGAAAATCGAGACTCAGGAAATAGGCCATTGCACCGGGGTAAGCGAACGACGGAGCATTTTTCAGGGTAATAGTTCGGGTGCTTGTCCCTTCACGGGTAATGCCTTCGAAACCCAAATTGCTCTTACAAAAAATTACCTGATCAGCGAGCGGTAGATTTGAGTTAATTTTCGCAAACGGGCGCTCATAATAAGTAACTGGATTGAAGGTGCGTCTTAAAATGTCAGCCAGTTCTTCATCATTCAATCGCTTCATCTGGAGTGGCGTCGTGAGATCAAATTGGCTCAGCAAATGATTGAACTCACGGAGGCTCTTCAGAAACCCATTCATCGTATTGGACAGGGTCTGATCTGGATTCGCCAGTTCCGCTTTAGTATTTACTAAGCGGTCCGCGAATGAAATCTTTTTTTCGAAACTACGAATGGATAGATAAAGCCTTCTTCGTAATGGCATTGCACTCTTCATCTTTTGAATTTGTGCCAGATGCAAAACAGAGGGAATGTCTTGTCGAGTTTGATCGGTAGGAGTTGAGTATTGATTCCAAAGTGAATCATGAGGAGAAATCGGTGCCTGTTCGAAAAGAAGCGAGAGCGTCAGCGTTTCATCTAGTCGAAACCAGTTCCGAAGCTTCAAAAGTAAATCGCAAATTTGATCCGCCGTTTTAGTCTCATGCTCACAAAGCGTTACTTCGTAAACAGCACCAAGTGATCCGTCTTTTTGACGAAAAAGACCGAATTCTCGCAAATACTCATCATAGGGAAGAAATTTACTTAGACTCTCTGGCCGTTCAAAGAGCGCTTTGGCGAAAAGCTCTTGTTTTGCGAGTGTTTTTGTAAATATATCTGGTATCTTTTGATAATTCATTTCTCCACCGTTCTTTTTGACTTTTTCTTTCCTTTTTTGGTCTCTTTGATCCCAGGTCCAAAGCCCGTGTCATCAGGGTTTTCAAAGGAAACCTCCGCATCGCCGATAAGAAGTGAAACATACGCTCCCCAGAAGTAATCACGCGTCGGGAGTTCATGTGGATAGATATATGCTGTCGCTACTCGATGACCTCCTTGCGTAAGGGCCGAGTCTTTGGTTCTGCGGCTTCGTTCATAAAGCGCCACTTCCTCATCGTCCATTTCATTTCCATATCCGGCGCGGGTGTCGAGTACCCGAAGCGAAGGCGCACGACTCGCGCACCCTTGGGCGCAAAGAACAAGAAATCCAATGATGAAGCTGAGTTTTTTCCACTGATTAATCAATAAGACGGGTGAAGTAAGTGTAGATGGATGCATTTGCATTTCCTCCTTCTGAGTTCTGGTTAAAATAAGCTTTAGGCAGTTCAACTTTGTCTTGCATGATGATCCACACGTCCTGACCGGAGCCGACGTTGATCGTTGGCAGTAAGTTTTGGGCTTGCTTGAGATACCACTGGCTCACCATTGTCGCGGCGTCGGCTGCACCACCAGCACCAATGAACTTCGCCTGGTCGCCGGTGACTATGGATTGGCTTCCTCCCAGCGGTGTTACTTGCTGAGTGGTTTGAGCTTGCTGAACGGCCTTACTGATTCCCGCGACGATACTAGACAAGAACGCAGTTGCAGCGACACGATCTTGTTTTGTATTTACCGTTCCAAGAACCGCAAATGAGTTGTCCACATCATCGGCAATGAAACCATTTACTTCACGCTCGAACATTCCACCCCGCTTCGATACACAGGAAAGTTTTGTGGCCTGCATTTGAACCCGCTCAGTTGAAAGATCGCCTTGCGCTTTAGCAATGACGAAACATCCGTTCAAGTCGAGACGTTTATGGTTAGGAATGATGTAAGCATAATCAAGTTGCATCAGTGCCGGATAAGTCTTGCCCTCCGGAGCTTCAACCCCGGTCAGAAGCTTCGCTTTGACATAGCTACCGCTTGGGAGGGTGATTTCTGGACCTTTGAAGGCAACAGAACCCGTGGTTTTTACCGGGAATGAAATCATCGAGGCGCCAGGTTTACCAGAAACTCTCGCACGCCCATAGTTACTATAATCTTGCGAAATACCGAGAGAGGTTCGAGTGGCTGACGAGGCGGTCATTTTAACTTGATCTGAGGATGGTACAGCGGCTGGAGTTTGCGCGACCTGCTTTCCTTGAAAGTTTTCTGCTGGAGGTCCAAGAGTGGGTCCTGGAGATTGGGTCGGACCCACAAACGGCACCGGCCCATAAATGGAATTGGCTCCTGGAGACGGACTAGCAATTGGGCCGCTCAAGCCGATCGAATTATCTTGTGCCCCGTTGCGCGCAGAGGTGAGCTGCTTTACTTCCTCTCGGAGTTTTTCAATTTCGCCCTTCAGTTCACCCTGGGACTCCATGACGTTTCGTTGCTGACGAGCGAATAGACGCTCTTCGCCCTTAAGGACTCCACGATTTGGATCGCCAAGTATACTCGCATTTTTAAAATCAATTGGTCCAGTGGACTTAAAAATGACATGTGCGTCGTTATCACCATGTGATGACAAAACCGCTGTAAGAACCGCCATTCCAAATAATCCAAATAAAAGTGGAAGCTTGTGCTGTTTGAGCACTTCAACGACCTGAAAAAGACGTCGTTTATCTATTATTTTTTCGATCATTTTCCCTCCGCTTTTGCATCAGATTTAATTGCGACCGGAAGAATGACTTTGCTCGCGGAAGTGCCAGGCTTTGCAATAATTCGCAAAAAACTTTCTCGCTCTTCCGGTTGGTTTCCGCCAATGACTTTGCGGTCGATCTGGGAAACTACCGCAAGGTTAGGATGCCCAAGAGCAAGGGCTTTGAGATCCACCTCGTAAAAATGACCGCTGCCATCCACTTTAAGAAGATAAACATATCCATTAAGATCCTTCCCTCGATAAACCTTGGTCAACTGTGCAGTGAGGTTCGGTGAACCGATGGGGATACTCAAAGAATAGTGAGAGACATCAAAGCCCGACACGCTTTCACCTCGAATCATAGCTCGCATGAGATCCAACTCGGAAATAGTCATCGGATCATGTTTCGCGTTACTTGAAGGGTCGGCAAGATTTGGATTACTGGCCAAGAGATCGTCTTTTGGTTTGAAATCATAAATCGAGTCCCGTTTCAGGTTGGGTTTGTTCGAAATAATGAGCTGAGTTCTCGCAACGCTTCCATCTGAAAATAGAAAGGTTACATCAGCAGAGCCCTCGCTCATTCGAGGTTTGATAACAAGAACGCTGTAATCCGGCTCCTCAGGATTAGCTGGACGAATTTCAAAACGGTTTGCTTCCGTGATCGTCTTTACTTCAATCGGGAATCGAAACAGGGTTTCAACTCCAAATGGAATGAGCACCGTTTCTTTTGCTTTTCCGTAATACACATCTCGCGCCTCAGCACTTGGTATTACTGAAAAACATGCGAGAATCAGTGGTGGAAGCCATCCAATTAGATAAGCAGTAATTCGAACACGTTTCACATTCTTCATTTGTTACCTCCGATACTGGTTTTAGTTTTGAATGCGTTGGCATCTTGACTCGTAAGTTTGGTGATTTCGAGATACCAACGCTTTCCGGCCTGAGGAGGGATAAGTCTCAGTACCATTTCTATTACAACGTCGGTTGATCCAAGGTGTTCGCCATTTGCGTAAGTGTCCTTGCGTCCGACGGCGGTGACTTGATAAAAACCGTTATTCGCAGAGCGAATCTCTTTGTCCATGATCGAGAGAATTTGTGAGATATTCTCTTCCTTAACTTTGGCTCTCCATGACTGAGCTTCAAGTTCAAACTGCACGCGTAACTCAGGACTCATACTTTCCGAAAGACGAGTGTATTGTTCGGCGATATTGGGTGCGCTGAATGTTCCGAACATTTGCAGAAAATCCATAGCGGCATTGAAAACATGCGAGTCAGGGACCATTTGCGGAGAGACAGGAGTAAAGTCCTGTACTCCAGGCGCGAGAATATACTCCTTTGAGCGAAGCTTTGCGTAGAGCCCAGACACCTCGAATCTCGAAGTAATAAAAAGAACTAAAAATGCACCGACGATTAATGCGAGTGCGAATTGAAGCGAAAGTCTTTCCCGAAGGAGCGCCGCTTTGTAGCAAATGAATTTCGGTAGAACACGAAGATCAACTCCATCCACCACATGAGTCGGTGGCGCTTGAAGTTTCGCGGCGGCCATTCCTTTTTCCATCGGGCCAATGACGTTGATCTGAAGGCTTTGCCCTACCCGATGGTGAAAGTTTTCAATTTTTCCTTTAAAATCGACTCCAATGAAGGCGAGCTTATTTTTGAGTGCTAAAGTATCCATCTTTTCCTTTCAATCAGACATCTGCCGTGTGCCTGGGTTGACTAAACCCGGAAGCTTCATTCCAAAGCGGCTGTATGGAAAATGCATGACCATTCCTTTATTAAAGTTGCGGCGAAGGTATGGAAGGCCGAAAAGCGTGAGAATCAGAACGATACAAAGAAGAAACCATTGATAAAACAGGACTCCAAAAACCATGATGCAAATGAGTGCTGCAAAGATTTCGCTGATTTCCCAGAAATCAAGGATCATCACCGGGGAATCAAGAGTCTGATTGACCGCGTATCCGAGACGTTTACGCATTTCTGTATAGTCATGCATGGCGGGAGTGAGTCCTATCCACATTGGGTTGAGTGAGTGTGAATACGCTGTCGCCACCAGCAGCAGAGAATATGTTTTTGACCCACATCGTGGCCGTACCGAAGAGAAGAGCCGCGATCAGAACGACAACACCAGTTCCGATACGTTGCTCTTTAAAGCACCATGCGGTGCCAAACATGCAAACTCCCGAAAGAATGCGGGCGGTCCACTTGAAAAGAGCGGTGTCGATGAACCGCAGAAGAGTTCCGGCACTTTCCATTTTGGATGAAATATCTTCGCCGGGAAGAGATACGGACTCAGCATGGGCAGGAAGGCTGAATACGATCACGAACAACAGAAGCAGAATGAGAGTAATGAAATAAAGCCAAGGCATCCACTTCTCAAAACTGCCTGGGCTTGGGTGCATGGGGATCGGTTGAAAAAATTGGTCTAGCATGAATCTCCTTTGTTTTTGCGTGAGTCTTACGACCACGCGGTTACAGAGGAGTATTGCAAGAATGTGCCAACAGCTTATGGTTACTGACGAAGTGTATTTAGTTTGAATTTATTGAGGAAATTTTTTTTGAGGCGTGAAACTCGTGAGACTGAGTCTCAGACGGTCTCACGGACAAGTCTCAAGCATGGTCTGAAGTAAAATATAAAAGTTTAAATTTGATCTATCGCCATAAAGTTTAGCTCTGATCAAATCGAACAATCTAAAGTAATGGCAAATCTTGAATAGAGGGTAAAGAGATGGCTTGCGGAGTAATTTCTCCAAAAGCATTTCATCAAAATTCATCATGGCCAGCACTTTCAGTTTCTGATCAAAAAAGCTGAGATCCTGCAAGCCTAGATTCCTTCGGCTCGGAGCGTTTTAAAGGATTCAGTAAGGATCGGCCAAGCTGATTTGAAAAATACCGCCGCGATGACATATCCAAAGGCAATGTCAGGCCATTTAGAATGTGTAAAGAACACTCCCGCAGCTGCTATCAAAACGCCAAGATTCGAAATTATATCGTTACGCGAGCAAATAAAGGTTGAACGCATATTGAGATCGTCGTGACGATGCTTGAGCAAAAGTATAAGACACGTCGTGTTGGCCACAAGAGCCATCGTGCCAATGATCCCCATCGTTCCTGAGAGCGGGACGGTATCTCCAAGTGCTTTCATCGTCGTATCGACCAAAACAAAAATTGCAAAGCCAACGATAATTAACCCTTTGGCAAGGGCTGCACTGGCGCGCCACTTGTCACTTCGATACAAAACGTAGAGGCTAAATGCGTAAACAATAGCATCGCCAAGCATATCAAGCGAATCAGCCTTCAATGCCGAAGACCGCGAGGAAATCCCAAAGGTAAACTCGAGAACAAACATCACGGCGTTAATTAATAGGACTATTTTTAATACACCACTCTGCTTTCCCCGAAGAGCTTCTAATTCTGGTCCTTTTTTCTCACAGCAGCTTTTGCCCATTTTATCGCCTCCAGTATTC
>CAIMWN010000133.1 GCA_903845155.1 Oligoflexia bacterium
CAAATAGACCCCATCTTTATCTGTCAATTGTCTAGCCCTCCTGGTTTCAGAAGAGCTTAACTCATTGTTTTTAAACGACAGCAAAAGGGACAGAATCGCGTGCGAGTTAAAGAGGGACACAATCGTGTGCTATTCACAAAAATGAGCTTGCATTGATCGACATTGCTATGAGTTTTGTTGTTTATTAAACTAAATGTATTTAGTGTTTGAGTGTGTTTTTTACATGGGATGAGATCGCTATTCATTCAAGTTTAACTATGTTATAAATCATAATCTGTAATCGGATTGTGGTTGTATTAATTTAAGGAGTGCCCCAGTGAAAATTTTATTTCAATTGTCATGTTCATTGTTTATCCTCTTTTTAGTTTCTGCCTGTAATGTTGAAGTTCAAAAATTTGCGAGTGCAACATTTGAATTGAGCGGTACTATTCATGATGCAGATGGAGTGGGATTGGAATTGAGTTTGCAAAACAATTCCATCATTTGTGTGAGCGTGGATAATGGTGGACGAGAGTGTTCAGACTTTACGAGTTCAAGAAATGGTCGATTTGAAATAGTGAATACTCAAGTGATGGATGTTGTTATTCCTAGTGATAGTGACCCAAGCAAAGTGGTGCTTCAGAATCCTAGTTTAAAGCTTTATATACCAAAAGCAGGCACAACACTTAAGTCTGATCGTGAAATGGCAATTCAGACCTCCGATGATTATTTGAATGACTATTATATTATTCCTGCGAAAATTAATTCATTTAAAGAAGTAGGTAACGCAGTTCAAGTTCAAGCAGAGCTGATCACCAACGTTGTGACAGCCTCTTATCGAGGGAATATCAACAATCATATTTCAGTAAATGTTCACAACGGTAATGAATGATAGAAAAGGATAAGCTTTAGTCATGACATTGGTGGCAGGGGTTTATCTCCATTGGATTTAATGAAAGTGAATAAACCATAGAGACCGAGAAAGTGAAAAGGGACCAGTGCGGGTGCCATCAGTCTACTGAACGCTGCAGGGGAGAATGCAGCTACAATGAGCGCTTGGAAAATCCACAATGCGAAAAACATCTGTAGAAGTGGTTGATTTTTGACTGTTTTCCATTGAGTCAAAAGTAGAAGGACTCCACCCGCGAACAAATATTCCCAATACCGACAAACCTTACTCCATGGCACAAAGAAGTCTTGAAATTGTGACTGTAAGCGATCGATGAAAACGGCCGTAACACCATTGGAGACGTTTAAAAAAAACTGAACAACGATATGTTGAGTGAGTGCGAATCGTGTGGATGGGGACAAGTCAGTGAGTAAATGGTCCAAAATACCGTTCAAGGTAAACACCGGACGAAGGCGATGCATGGCAATGAGAATCTTCTCGCTACTGAGTTTTTTAGAAAACCCAAAATAGATATCATCATGGATTGTGTTTTTATCTAGGATGACTTTCAATGTATCGCGGGTGATCGGGTCACATATTTGGTGTTCACAAAGATGAAAATCAAGTTTCCCATAATTTAAAATCATGGATAAGCGGTTCGTGCGACCCGTCATCGAAAACTCAAAGTGACCACTATGGCAATATAAATAGGTGCAAAAACCTAAGACCACGCTCAGTGCCCAGGTGAGTTTGATGAAAGAATCCTTTTGTCGCTTTTTGATCAAACGAAATCCATAAACAAGCAGGGGCCAGGGTGCAAACGCCGGCCGAAGCATGATAAATGCAAGATCGAACAGACAGCAAGAAAGGATACTACCTGTTTGATCCAGCCATATCCAAATCAAGAGAAAGGCAATCATGAGCGACTCACTCAGTGCATAACCACTCCATCCCATCACCTGAACGGGGGCCCAGGTAAGAATGCTCATGAACAGTGCTGTGGTTGGCTGATTTTTAAAGAAATTTTTTCTAATGACCTTTGCATACAAAAAAAAGCGAGTGCTCCCAATCCTAATTGCATTAACCAGAGCAGACGGTTCGAAGAAAAATACACAGAGGGGACTAAAAACAAAGGGTAGGTTGGACTCCGTATTTCAAAATTAGGCCATATTCCCGCAACAATGGCCCGGGCTGGTTTTGCATACTCATAGGTATCTTCTGATGGCTGGGCTTTAAAACCTTGCGGTGCAATGGCAAACGCTAGGGTCACGTACACAAGTGCCCCGATGATTAGGTGTTTTAAATTAAAATGCCTTTCAGAGTGAGTCATTGATGATGATTGATCCATACTGAATAATTTTAACTTCCTATTGCTTTAAGTGGTGAGTTTTAGTTCACCCGTAGTTTTCAATTGATGCTTCTTACCTAGGAAAAGTGGATGATAGTTCGGCCCATGTCCAGCAGGCACTCCTTTGAGTACTGCGATTTGAGTGCGTTCACCTAAGCTTCTGAAAATATAATCAAGTGCTTCATGGGGAGGGTATAAAGCCCGAATCGGTTTTAAAAGCTCTTGTGGCGGATGGCGAAGATACTCCGCACTTACATTTTCCGGAATAGAAGGAAGTGATTTTGCGACCGTATCTGGGCAATCTAGAAAATCCCCGAGAACGATCGCTTTGACTCCCTTTAATCCGCCCGCTTGTTCC
>CAIMWN010000134.1 GCA_903845155.1 Oligoflexia bacterium
CCTGCTTAAAATCAAAGTATTTTACCTTTAGCGTAAAGGTCAAAGCATACCAATGTCTTTCCACGAGAGTATCTGAAATTTCCTGGCATAATTCTTCTAAAACTCTGAGTAATTGAGCAACCGACGTCGAATCCTCACTAAAAGTGCGTTCTGTTCCAAAACTTTTCTGATCGGTACTGGAATCCACTTCCCGCTCATCAAGTCCATGCGCCAATTCCCAAAAAAATGGGCCCATTGATCCAAGCAACGATTCTAGATTTTCACGACTCGATTTCCTCAAATCCGATACAGTATAAAAACCCTGCGCCTTCAATCTCTCAGATGTTTTCTTCCCCACGCCCCATAAACGATCCACTGAAAGAGGAAGGAGAATCTCATCGACCTTATCGGGCGTAATTACGACAAGGCCATTTGGCTTTTTCAAATCACTTCCGATTTTTGCCAAGAACTTATTAAAACTCACACCGGCAGACGCAGTGAGGTTTGTTTTCTTATAAATCTCTGCTTTTAAATATTGAGCGATCCTCGTGGCGCTTCGTTCATTCAGTTTATTCTCTGTGACATCCAGATAAGCTTCATCCAAAGAGAGTGGCTCAATTTGATCACTTACTGTTTTCATTACCTCCATAATGGCATCGCTAGCTTCAGAATAAGCATCAAAACGAGGAGAAATGAATATTCCCTGGGGGCAGCGGCGCTTCGCTTCAGAGCAACTCATGGCTGAACGAACACCAAACTTCCTTGCCTCATAGGAAGCTGCGCACACCACCGACCGCGACTCTGGGCTGCCGCCCACAATGACTGGCTTTCCTTTTAATTCAGGTCGATCCCGCTGTTCGACCGATGCAAAAAACGCGTCCATATCAATGTGAATAATTTTACGTGATCGGACTGGATTTATGGAGCTCATTTTACTGATACCGGCAATAGCGATACCCAAATACAGCTCCCACACGATGCCTGTCGGTATCCTGTTCAAAATTCTGTGCACTCTTTTTCCATCCCAAACCATCCTTCAAATGGGATACAAAGTCTTTACTCTCGTACGCAACCCCCAATGCTTCGGGAACCAGCTTCGCGATGGAGTTCATTCCACGAGTTTCATAATCACAAGCAAGAAAAGCGGAAATCATGTTGTGGTGATTCCATGAATGGATATTAGTATTACCCAAAGTGAGCACCACGTTTTTATGTTGGGCCACTTCCAAATCTGACTTGAAGGCATCTCTGCGATTCATCCAATACATGTACTGATAGTACGCGTATTCGGGACTTAGACCAAGCCTTAGCGGAGACTTCCAGAATGTATCACCATAGGGCGTACTCATCCCTACCCTAGAGCCCCCTGCGGTATAAAGAAACGTCAACATAGACAAGAACTTCAGGCGTTCGGAAGGCGTTGTTTGTTTAATGAATTGCGTTCTCAGCAAATCAATACTCTGACCCTGTTTTGAATTCCTAATTTTAGTATGAAACTCAAACAACCACTCATCGATCTCTTGGGCCGAGTCTTCAAAGACAGGAGACACATTCGAAGTGGCGTCCTTCAACACGTTCAAGACCATCTCAAACCCGGCAGTACAAGAATTGGTGTCTAAGTAATGAGAACCAAAATCCGGCACTGGATGCGTGTCGCAGCTCGGGTCAAGCTCCATAAATAAAAGCGAAAGTGGCGAAATTGCTTCCCCCGGAAACTTAGCTAAAGAAAGTAGCAAAAACGAGGTCTTAAACCTCTCTCGTTCTTCATTGACGACCGATTGATCAGCATTGCGGATCAATTTTGCACAAGGAGACTTCTTTCGCACAAAATCAGCGAGATAGTTTTCGGTGAGCCCGTATGCCTGTAACAAGAGTAGTACATTTTCTAAACTGGCATTTTGGGAGTGAACATAATGAAGACTCAAGCTTTGCACATTCAAATACCGATTCACAACACTTTTTTCTACACTGGCGCACTCTAATAATGCATTTTCGCGCGCACTAACAAAACGTTCTACTCGATGTGCAAGAACGTCTCTTCGGTGATCATCGAGTCCAACAGTTTGACCTGTGCTTACATTTTGTGCTTTTGCGACCTGAATACTGAATGTGAATAAATGAAGGTCCGAACAAATAAGAAGGGCTAGAAAATGAAGTGCAGCTCTGTGACGAGTTCGCATATTTCCTAGCCCTCCCAGCAAATGTCTGTCAACAACAGGATCTTACCAGCCACTGCCATTGGTTGTTGTAGTGGGCGCAGGCGGCAATTTCTCTTTAAATTTTAAAATAATTTCGTCACCGTGCGCAGCACCTGTATCTTTTTTACTTCCGTATTTATTTGATCTCACTTGAAGAACAATAACGTTCTTACCAAGATTAATCAAATCAGGGGAAATATCAAAAGACCCATTACGATTACCGTTCGATCCCATGAGCTTTTGATTTGGGAATTCTCTTGGGTTAATTTCTTGGTAATTTGCACCCAAAACATTATAATTTGAACAATACTGTACGTTATAGAAATTGACCATAACATTTCCATTTCCATCTTTAATAGCATCAACGCTACCACCGCACGAAGGAAGTGGTGTTGCACCTTGGTTTACTCTCAGTTCCACTTGCCCTGCTAGTGCAGAGCCGGCAATTACGAGGGCCATCAATGTGATTAATGTTTTCATTTTAAGTTTACTCCTTTTAATTAATTTGTACCGCTTTACGGCTTAGTTGTGGAGTAATGCTAAAATAAATACTATTAAACGTCTACATTTTTATATCGTTGCAATGTAAGAATTTTGCAATGTAAGAATTTTGCATTTTGAAAGAATACCGTTGATCTACTCAATGATGAAAGTTTATTTCGGCAAACACATCCCTCCAAGGTCATTCTAAATCGGATCAAGAGCGAATACTCCATCGCGTCGAAGCTCAGGCAATAAATTAAATGGTGTTATTACTATTTACATTAATGTAGCTGGTAACAGCTGGATTACTTGAGTCACTCCAAATTGCAAAATTTGGTGGATTAAGCTTGAGGTTACTGTTTTGAATATTAATGTATCCAAAAAGTGTATTATCAAAGCTCTG
Source organism: Oligoflexia bacterium (assembly GCA_903845155.1). Taxonomy (GTDB): domain Bacteria; phylum Bdellovibrionota; class UBA1018; order UBA1018; family CAIMNF01; genus CAIMNF01. The sequence goes on from CAIMWN010000134.1 coordinate 3,064, forward strand.
AGCCATAATTCCTGCTACCACCGATTGCGTGAGTGTAGAGCTGTTAATTGCAACCCCACTCTGCACTCCACTATCGGTTGCAATTTTAACGGCAACATCTGCGCCGCTTACGGTAAGCTGTGAAATGTTTGCGGTTTTTATTTGATACAGACTAAGTCCCACGCGTGTTTGATTTAAACTGGGAGTGGATGATGGGGTAAGGTTCGTATTATTTATGGTTAAATAAGCATTCGTTGCATAAATAGGGCAATTTAATATCGCAGCAGTGGCAAGCGAAAAATTCTGAACGTTAATGTTTCCACCAGAAAGATAGAGTCCGTTCGAAGAACCGGAGTAATTATTTGACTGCGTATCACTGATGGTAATTCCATCGCCATAGATCGATAACGCATATCCACCACTTTTGCTGAAATCATTATTGGAAATGGTAGGACTATTTGAAAAAGCACTACCACAAATTCGAAGTCCAAAGTAGGCGTTTGAATTGAGTTTATTATTACTGACAACCGCTCCCCACGAATTGTAGGTATCTGAATAAATTTGCATACCAATCGCATTTGAAGCAAATTGCGAGTTTTGAACATTCAGACTATTGGTGTTGTAAGCGAGAGCACCAATCCCATTGGTCATGCCGCTAATGATTATATTACGAAGAGTAATGCCATAACCTTGAGCGTAGATTCCAATACTTGCCGCTGGCGCAGAAATCGAATTCCCATGCCCGTCAAAAACAATACTGTTATTTGCTGGGTTAGTCATATTGATGAGGGCACCTGTAGCTGAACCACATACTGCCGACCCTAATAAATGAGCATTATTGCTAAAAGCACCACTGCACACTGGAATTAAATTTACCAATTGAAAGGAAATCCCGGTCACACTGGTAAATAATTTAGAGGTAATAGTAGTAAACTTTAAGGAAATAGAATCAGCACTTAAAGTATCATTTGCATTCACGCTCAGGGGCATTTGTTCCTTGAGAACATGAAGTAAAAGCATAAGTATAACTAGATGACTGAGTATAAACACAAAGGGTGTCACTCGAATTTGCATTTGATAACGTTAGAGTCACAGTATTAGGGACAACATAGGATTGAGTGCTTGTAGACGCGGGCGCAGGGACCGAATAATTGATATATACAATACCAGGGATTTGAAAGAATTGCTTACCACTAAATGTATCTTGATAAAGTGCTGCTTGACCATTGTTTGGGATTTGATTTGAAACCGTTAAGGAAGTTGCTTGCCCCAAATTAGGTAAACCTCCGGTTAAAATGTTTCCCACTTTGAGGTCTAATTCAGATAAGGTAATGGGATGAATCAAAGTTACCGGTGCGGGCGTTTCAGTGGTGGATGCTAGCGTTTGAGCAACTGGTGCCGAGCCAGACATTACAGATGCTGTTTGAGCGGGTTGTTGCGAATTACAACCTACCAACAGTGCCAAAACAAATATCAACGAAATTAATTTTATTCTCATTATATGAACCCTCATTGCTATAATAAAGCAAGGGATGTGCCGTATTCGAGCGTTGAATCTTATGACGAAATAACATCACTCATTTAAACGGTGTCATCTATATGTACAGAATAACTCAAAGTAGACAAAGCAATGAAATCAATTGACGACAAATCATCCAGCTTATAAGCCAATGATTGAAACGCATCGTATATACCCAGGAAGATCGCGAGCGGCTTTTGACCTCGCAAGCTGGTTACCTTTTTAACACATTTTTGTAAACCATCACGGCCGTGTTTATCCAATATTTTATGTTTTCTAAAATAATTTGCCCACTTAAATTCAGAGAACATCTGAGTGAATCTTGATCAACTGTTGAATTGGGGCGTTTTGGTTCTCAGCAGCTATCTAGGCATTCATACGTCCTCATCGCAGTTTGGCATGGGTATTGCTCTTCTATTCCGTAAATTAACGCATAAAAGGAGAACCTTATGCCGTATCTGACTGTTGGAAAAGAGAATTCAGGTGATATTCAGATTCATTACACCGATCACGGAGAGGGACAACCCGTGATCTTAATCCACGGATTCCCATTCTCTGGGGCAGCGTGGGAGAAACAAGAATCTGCACTCTTGGACGAAGGTCATCGAGTGATAACCTACGATCGACGAGGATTTGGTTTATCGAGTCACCCCTCAGTAGGATACGATTACAATATGTTTGCCAAAGATCTAGATGTGTTAATCACAAAGCTTAATCTGAAACAAGTGACATTGGTTGGCCACTCAATGGGAACGGGCGAACTGGCGAGATACATCTGCACTTATGGTTCCACACGGATAAGCCGTGCAATTTTTATTTCTCCTATCCTACCTTTTCTACTCAAAACGAGTGAAAACACAAAGGGAGTCGATGGGATTTTTTTCGAAGAAATGAAAGAAGCCATTATGATAGATCGCTTTTCCTTTATTACCGAGTTTTTAAATAAATTTTATAATAATGAGCAAATATTTGGGAAGACAGTAAGTGAAGAGAGATTACGAGCTGATTTTAATCTAGCTTCTAGTGCGTCGGCAATTGCAACCCTGAAGTGTGTCGACACGTGGCTTACCGATTTTAGGCCTGATATTTCAAAAATTAGTATTCCTAGCCTCGTCATTCAGGGAGAAGCCGACGGAATTCTACCCATTAGATCTACGGGTGAACTTCTATCAAAAATGCTCGGCGCTCAATTCGTAAGGATTCCAAAAGGTCCTCATGGAATCATTTGGACCCATGCAGATATCGTGAATAAGGCGATTCTTGATTTTACTCACGAGGGGATAAACATTCAAGCGCCTCGGAAAAACAATGAGCGGGGTGTGGGCGCAGATTTGCATTAATACTTGAGCAATCAATCGAAATTAATCACCAGAAAAATCGAAATCACAGGGATGAGGGGCGCTCTTATTTTCTTTTTTGAATTGTTCTGAAAAATTGGTAAATCCATTACGGCCTACACGGAGTGTTCCCCAATAAATGGCTACGCCCTTCCTTAACGCTTCGGTCTCCTGATCATTCACTTTTCTTAAGTAACCGAGATACATAATATCCAGTGAGCAGGCTATATTTCTGATCGGATTTAAAAGCTCTCTATCATTTGCATTTTCACTCATCCGCTCATGCTTGAATTTATAATTGCGAGCATCTTGGACGAACATGCTTTTTTCATCCCCCTCGAAAGGGACGTCACAGGATTCTGATTGATATACTTTTTTGTAAAGTGAAACAGATCCGTAAGAAATTTGAAGCAGGCCTTCCGAAAATACCGCACGCTTCGTAGCCAAATCCATCCTCAGATTACTTGCGGTCTCCTGGGTCATTTCACCTCGAACCCAACCACTTTCACCATAAGAAATCGATTTAATGAAATTTACCCAAAACATCTTACGAGCTTCTCTGTCTAATTGATCCCAATTTGAGCAAAGCCTGCCCACGTCCTTGCCTGACATCGCCAAAAATTCTGGATATTGCTCCACTCTCTTTTTAATAAAATCGGTGTAAGTATCACTCCAGCCTCGAAGCGGAAATTCACTTGCCTCAGGAATACTCGGAGCACTTGGCAAAGCAACGCTCAAACGAGCAGACACTTCACGCAGTGGCAAAAGTAGAAAGAGAGTCCAAAGGACGGCAAGTTTGAATTTCATTAATATTCCTTATGGAAGGGATAGTAATGTTAAAGCCAACATTGTTCAACTGAAATTTACATAGCCATTATGTAATAAGACCACTTTTAACCTATAAATCAATGAAATTAGTTTAATCTATTTCCAGTGATAACGTACCGAATTCATTTGCCCCTTCTCAATGAAGGGCCAAGTCTTCCCGGTGAGCTCATTAAGCATTCCCCAGTCACCGCTGTGGCCATCACCCCAAAAAGTCATTGGTTGCAAACTCGTGTCAATTTCAACACGCTTGTACAGCTGCAGGTTGGAGAGGGGATTTTAAATTAGTATTTATAACGCAGTCATGAATTTGTCTTGTTTATTTTTATTTAAATTCAATTTAATATAAATCAGCAACATCGAAAGGCCAACTCATGAGCGGTTTAGAAATGATCTCCACCCCAACACCCCAATTGAAGATTATGATCGAACATTATCAAAAGGTTCTCTCTCCTGAAGAATACCAAATTTTTATTAACGATATTAAATCCACCTATATTAAATTCTTTTCTGAAATAGCCGCTTTTCCAGCGGGACCAGAGAGGGCGATCCTAGGACACCAACTGCTGACCCCACTCATTGAGCAAGGGATAGCCCAGGTGAAGCCCACCTGTGGTCGCGGTTGCGGCACTTGTTGCAACTACGAAGTGGAAATCACCATTGATGAGGGGGCACTCCTGGCAGCACTAGTCTCAGATGGACTGATGATCGATCTCAAACGACTTGCAATTCAAGCGAGTCGCAAAACAAAGAGCGAAGAGTGGCTCCAGAGCTCAAAAAACCCAGATAATCGTTGTGTGTTCTTGGGTGACGATCAAGCGTGCCAGGTTTATGAATTTCGCCCATCGATTTGTCGAAAACATGTGGTGAATAGTAATCCTCAAGAATGTGGAAAGACCAATGGCCAAATCACCCCCATCCTTATTCCGTTTGCTGAAATCGCCATGAGTGCCATTTTAGGGCAACCCGATAATGCAAAAGCGTCGCTTTCAAAAGCGCTGAGCTTAGCACTCAACAACAGACCTAAACAAACTTTCGAGTTAGAAATAGAATCGGATTTACATCAACCGAATCGCGCCATCTCACCGTCCGTTTGAATCCTTATTTTTGCTCTCTGCAAATTGATTAAAAGCTGCCGCAAGTTCTTTAAAAAAATCCTTTTTCCTGAAGTGAATCATTTTTATTTTCCCTGATTGATCAGCCACCATATTTAATAAATCTGTCTGCATTCGATAAATAGGGCCTGCGATTCGATGTGAAAATATCATGCCACTAAAAACAAGAATTGCTGAAGTAAAAACAAAAAGACCAGCTAAGACTCTGGTTAAATAGACTTTGTGAATACGAAGAATCTCAAAATAAATATGATCGGGCGGAAGATGGGATCGAATACCCATTTCATTTAGTTTGTAAAAACTAAAAATAAATACTCCATAAAATGCGCTTAAAATCACCACTGAAATCAACGCCGTATAAGCGATAAAAAGCCATTGAAATTTGGGATTGATTAAAATGATTTTTCTTTGAAAGGGCACCGGATTGTTGTTCATACATTAAAACTATCGATCCGGGCTGGTTAAGTCAAATGCGAAAGGTTGGTTGATTATTTTTGTAACAATGGCCGTGAGTACGCAGATTATATTCTTGAGCAAAGAATGAAATCTCACGAATCATTTTAACCGGTCCCTAACTAGGAAATGATTGACGTACTTCATTTACCTACGATAGAAATTAAGCAAAGGGGACTCATATGTTTTTTTCTATTCCAAAAACTGAAACCGTGCCTCCTTTTGGCAAAACAAGATCATTAACGACCTCTATCAAGATTTCCTTTTGGATATTTATATTGCTTGTGGTGAGCCTTTTGCTTACGGGTCATTTGATCTATCAACGTTATATCAGAATACATCGCAATCAAGTGGAACAACAGTTATCGAGTATTGCTAGCCTAAAAATTGCTGAACTTCTGCATTGGCGGGCCGAACGCATGGGAGATGCGGAAATGGTTCGCGCGAATTTTAGTCTAGCTCGCTCTGTTCATGCATTTTCCAAGAACTCCGGAGATCTGACAGCGAAACAAGATTTACAGAAGTGGCTAATGACCTATGCGTCACACTATGATTATAATCAGGTTCGTATATTTGATACAAAAGGCATAACCCGCATGCTGTATCCGCCCGATCTATCTCCTGCTCCAAACGAGGTCTTAAAACAAATACCCGAAGCAATTCGCTCAAAGCAGATTGAATTCGTTGATCTCTACAAGGACCCCTATGATCATCAAATTTATCTCTCCGTCCTCGTCCCGCTCTACGCATCAACATTACTAAATCAGGTTGAGGGAGTTCTTGCCATGCGTGTGGACCCAAAGAAATGGCTCTACCCTATTATTTTATCCTGGCCCACCTGGGGGGAAACGGGCGAGACATTACTCATTCGACGTGACGGAGACGAGGCACTCTTCCTCAGTGACACTCAGGGTGCTGAAAACTCTCCACTCCAATTACGACTCCCGCTCACTAACTCCAAAATACCTGCCTCAGCAGCAGCCCATGGACATTCTGGAATTATGAGCGGCACCGATTATAATGGAACTCCCGTTATTGCAGATATCCATCCCATCCCTGGCACGCCTTGGTTTCTCGAAGTCAAAATGAGCACTCGAGAGGCCGATTTGCCGATGAAGCCCTATTTATTTGGCCTTGCAGGATTAATCTCTAGCTTAATTATTGGATTAACTGTCACCTTTGTTTTTTTATGGAGAAAGCAAGGGGCCGAATTTTACCGGCGCGAGGCTGAAGCAATAGAGCTGATCAAAGAAAGTGAAGCGAAGCTGCGGGCAGTATTTGAATGCTCGATGGACGCGATCGCCATCTCTAAGGCCGGGATCCATCTGCTGGCTAATCCCGCTTACCTTAAACTTTTCGGCTTTAATGACAACGAGGACATTCTCGGAACATCGGTCATCAACAGTATTGCTCCAAGCCACCGAAGTGGATTACATGAGAATATCAAACGCAGGGCTAACAGAATACCAACTCCTGCTCGTTATGAATCAAAAGGACTCCGCTCGGAAGGCAATGAATTTGATATGGAGGTCAGCGTCTCCACTTTTGAGTTACGAAGTGAAGTTTATTCCGTGGCGAGTTTTCGCGACATTAGTGACCGCAAAAATCATCAAGAGCAGTTACTCGCGGGTAAACTGGCTGCCGAGCAAACACTAGAGATCAAATCGAGATTTTTAGATTTGGCCGCCCATGAATTCCGGAACCCGGTCACCGTGATCTCACTCTTTCTTCAACTTGCAAAAAAGCAAGCCGAAAAAGGACAAACACCCGACACTTCCATTTTCACACGACTTCAAGAACCTGTGAATCGGCTCACTCGGCTCATTGTTGATCTCCTTGATGTATCCAGACTAGAGCGGGACCAATTGACCATTGAACCGGAACGTACTAATATTGTTGCTCTGGTTTCAACATGTATTGAAGAGTTTCAACTTCAGTTTCCAAATCGCCATTTTAATTTTATCAAACCTGAAAACTCGATCGAAATCATTCTAGATCCTCTCAGAGTGAATCAAGTATTAACGAACTTACTCGATAATGCCACGAAGTATACACTAGACCACTCACCCATAGAAATTGCTGTTGAAGCCAAGGCAGACACCATTCGAATTACGGTAAGCGACCAAGGGCAAGGCATTTCAAAAGAACAATTGCCCGAGCTTTTTGTACCATTTATACGCGGTCGTTCCGACAAGGTCATTCGGACTAGTGGCCTGGGTTTGGGCCTCGCACTCTGCAGCAAGATCGTCAAACTACATGGAGGCACCATCGACGTGCATAGTGAAGATGGCCGTGGAAGTACTTTTTATTTTGAATTGCCCATTATCCCCATTCATTACAGTTGATATTGGTAAACGGTCCCGTATGAGTTTGCTCCTCCAGCATCTGTAACTCCGTAGAGAATAGATCCTGAAATTTGAAGAGATGAAATGGGATTGGCTCCGTCGCTTCCTATAAAATCATGAAGTTTAGTAAAGTTGGTACCATCTGTTGCTACACTAAATAGGGAACCTCTTCCTGTGCTTCCACCTGCTGTCGCAGTTCCATAAAGAGTACTGCCTGAAATCAGTAGACTGCCACCTGGATACCAGCCGTCTGACCCCGAAAAATTATGGAGCGAAGTAAATCCGGTTCCTCCAATGCCGATACTATAAATTAATCCCACACTGTTGGTTCCACCTGAACCACAAATGCCATAAAATGTCTGACTATCAGCAGAAAGAGTGAGGTTCGCTGTTGGAGTTCCTTGGGCACCCGAAAAGCTATGAATAAGAGTATAACCAGAACCATTGGTCTGAATTCGAAAGAGAACCCCATGACCATTTGGACCTCCACTTGAAGTGGTGCCGTATAAGTACCCTCCAGTTAGGACCAGACCTGAGTATGGGTAGTAACCATCTACAGATGAACTACAAGGGAATGAATGTAAGTTACTGAATCCGGTACCGTCAGTGCCAACTTTGTAAATGGATCCACAATAAGCAGTATTAGAACCATCTGAGGTTCCGTAAATAGTACTTCCGGAGACGAGTAGCGACCCTGCAGGATTTGCTCCATTAATATCACCCGTAAAATCGTACACATCCTGAAAAGCGCTTCCGTCGAGGTTTACACTGAAAACGCCGCCGTAACCCCAATTTCCACCGGTGACCTGAGTATTATACAATTTCCCGCCATAATACATCAACTCCGCTTGAGGGTAGAGTGCGGGGGTAGAGTTTAAGTCCAAAATAATATTGAAATTGGATCCGTCCATTCCCATCGAATAAAGGATTCCAACATCACCACTTCCCCCATTTTGGGTTGCACCATACACGGTGCTGCCGATGAGTGTTACTCCTTTGGGGTGGTTACCGTCGGTACTATTAAAACTATGTAAGGATGTAAATCCGGGAGTGGGAGTCGTTACTGGTGTGGGGGTCGGAGAGCTTACTGAGGCCTTGTCAGCGGCAGTTGCGGTGGCAGTACCGAATACCTTCACAGGGCTCAAACAGCCATTGAGAAAAACAAAACTCAACAACAAGCTGCATAAAGATACTGTTTTCATTTGACTGCCCCTCTATCAAACTAATTTATCAATAAAGTAGCATTTCGAAAATGTGTCACTCAAGACAGATTCAATATTAAATACATTCACTATAACAAGGATTTAAACAACACTACGCCTACTTAGGCTTAGTTAGACAGAGCCTTTGAATCACCTACGCTCACATTAAGTGAAGGCACCGCAAGCACCAATCCTTGTTCTTTGATTGCAGCGAGAGCTCGAACTAAAACCTGATCTCCAATCCGGTATCGTAAACCCAAATCATCAATAGAATAGAAGACTTTAATGACGAGAAAGGATTCGCCGGCCTCGGTCAATAGAGGCCGAGGTGGTGGATCGTCAACCACCCCTATGGTTTCAAGGGCAGCGTGATACAAAGCTTGCTTTGCTTTTTCAACATCCGTATCTAAAGGAAAATGAAAAATATGACTTAAACGTACCGCCCTCGGAGCATGTGAAAAAAGAATCACTTTACTCTGGGAAACGGTTTTATTCGGAATCATCACCAACTCGTTCGAGTAAGTCATAATGGAAGTCGCGCGCCAGGTAATTTCATGTATTTGACCGAGCCATTTTTGAGAATCGCCATGAATTTCTACCCAATCACCTATTTTAAAAGGTTGATCGAGTTGAAAGGTAATCCCTGAAAATAAATTCCCCAAAGTGTCTTGCAATGCAAAACCCAACACCACCGAAAAAATCGCTGAAGTAGTCAGTAACGTTGAAAAATGAATGCTAAATACATAAGAACCGATCAGTCCAAACACCAAAAGTGAAAATACAATGGTAAATATATTAGCAATCAGTCTCGGCACTCCTTGTGCCATATTTCTAAAAAACAAATATAAGTATACAAAAATTTGGGCAAATCGGATGAGCGTAACCGCGCTTCCAAATAAACAAATCAGTCCAACATATCTCGCAACCAAATCACCCATTGCGCTTTCTTGAAAGAAGAGCGTTTTCTGCCAAAGAAACAATCCAAGCATGGTATTAATCAAGAGGAGAAAAAATGAAACCTTAAATCTCCTTTTTAAATTATTATGCCTTTTCTCAGAAATCTTTCGAAGCGCAGATCGATAAAAAAGATAAATAAACGGTAGGACTATCCATAGGAAAATAAAATGATTGGGGTCTAATATTTTCTCAATACGTTCTAACTCAATCCAATTATTCATAAGGTTCCTTTGGGTTCAAAAATGTGAAGCTTAAGTGACTCCGAAAGAAACTCAAAAGTGCGCAATCCTCTAATAGAATGACCGTGTTGATCAATTCGGGGAGAATAAACGGCAACTCCAAATTGCCCTGGGACAACGCCAAAAATCGCCCCGCTCACACCGCTTTTACTAGGAATACCAACAGAATACGCCCACTTTCCTGCCGAATCATACATGCCGCAAGTAAACATAATACTCAGCATGTCGCGTACGGTTTCATTTGAAAAAATTCGCTCCTGAGAATGTGGTTGAATCCCACTGTTAGCAAGTGTTGCCGCCATGAGTGATAATTTCTTTGCATTACTCACTACAGAGCATTGCTTGAAATATAGATCTAAAGACTCATCAATCAAATCATCCACTACTCCAAAATGCCTAAGTAAATAAGCGATGGCTTGATTTCGATGCGCCGTTTTCTTTTCAGATTGATAAACTGCTAAATCAATTTCCGTTTTATCTTGGGTCAAACGGTCAAAAAGATGGAGCACCCGATCTAATCGCGTCTGCCCTTCTTGTGCTTTCAATAAATGAGTGATGGCAATGGCGCCAGAATTTACCATGGGATTAAAAGGAAGATGTGATTGTTCCTCGAGCTCAATGATGGAATTAAATGCTTCACCCGATGGCTCGACCCCCGTAGTTTGCATCAGTTTTTCTTTTCCATAACACTCAAGCGCTAGCCCATAGATAAATGGCTTTGACGTTGACTGAAGGGTAAAACCCACTTCTGCCTCGCCAATTGAAAACGATTCACCTGATGCGGTGGTTACTGAAATGGCAAAGTGATCAGGATTTGCCCTCATCAGTTCAGGAATATAAGAAGCGGCTTCCCCTGTGTGAATGGACGAAAACCGACTATGCGCAAGTGTCACTATTTCCTTGATTTGATTGAGTTCCATGATTGAAATTGAGTATAATTCGAGTTAACTAAATTGAAAAGAGAAACGTTGGTTTGGCATGTTTTACAGACGTTTCTAACTTTATTCCCTCAAGAAAACTTCACTGTTTTTCTGGATAGTACGAAAGTCAGTAACCTCTAATGTTTCTACCTGATTGAATGTGTGCGTACCCACTTGATTCTTACTCATATCGGGTTCAAATCGCTCCAATGGGCGCTCCATGTATTCTTTTTTAGTTAAAACCACTACTTCTTGAAAAGAAAACGCACATCCGTAGGAGAGGGAACAGTCCTAACTTGGCCTGATTAGTTTTCCATTGCGCTCAAAAAAATGACCCGCCGGTCTCGCATTCCTGACGTCTGAAACAATAGGATTGAGAGGATGAGGAGTCCATTCGCCCATGAGTGTCGCAGAGTAAAACAAAAACAACTCATCAGAAGAAGCGCTGCCCCTTTCCACACCGGTTCCAAAGAACCAATAGAGCCCATCACGCTTCAATAAAGTCACATCATAGAGCTGAAGACCTTGTTTTAGCGTTTTGACTTTTCTCCATCGTGAAGGGAAAACGTCAGCGACATATAAATCGACAGTTTCATTTTCCCCACTTTCAGGAATCATATAAACCTTATCGTCGTCTTCAAAAACCATTGGATAGGAAAGATGGAAACCAACGTCCAGAATCACTTCTGGAGTAGAAGTTGAAAGATCTGCATTCACTTGTACAACAGAAATGACACCCCGATTTTCGAGGTACAAAAAATCCTCAAAAAACAAATACGTTTTACCCTGATGAATAAATGGAAAAGGATCGGCATAGTAATGATTTTTAGGAGACCTCAATATTTGATAGCCGTTCTTCAAATGGGGTAAGCGATAAGCAACTTCCCACTGCTCACACTTTCCGAACATTTTGAATCTGAAAACCAAACTTCGAATAAACGATCGAACCAAAAAACGAAGCAAAACTGAAACTTTTGGAATGAAATACAATTTCCCCTGAACAGACGGATCTTCTTTGAGTGTTGCTAGTTCGTTCTCAAATCGCTCCTCGCCCCAAGTATGCAATTGACGTAATCTCCTCAACACAAAAGACGAACTCTTCCAATACTGCGCAGTTCGATTACGCAAAACTGAAATACCAGGTACATTGGCGCCGTAAGAACGATAAAGAACTTGGCCTGAATCCAATTTTTCATTCAAACGCTGTAAAATCACACCTGTTTTCGTTGCGTGATGATAGAGCTCCCAAAAGTACGGAGGGGCGCCTCGGTACTCCTGATTATCTCCATGATGATACGACCAAACACCATTGCGGGCAGCTTTTAAAATAGGCCCCTTTAAGACGTTAAAACCAAAGCGCAAAATTACGTCGAGATTTGCATCCCGAATTCGCTCAATGTCTAATTCTTCAAATGAATGAAAAAAACGATCACGGATTGGCACTACACTCATGGAAGGTATATTCTTAAATTCATCCGAAAGATCCACTAGTTCGAAGGGATCCGAACTCACCCAGGACCGCTTCTCATCCCATCGGCAATAGTACTGCCAAAATAAGTTTTTCCATTTGAAATCCCTACTGAATACTCGCTTCGCTTTTCGCCTGAATGAAGATTGAGCGCTTACTTTTTCTAGCTGCTGCCTCTCGTGCAGAATTAAAAGCGATAGCTCAGTTGCGGGATCGTTGAGCACATCGCGAACCACGCTCGCTATCCAAGCAGGTAACTTCAAATCATCCATTAAGATCCCGATTCGAAGAGGCGGGTTTGGATTCACGGCACCACGTTCAAATTCACCGTCATCACGGCCGTTTGTGCGCCAATCACCGGTGTATTGTCACACGTAAATGACAACACTAATGCATACGATCCTACTGCTGTCCCATTGGGAGTAATCTTCACTCGATCGTATTTTCCCCATGGTCCCAAGAAACCATTGGCAGCTGCAACTTGCGCATTAAAAGCAGTAGTATCCACTTTAAATACGTCGGTATCACCACTGACCACTACGGAGTGACAACCTACCGCAAAAGCATAGGTGGATGCATTTTGAGCAAAAAAATCGCTCTCTTGTGTCCAAGTTGATAAACTCTGAGTAAGCGCGACTACTGGTCCTTGGCTCCACGCAAGACTAGGCATTGAACTCTCCACCGTTAATGGCGAGCCGAAAGAAAATGTTCCGCCATTTGAACAGGTAAAACTTAAATCAGAGGTGCGGGTGCCCTCACTTTTTGGATTTGCTTTAACGTAAAAATCACACTGACTCCATTCCGGAATCGAAACGCCACAACTACTTCCATAGACGTAAAAATCAGCGGCATTACTAAGATAGGGAGCACCACAGCCGGTTACTGGTGTAGAAAAGGGATTGGATATCGTAAATGTCGAAATCGTGGATGAATCCACACCCACTTCCGTTTGTGCAAAATATCCACTTCCTGCGATGGTTCCCACCGTATCATTAGTAGAATTGACATTTAACACTGCAGTCACACTTTCAGAAAGTCCATTCGCATCACAAGTTAATTTCAAGCCAGATTGGAAAGTCCCTACCGTCTGAGGAGTTGCTTTTGCAGTCACAGTACAAGTGGCCCCGCTGATCATGTCACTATTACATGTTGAATTGGTGATATTGAAATTGGTGGTATCACTTAGACTGAGTACGCAATTCGACTTTAGGTCGCCTGAATTTTTAAAAATAAAATCATTTGTCGTAGAAATTGCCCCAACTGCAATAGATCCGAATTGATAGGTCCCAATTGGACTCACCACTACTAAAGTAGTTGCAGTGATTGGATCGTTCGTGGGATTGGGATTAGCATTCGATACGCTACCTCTTCCCTCGCTGCCACTGGAGCATGAGGTCATCGAGATTACGAAAATGATCATTACTGGGGTAGCGAAAAAACGCCATAAAATAAAATATAATTCTCTAACCATCACCATCAATAATAAGGATTTAGCAGCAGATTACAATGGGCACATTTTACCTCACTCCGTCATTCTAATCAAATTTTTGGCGCTGACGTCGTCCTCAAAGGGATTGGTATATTTCCTTTAACCTATTTTTCCAATTGGTCCCTGAAAAATTGTTTTTTACCTGCATTTGAAACTGAAGCCCAAGCTTTTTTCGGAGTAGGTCGTCATCGATTAATTGTTCCAATCGTTCAGCGACCTGCTCTGCCGTTGGATTTGGGGCGACACCAGAAAATAAAAGAGTTTGATCATCTTCAGGCAGTAAATCAGCTACCCCATCCACTCTTGCTGCAAGCACGGGAGTTCCCGCCCATCCTGCTTCCAATAAATTAATAGGTAAGCCTTCGCCAATTGAAATGGAAACTAGTAAATCAAACCCTGGCATGGCTGCACTCAAATTTGTTTCATATCCGCACCAAAGCACTTGGGCACTCAAGTTAAATTCTTCTGTAATTTTTTGCAACTCTGCCTCTAAACCGCCAACTCCAAAACAAAGGCATAACCAATTCTCGTTTTTCTTATTCAAAATACGAAGTGCGTTCAAAAGGAGCATGTGGTTCTTTTCTGGCGACAAGCGAGCTGCAATACCGAAGATTACTTTGTCCTTAAAATTAACTTGAAACCGCTCAGCCCATCGTTTATGGATCAGAGTCCGCAAAGAAGCACGTTTTTCTTCTCCAATGAAGTCTCGATCTATGCCATTCAAATGGACCAATACTTTTTTTGGGTCGAGTCCCTGCTTTAATAAAATTGTCCGATCGGACGCACAGACCACCAAAGCCCGATCAAAAAATGGAAGGAAAACAAATCGATAAATCCATTCATAGATACGAACCAATTTTCCATTCCGAGCATGAATGCCATGATGGGTAGTAACCCATTTGTGCCGAGCTATTGAATGTCCTAATAGTTTCAATTTTAATTTGGCCAAGAGCAAATAGATAGAGGCTTTCACATCATGGGCATGAATGATTGTGGGAGAATGAAGCACAATCGAGTCTGCAATCCTATGAATGGCGTTTTTATCAAATCGACCTCGTATAGAAATTTCAAGCGTTTTTAATCCAAATGAAGCTGCGTAGACAAGCGGTGTTTTTGCTGCTTCATTCTTTCGAACCTCAGCAAGGTTCCATACTTGAAACTCCACGTTCATCTCGTGTGCCAAACTCGGAAGTGCAGGTATGACCAAAGTCTCAGGACCGCTCACCAAGCTAGAATTAAAAAGGTGAACAATCATGAGTTCACCATTTGATATAGCTTTAGATATTGCCTCGCCATATTTTCAATTCCGTTCTGCGATCGCCAATCAGAAGCCACATCAAATGCACTTGCACGCTCAATTTGTGGTTTCTTTATAATGTCTTCTAAAAATACCTTAAAGGCTGCACAATCACTTGTACTAATGGAAAGTGATAGCCTCAAACACTCACTTGGAAACATTGCGTGACCTGGTATATCAGAAAGCACCACTGGTAAAGCCGCGCCCAAAGCCTCAATTGGACTAAGTGGCATTCCTTCAAATTCCGATAAACTTAAATATACATCACTCACCGCTAACCATTTCATGGGTTCGGTACTCATACCCACAAAAGCAACTTGAGATGCCAGTTTTAAATCATTTATTTTATTCTGAAGCAATACTAGCTCTCCATGGGAACTTTCTTGACCAACAAAAACTAAAAGTACCTTATCTTTTATTTCTTGTGGAAGCTCGAATAATAGACTCAATGCATGGCTCTGACCCTTTTGAGCATTAATCCGGGCAAGATACAAGATCCAGCATCGACGTGAATCTAATTCCGGTGCCAATTCTTTCCGCATTTCCTGCTTTTGAACTTCACTGTGAGGAACAGCAGCTGGAAAACTTGCCCCATTTTGAATTAATTCTATTTTCCCGGGATTTAGACCCAAACTCACATACATTTCCCGTGCCGATTCGGAAATCACTACGACCTTAGCCGCAAAACAAGTGAATAAACGTTCGTAAAAACGATGCCGTGCTTTTTTCGAAAGATGGATGAAACTATGCTGGGTATGAATAATTTTTATGTTTCCAAACA
>CAIMWN010000135.1 GCA_903845155.1 Oligoflexia bacterium
CCTTGGGAACTTTCGGGGTGGGGCCAGCGCTCGGATTTCAGTATTTATTAGGCAAAAAGCCAAGCGAATTAACAGAAAGTAAGTATCGTCCCTATGCCCAAACCAAAGCGATTCCCTCACTTTTAAAATACGCTAAAGCAACGATGGATAGCAGTGATGGTTTTTGCACCACCCTTCACATTCTCTCACAATTAAATGACGTGAAATTTGAGATGGATTTTGATTCTGTTCGTATTGAACCGGTGGCGCAGCGATTCTGTAAGGTGAATTCACTGCCCGTCCTCAGTCTTTGGTATGGTGAAATTGGTGACTATCAACCGATTTTTACTATCGATCCGGAGGATTTTAGTAAAATGAAACGGGCATTGCCGAGTCTTTTAAAGGTAGGAAGGGTGTTGCCCAAGAAAAGTAGAAAACATATTCTGAACTTCAACGGTAAAGCACGTGAATTCAAGCCAGGTCATTTTGCAAACCTTGCTAAAACAACGATGCCCGAGATTAAGAGCGCATTTCGATTGTTGATTGGTTTTTTGCAGGATGAAGGTTTTTAAGTCCAAATTAGAGTTTTAACTCAAAAATTAAAGACTACTCTCAATTTCATAACTCGTTTGGAGTCCATAGTGATCGGATAAGAGAACTTTGGTAAAAATAAGTTTCGATTCCACTGCGTGAATTCTTGGATTGGGGCAATTTAAAATATAGTCTTCCACTTCGCTAGGAATGGGAGTGAACATTCCCCCCGACACATAAGGATTTTTCTTTGAGTAGGTTGGAACTATCGGATCTTTCTCGGTCATGTGATTTGCTGTTAAAAACGAACTTTCCATCATGCCTTCTTGGCAGGCGGAGTTCACTAGGGTGAGGTAGTTCGGTGAGTATTCTGGTTTAAATTCTTGATTACCTTGATAAGCAAGATAGTTTGAATTTAAGTCGGCGCCGAGAAAGGTGAAGGGGGTGCTGCGAGTGAACTTGATGAAATCGCCTAACTGTTGCAGTTGTTGTTGCAGTCGTCCCTCTTCTTTTGGATTGTAGGCGTCTTCAACTTCACTAAAAGAAACGGGGCCCATATGTGCTGCATACACATCGATCGGTCCTAACATGGGAATAATCACGACTAGATGAAATGCTCGCTTGCTCATGAAGTGATCTAAGGTGTTGGTTCGAGGAGTAAAAGGTGCAGATTGCTCTACCGATAAAATTGGAAATCGGCTCATTACCAATAAGCCATTGCCGCCACCAAAAGTTCTACGAGTGTAATGGTGATAGGCGTAGCCACGCTTTTCCATTTCGTCGGCCACATACATTTTAGCGCTGTTCGACCAAACCTCTTGCATCGTGATGATGTCGGCCTGGGTGTTGGCTAGTTCATCAGGCAGAAGGAGAAGGCGCTTTAGTCTGTCTTTGGTGAAATCAATCCCTGCAAATTGCACTTGCCACGCATTTAACTGAACGAACTTCAGTTTGACTTGTGCGGAGGCATTCAGGCTAAAAAGCAGGATGAAAAAGCAGATGGATTTCACGATTCATCAATTTTTAGTGATTGCCCTCATAAAAGCAAATTAAAATGTTGTCATACTTGAGTCAGGGCTGATTCATGTACGTTAAGAGTGCTTGTTTTTCATTTTTTAATTGCTAAGTCACTATTTTTTAAGGGAATTTTTTAAAAATTCGAGCACGGCTTTGGCGGAATTGGTGAGAGTCTTTTCCTCCAAATAAGCAAGGCTAATGGTGTTGATCAGTGGTTTGGCTGACCCCTTCAGTATTTGAATCTCTTCTCCACTATCGAGTAATTTTTGCACTAAGTGGCCCGGCAGTACTCCCGCGCCATCTCCATGAAGGATCATTCTAGAGATGGCTTGCGCATCCATGATGAACACACGAACATCGAGTTCAGCGCCTTTCACATGAGTGTGATGTTTCATCCAAAGGCTCAATACCGATTGATCTTCTTGGTAATCGACATAGAAAAGTTTCTCGTAAAAAGCAAAGTCGGTCTGACTTTTCTGAGGTAAGCCAAGTTGTTTTGAAACACAAAGCTCTAAGACTTCATCATAAACAGGTTGCGTACTAATTCCCTTATCGAGGGAAAATGAATCCACGAACGCAAAATCGAGATCGCCTGACAGTAAGAGATGATTCATCTCGTAAGGGAACCCCTGGCGGATTTTAAAATGCACTTTGGGGTGCTTTTTTTGGAAATCACTGAGGAGTGGAATGATGATGTTGTTTCCGAACTCAATGGGAAGGCCGAGGGAAACCATGCCTGTCAATTCTTTGTCGGTTTTTTTAAGTCGATTTAAAATAATTTCGATGTCTTCAAAGCTCTTTGCAGTGTGTTTGTAGAGTTCTTTTGCGGATGGAGTAGGAACCAGTTTTTGTTTGATGCGGTCAAAAAGTTTTAACTCTAAAACATCTTCAAGCGCTTTAACGTGCTGACTTACGCCCGATTGAGTGAGGTGAAGCTCGCGAGCAGCGTGGGTCATGCTTTTCGTTCGGTATACCGATTCAAAAACTCGCAACTGATTAAGATTGATCTGATCAATGAGCATCGACTTATAGGTTAAGGCTTTAACTTATTAAATCAAGTAGGATTTTCGAGCGTTTTGCGATAATATGAATCTACACTTTTAGGATAAAGGAGCATATTCATCATGGTACCTCTGAAGCGTCTTTTCACCTCCACCCTTGGAAGAAAATATTTAATGGGGGCGACTGGTTTTGCCCTAGTTTTATTTATCGTACTCCATTTACTCGGCAATCTTACTCTTTACTCACATAACGGAGATGCCATAAACGCTTATGCGGCAAAACTCGACATGCTGGGAGTGGGGAAAATTATTTTGGAGATCGGACTCGTCATCACGATCCTGATCCATATTGTCACTGCTATTCAGGTAACGTTTACTTCGAAAAATGCTCGTCCCATTCCTTATGAGTCTTTGAAAAGCAAGGGTGGGCCGACGAAAAGTACGCTCGGCTCTCGAAACATGATCATCACAGGTTTAGTGCTCATGGTTTTCCTGATCGTGCACATCGTGCAATTCCGCTTTGGCCCTGAAATTGAAGATGGCTATACGGCTACCGTAAATGGCGTCATGGTTCATGATCTTTACCGAGTGGTGGCTGAGACGTTCATGCAATTGAAGTGGGTAGTTTTTTATGTAGGATGCATGTGTTTTCTTGGCGTGCATTTTCGCCATGGATTTTGGAGCATGTTCCAATCGCTGGGGATGATTAACCCACGCTGGTCAAAACCAATTTACGCACTTGGATTTATCCTCGCAGTTTTACTCTCGGTAGGATTCTTATTTATCCCGATCTACATCTATGCAACTCAAGGAGGTGCAGCATGAGCGAACCTATTACATTAAAATCAGGTGCCCCAGATGGACCGCTTGTCAATAAATGGGATAATTACAAAGCGAACATGAAGCTCGTTAATCCCGCAAACAAGCGAAAATACAGCGTCATTGTGGTGGGGACGGGCTTGGCGGGGGCTTCGGCTGCTGCCTCTCTCGCGGAACTCGGCTACAATGTAAAATCATTTTGTACTCACGATTCCGCAAGACGCGCGCACTCGATTGCCGCTCAGGGTGGAATCAATGCTGCAAAGGGATATCCGAACGATGCCGATAGTACTTGGCGTTTGTTCTACGACACCATCAAAGGTGGCGACTATCGCGCACGCGAATCCAATGTTTATCGTCTGGCTCAAAATTCAACGAGCATTATCGATCAGTGTGTTGCTCAAGGTGTTCCGTTTGCGCGCGAATACAGCGGTGAGCTCGCTAATCGTTCATTCGGTGGCTCACAAGTATCGCGTACCTTTTATGCTCGCGGACAAACCGGGCAACAGCTTCTGTTAGGTGCGTACAGTTCACTCATGAAAGAAGTCGCTAAGGGAAAAGTAGAATTATTTCCTTACCGCGAAATGCTGGATGTGGTGATGGTGGATGGTAAGGCTCGTGGAATTATCACTCGTAATTTAACGACGGGCGAAATTGAGCGCCACTCTGCTGATGTGGTCATTCTTGCAACTGGTGGTTACGGTCGAGTTTATTTCCTTTCTACCAATGCCATGAATTGTAACGTCACTGCGATTTGGAGAGCCCATAAGCGCGGAGCACTTTTTGCCAATCCTTGCTACGTTCAAATTCATCCAACCTGTATTCCGGTCTCCGGAAGTCACCAGGCAAAGCTCACACTCATGTCTGAGTCACTTAGAAATGATGGACGCGTGTGGGTGCCAAAAAATAAAGCCGATTGTAAAAAAGATCCTGCCAGCATTGCAGAAGACGATCGCGATTATTTCTTAGAGCGAAAATATCCGAGTTTCGGAAACTTGGTCCCTCGCGACGTGGCTTCAAGAAACGCAAAGGAAGTTTGCGACGAAGGTCGCGGAGTAGGAGAGTCAGGGCTCGCTGTTTATCTCGATTTCCGCGATGCAATTAAACGCGATGGCGAAAGCGTAGTCCGTGAAAAATACGGAAACCTGTTCGACATGTATCACGAAATTACCAATGAAAGCCCTTATAAGAACCCAATGAGAATTTACCCGGCGGTTCACTACACCATGGGTGGCCTGTGGGTGGATTACTCACTCATGACTAATCTCCAAGGATTGTTTTGTGCGGGTGAAGCAAACTTTTCAGATCATGGAGCAAATCGCCTTGGCGCTTCGGCATTGATGCAAGGTTTATCCGATGGTTATTTTGTGCTTCCTTATACTGTGACGAATTATATTGGGACCCACGCCCAAGAGTTACTGAAAAAAGTAGATACTTCACATACTGCTTTTGAGCAGGCGGAAAAAGAAGTGCGCGATGGAATTAAAAATCTACTCAACAGAGGTAAAAATGGCAAACGCACTCCGACTGAAATTTACCGCGATTTGGGTATCGTGGTTTGGGAAAAAGTTGGAATGGCTCGTGATGAAAAGGGTCTCAAAGAAGCTGTGGAGCAAATTAAAGTGCTTCAAAAAGACTTCGATACTAATTTGCAGTTGTCAGGGGATGAGCACTTGAACTCCAATCTTGAAATGGCGGGCCGACTCGCCGATTTCCTAGAGCTTGGAGCTTTGATGGCTCAGGACGCCCTGAATCGCCACGAATCATGTGGCGGCCATTTTCGTGTTGAAAGTCAGCACCCAGATGGCGAAGCAAAACGGGATGATGCAAATTACTCATACGTTGCTGCTTGGGAATATAAAGGGACTGGCCAGCTGGCCGCTCTTCATAAGGAGCAATTGATTTTTGAAAATGTGAAACCTTCTGTAAGGAGTTACAAATGAAAAAAATGAGAGTTCGCCTTAAAATTTGGCGTCAAGAAAGCCCACAAGTAAAAGGTCATTTCGAAGAATATAGTTTGAACGACATTCTGACTGATATGTCGTTTCTAGAGATGCTCGATGTCCTCAATGAAACACTGACAAAAGAGGGCAAGCGCCCGGTTGAGTTTGAGAGTGATTGCCGAGAAGGAATTTGTGGTACCTGTTCACTCATGGTGAGTGGGCAAGCGCACGGACCGGTTTTGGGCGCTACCACTTGTCAGCTCTACATGCGCACCTTTGATGACAATGAGCTCATTAGCATTGAACCATGGCGTGCAAAAGCATTTCCAGTGATTCGTGACTTAGTGACCGACCGTAGGGCACTGGATCGCATTATCGCTGCCGGCGGATATGTGTCCGTAAAAGCGGGTCCACATGCGGATGCAAATGCCATGTTAGTTCCAAAAGATTTATCGGATCGCGCGATGGATGCGGCCGCTTGTATTGGATGCGGTGCTTGTGTTGCTGCCTGCCCTAATGCATCTGCATCACTCTTTACTTCAGCGAAAATTACGCAACTTGCCCTTCTTCCGCAAGGACAGCCTGAACGGAAACGGAGAGCCATCAATATGGTCGCTCAGATGGATAAAGAACTTTTTGGAAGTTGCTCAAACTTGGGTGAATGTGAAGCCGCTTGTCCAAAAAGAATCTCCATCCAAAATATTGCGATCATGAAACAAGAATACATGAAGGCAGCACTTGCCGCCGACTTCCGCGCGGGAATGGGCAGTGCTGACGGTGGGGCGTGATTCCTAAGAAGCCGCCTGCTCTGATCTGCATTGATATTCAAAAAGGTTTTCACGACCCCTCTTGGGGAAAACGAAATCATCCACAAGCTGAAATGTTTATGGCAGAGTTGCTTAATTTTTTTCGTGAAAAAAAATGGCCCATTTTCCATGTCCAACACCTCTCGCACGATGAAAACTCTCCACTCCGACCCGATCGGCCCGGAGTAGATTTTATGGATTTTGCGCGACCGAGAGATCACGAAATGATTTTTAAAAAATCCGTGAATAGTGCGTTTATTGGTACCCACCTCGAAGCGACGCTTGAGGCAAAAGATATTCAGGAACTCGTCATCATGGGATTCACCACTGATCATTGTGTTTCTACCACCACTCGAATGGCGGCCAATTTAGGATTCAAAGTTCGTATCTCTGAGGATGCGGTGGCGACTTTTGATCGCGTGGATTATCTTGGTAAGCGAATGGACGCTCAAATCATTCATGAAGCTGCACTCGCGAGCCTTCATCAAGAATTTGCACAGATTTATAGTCAATCAGGACTTATCGAGAGCCTAATTCATTTCGCTTAAGATAGCGGTAACCGTCAAGTTCACCAAATTGAAAAGTATTACAAAGCCCCAGGTTTTTCGCACAATTCTCTTTGAAAAGGTCCCACAATTTTTGATCTCCCACCAAATAGAGGATATTGTTCTTTATGGCCAAATTTATAATTTCATCGTGAAGCGCTTTTTGTTCTTCTTTTCTAAATGAAGAGCTTGCCCTCGCAACCAACATAGGGCCAATGCTCTGGCCATGCTCCAGTGCCATCTTGCTAAATGGATTTACATTAATGCTGTTCGGATCATAAAGTGCAATATGCTGAATATCCTTGATGAGCAATGGCCAATGGGGGCTGAGTTCGGGTTGCTTAAATGCCGAAAGGGCTGCGTGCTCGGCGTGAATCGAGTCAAGGAGGGGTTTTAGATCAGCAACTTGCACCAGGAGGAGTGCGGCCACTAGCCAAGGCTTAGGCTTAGCTTGAAAGATAAGAAACAATGCAAAGTATTCTACCGGCCACAAAAACCGTCCAGTGGCTCTGACCACCTTTCCTGCAATAAAAAGTAAAACCACACAAACCAATCCATGCATAAAGGCTTTCAAGGGCTTACTTCCGGCACGCAAAAACCAAAAATAGAAAATTCCAAAATAACTAGGAATGGTAAAAGGCTCGGGAATGATCCACTGAAAAACTGAAAGTTTAAAAGACAGGGAGAGGAGGGTGAAAAATATAAGGACGAGTGCAAGGGTAGAGTCACTCTTGACGCTCACCAATGGGTTCTTGCTGAATAGGGGAATTTTAGAAAATTTACATTTCCCCAAGGCAACTAAAAGAATGAGCAAGATTACCCCTAGGCCCAAATATTGAAACCCCTCCTGTTGAAGTGAATGAATTGTACTGAGTGCGGGGAAAAATTTAGCTTCGCCCATCGAATTGAACACAGAATTCAAATTCATACTGTACGATCCAAAACCGCCCGCTGTTGAGTTTTGAAGCGGGATCGTAAAATATCCAAGTAAATAGGTGTAAATTACTAATCCAGTTCCCATGATTAGGTGTTGAATTTTGGGCTTGATTTGATCGATCGTTTCAAACTCGGACGCAACGTAAAAAAGAAGGCTTATAAAAAAAAGATAAAAATGAATTCCTAAAGTCAGTAAAAAAAGGATGAACCACAGAATTTGTTTTTTCTTCAATCGCTGATCAAGAAATAAACCAATGGTCAATAAAATCAAAAAATGTGCAATTAAGCTATAATGTCGGGTCGTGAAATAGAAGCGCTCGAGCATGTTTGGCATCATTAAAAAAAAGAGGCTAGCAAGAGAGCTAAGAATTGCCGATTTACTGATTCGATAAAGAATAAGATAAGCAACGAGTGCTTGCAGAATCAAGCAGAGTAGAATCCAGGCACCCGTAAACTGAAAAATAGAACTGAGATGGAATAGCTTTAAAAATATGGAAACGAGAGGAATGGAGTCAGTGTAAACAACCGAAGTGCCTTCGGGAAATGAATATCGAGAAATTGAACCCGGCGGCAGGTGCCAGGATTCTTGATTAAAAAAGTTGAAGCCAAAAAAATAGATACTGGCGTCACCCGAAAGGAGCCAACTGGTATGGAGGGGGTTAAGGATGCCCCAGCCAAACACATACCAAAACAGCAATATTGCCGCAGAAATTACTGCAATTGCATAAGTGTAGAAAACTCTCTTTTGATAATTTCGGCCTAAATTAGAAGTCATTTTTCCAAAAACTCAATTTTAACATGAAAGGTTTCAGGAAGACGGGTCACGGCATAAAGCGCGGCAGTGAAACAAATAAAACCAATCAAAGTCGAAGCATTGAGCATTCCCATTATAGGTGCGAGCCACTTAAAACTCAAAGTGAGAGGAATGACTGAAGCGCGAATGAGATTGGAAATGAGAACGGTCATCGTAGTTCTTAAGTTAGTGCCATAAAGCTCTGCCGTCCAAGCAATAAGAATTGCAAAAAATCCATTACCAAAACCAATGATAAAACGGGTAAAATAAAATTCATTGGGGGTAGTGCCTTCACTAAAGAGAGGGTGCGCTAATGCCAGTACTGCGCCCAGAACCATAAAGTACATCACTGTTTTTTTTCTGCTCTTTAATTTTTGGCTCACGAGCCCCGATAGAATGTCTCCAACAATGGCACCCAGATAACCCATCATAATGGTAGTGCCTGCGGTAACTTCGCCTTGTACGTGAAGTGCTTTTGCTAATTCAGGAGCAAAATAAGTGAGAATTCCTGCCACATACCAAACGGGAACTCCGGCAATGAGTAGGAAAAAGAAATGTTTGGCTCTTATTTTGGACGAGAAGATCAGCGCGAGTGATCCCCATTGGATTCCTTTGGCCGTCTCGCTGCGTTTCGCAGTTAAATAAACGGCTGATTCCTTCACCTGAAATCTTGCCAACAATAATGCGAACCCAAGCAGACCACCAATTTGATATCCATGTTGCCACGATATCTTTTGATTCACTACTGACGACAGCATTGCCCCTACAAATCCAACTGCGGCAATGAAAGCGGTACCCAGCCCGCGACTTTGTGAGGGGACGCATTCACTAATGATTGTTACTGCGGCCCCGAGCTCTCCCGCTAATCCGATACCTGCAATAAATCGAAGGGAGGCATAAGCTTCGAATGAATGAACAGAGCCATTCATAAAGGTGGCAAAAGAATAAATCATAATCGATCCAAAAAGGGCTTCCTTTCGCCCCCGTTTGTCGCCGAGTAGGCCCCAAAGGAGCCCTCCCACCAGTAAGCCCGCCGTTTGAATATTGAGAAGTGTGGCACCTACTGAGAATAGCTCGCTCCCCGTATACCCCAGGGATTTTAGGCTTTCGATGCGAACTACGCCATAAAGGACCAAATCATAAAGGTCCACGAAGTAGCCAAAGGACGCGATCCATAGAAGTTTGCTTTTTAAAATCTCGCGCATCCTCTAAATATGCTATAAAAAAAGCATGCCCGCACTAGGTAAATTGAAGAATGTCTTCAAATGGATTTTGGCAATTTTAGTCTGTGGAATGGCTTCTGGCGCTATTGCCGCATTTTTCCTAAATGCTCTTGAATGGGCCACGCACCAGAGAAGCAATTTTCCTTATCTTGTTTATGGGCTTCCTGTGGTTGGTCTTCTGATCTCTCTTTTTTATAAAAATACCATTTCTGCAATTTTCGTATCCGGGGCTCTGACTCACCTTACGGGAGGTTCTGCGGGCCGAGAAGGTGCCATCATTCAAATGGGCGATTTGGCCATGAGCAGAATGGGACGATACTTGAAATTTGATGAGAAAGAGCTTCGCTTTTTCTTGGTGGTGGCGATTGCCGCAGGATTTAGTGCCGCCATCGGAGTCCCTTACGCAGGGATGATTTTTGGTATTGAGTCCATGCGGTATCGAAATTTGAAAAATAAAATTGTCGATCATGACCTTGGATTTTTTACAAAAATGGCGCCGCTCTTGCTGCTCTGTAGTTTATTGGCAGCGAAAATATCACAATTTTCATCGATGCTGTTTGGAGCTGTGCATACGGCGTTTCCTAGAATTGAGCAGCGTGTTTTTGACCCAGCTATTCTAATTTGGATTTTAGTTGCCGGAGTGTTGTTTGGTTTTGCAGCAGAGCTTTTTAAAATACTGATTTATTTAGTAAGAAAATCAAAATTAAAAACCTGGATGGCAGGTTTCCTTTTAATCGGACTCTACTTTCTTGAAGGTAGTCATCAATATGAGGGCTTAGGTGTGCCGGTAATCGTAAAATCATTAGCTGAAGCTTCTTCGTTGATGCAGCCTTTTTGGAAATCGATCCTCACCGCAATAACAGTGGGAACAGGATTTAAAGGCGGTGAGTTTACTCCGCTCGTATTTATTGGCTCAACGCTGGGGAGTGCGCTATCTCATTATATGCCGCTCTCATTTCAATTGCTCGGGGCTCTTGGCTTTGTATCGGTTTTCGCCGGAGTAGCTCAAACCCCGTTCGCATGTGCGATCGCAGCGGTTGAACTTTTTGGGCCAAATATAGGCATTTACGCAATCATTAC
>CAIMWN010000136.1 GCA_903845155.1 Oligoflexia bacterium
GATGTGAACAGTCTGAACCTAGTGGGACAAGTAGGTGAACGTGCCTCTAAAGGTATGGCGAGTCGTGGATTTAGAGATCCAAATCCAGGTGCATTTCACGTGGTCATGGCAAATCAATTAGGACTCATTAAGAGAGCATTTGCTGGAAACATCAACAAGAAAATTAGAAATGGAGAAATTTGGAATCAACCCATCGTGGGTTACCAGTCGCGTGTGGAAGATGATCGTCACCATAGAAGTGGATCTGGTCGCGTGCATGTAATCACGACCTTGACTTATGTTTCTGAAATTGGCCAAACGTGGGAACCAGTGGTGGGAACTCCAAAGCAAAGATTTTCGGAATTCGAATTCGGCTATACACTTGAACTCGATCACAACGGAAATATTACTGGTGGTGAGTGGGATGATAAAAAAATGCATCCAAGCTTTATTTGGAAGCACGATAAGCTTGAAATCAAGGGCTACATGAGCAAGCTCAATGAGATTTATCATCCTCGATTCTAGTCGATTCAATTTTGAAGACTACTTTTCAATCACCCTTTAAGTCGCTCGAGCTTAAACGGTTTCCGGTGAGGCCGCGTGAGCTGTTGCAAGCGTGGGATAGTGCAGATGAGTTGCTGCTTGTTGAGCTTAGTCGCGCGGACCTGATTGGCAAACGAATCGCCATCATCAATGATCACTTTGGGGCACTGACTCTCAGTCTAAACTCCTTTGATGTGACTAGTTACACAGATTCATTTGTAAGTGCGAAGGCGCTGGCATGCAATCGCGATCTCAATCAGGCGGTTGAAGACCAAGGAGGCTCGACGACGGGCAGAGACTTGAACGCGAACTCGCTGATTCATGATTTGGATCAATGGAGTGGGGTGTACGACTTCGTCGTCATTCAGCTGCCTAAAAGTAATTCTTTTCTTGAAGAGATCCTTTCTAGTCTCACGCCTCACCTTCGGAGTAGTTCAAAAATTATTTGCGGTGGGATGATCAAATATATTTCAAAAACGAGTTTTGAACTTTTAGAAAAGTATATTGGGCCAACCACCACAAACCTTGCACAAAAGAAAGCCAGATTGATTTTCGCTAGTTTTGAAAAGGGCCCCGCGGCGCTACCCGAAAAGGTGACTCTATCGGTGCCCCCGTTTGATCAACCCTTAGTGAACGCATCTAATCTTTTTAGCCATGGCAAGCTCGACATTGGCACTCGGTTTTTTCTAGAACACATTCCCAGCGGTAATTTTGAAACTATATTGGACTTAGGTTGTGCGAATGGAATCATTGGCATGATGGCGAAAAGAATAAACCCACAGGCAAAGCTTATCTTTTGCGATGAATCGTATCAAGCAGTACAAAGTGCAAGGTTAAATTATGAAGGGGCATATTCTGATGAAGCTCAGTTCGTGTGCACTAATTGCTACGAGAACGGCATATCTGATTCGCTCGATTTAGTACTTTGTAATCCACCTTTTCATCAACATAACACTGTTGGGGATTTTATTGCGCTGCAAATGTTTCATGATTCATTCCGGACTTTGAAAAAGGGTGGGGTGCTGAGGGTGATTGGGAATTCGCACTTGGGGTATGCACTGACGCTTAAGAGAATTTTTGGAAATAGTACGATGGTGGCGAGTAATCAGAAGTTTGTGATCTTTGATGCAGTAAAACTATTTTGAGGCTTGACGCCAGCAATGTGACTAGGGTGAAACCTTATAAATATTGGTTCCATTAATGAAGTAGAGCGATTGATCTGCGCCTACGGTCATTCCGCCATTGATCATGATCCCTGTTTGCGTGCAATCCCCGACAGTATTGATAGTTGAAGTGGATCCATTTCCGCAGTAGGGGCTTAAAACAGGGCTATTCGTGATTTTTCTAATGTAGCCAGTTGCACCCGCAATGTCGGCCGCGAAGAGGGTACCCGAAGTGGTGCTAGTAATAAATCCGGTGGGACTGAAATTAAATGATGATGAATTTACGCCCCATTGGTTACCACTTGTTCCCGCAAATAATGTTAGTACGTTATTGTTACTAGCAGAAGATTTGCGAATGACGTGATTTCCAATATCCACGGTATAAATATTTCCTGTGCCATCGGCCGTTAGACTTTGAGGATTATTTAAAATGTCTGCGCCGAACGTACTAAAGGTATTTGAACTGGTGTACACATTGATCAATTGAGTGGGGTTCCCGGCCGAATCTAAAGTGCTGCAATAGAGATTGCCGCTTGCATCTACTGCCATGCCCTGAATTGAACTGACGCTAGCCATGTTTAAGATAGCGGTGGCTGTGCCTGCCGCAGGTGTTATATTGGTTGCAGTAGTTATTTTTATAATTCGGGTGCCATAGTTATTTGGCCTCCGGCTCGCAACATAAAGGTTACCGGCGCTGTCGATCGTAATCTGATAAGGATTAAATATTTCACCATTCATGTTGCTAGAGCCATTAAAAGCTGTTTGGTTGGTGATGGGGTAAGCGACAGGTGCAGCCCCTTGGGGGCTGAATTTCATGATCTGGCCAGCTGTTTGCCCGGCGGTGCCGAATTCTGGATAATAAATATTACCAGCCGCATCGACGGCAATATTTGGTATCGTCGTAGCAGATTCAAAAAGATGAGTGTCGCTTGCTAATAAATTCAATTGTGGATTGTTAAATCCTACATATGACAATGCAGGCGCTGAGGGTACCGCAGCATTGATTTTGGAAGAAATCGATATTTGAACTTTTTCAGGAATGGAGTCTCTTACCCAAAGTGAAGTGGAGGGGGCAGCATAAGAAATATCATAGTGTACATTCTGACCCGTCGTACCTGTGGCGACTGCAGGAATTGGATTGGTGTTCGCGCTACAGTCTGTGGCAGCATAAAAAAACTGCGTCGATGGTGTTGTCGCGAGTACCGTATTAGAAACCCAAAAATCATAGTGCTCTGCTAAGTTAAGATTGTTTCGGTTTGCATTACTGGCATTGCTAATACTACCATCCAGTTCGAGATCGAAGTAAAGAGGGGTGCAGTTGGCTGCTGTATTTGCGGCAGGCGTTGCGATCATCGCTGTTGTAATCGGTTCAATAAACAGACGATTACGAGTAGTGTTGATCGTAACAGGGGGTGTGGCCCAAGTAGCGTCAGCGCTTTGTGCTTGGAGAGTAAGGGTATTCAGACTTGCAGGAACGATCATGTAAAGGCCGATCGTTTTCTGATTACTCGCAAACGCAAGGGGCGTTGGATTCCCATTAGCTTCTAAAACTAAACTAGTAGTACAGTTTGAATCAGAGTAAAAATTTACTGTTCCACTTCCTGCTACGTTCGTTGCAACAGGAATGACAGTAGGAAGCGCGCTGCTGATGGTGGGATTTACGTTGGTAATGGTGCTTGTTCCAGTAGAAGTAGCGGTACTGGTGCCTGTCGCTGTGCCAGAGCCCGTACCGCTTCCAGATGCGACCGCATTAATCGAAATGGGCGTGCAATATGCATTTTGAACGATGGGTGAATTATTGATGAGTCCAATAGTGAGTTGTTGAGAAGGAGTTGCAGCAACGACAGGTGCGGAGTTACCGCAGCCTTGAAATAGTTTTTGGTTCGGATCAAATACCGCATGGATGTTCACGGTAGTATCGGCAAATACATCAACCGTGGTAGAGCCTAACAAGTAGGGTTCACCTACACCATCTAATCCACCCGAAGTGGAGTCATTAGGGTTCAGAGCATTTAAAAGTGAATCGAAAGAAGGGCAGCCCACCGAACTCTGAACACCAATCAGTTGAATGAGTCTTGCTGGGCCTGCTGGTACCAGGGCATCGACGGTGCCGCCGGCGATCGGAGCCATTCCTGCCATTAAACCCATATTTTGATTCGCGTGAGTGCACCCAAAACGTTGATCGGCGCTCAGTCCTGAACCGGTAATATTCAATGCAAAACACTGCATACCGGAAATACCAGTAGGGGCGCCAAAAGAGCTGTTGGCTTGCCTGAAGACATTAGCCTCCATTAAATTTTTCTGAGCTGAAGGTGGAAGTTGCACGCTAATACCGTACACCGAGGCGCGGTCTTTCATCGAACAAGCGGTGCCGAGAATGATCAGGCCGATGAAAGGTGCGTAGGTTTTAATTAAATTTATATTCATTTTAAACCTATTGGCTCACCACCACGGTGACATGATAAGAGCGATTGGCTTGCGTGATGGGGCTTGCGATGTTTACTACACTCGGTGCGCCGGGCACTCCAATTTCGGAAAAAGAAACGTTAACGGTTGGAACTGCTGCAGCAACAGTAGCAAGTGAACTTTGAATAGAGCCCGCCAATGGTGGGGCGCTGATGAGAGAAGCACTCGCTCCTGAACTATTGTTTGCGGTGGCGCTGGTGTTAGCTGAAGCTGAGCTAGCCGAGTTTGCACCACTGGACGAAGTGCTTCCGTTTGCTTCTGCCGGTGCGCGACTGCTTGAAGAGCCGCTTGAAGACGAAGCCGTAGACGATGACGACGTTGAAGTTGATCGTTGCTCTGTACTAGGTGCAATCGTCACCGCTTTTGTAAAGGTGTTATCCGCAACTTTACTTGAACTAGATACACTAGTGAGTTGAGTTTCATTTAATTTTACCATAGCACCTGGTGGTCCACCAGAGTTGGTCACCAATTGAGTACCTGCGGTAAGGTGCGATGGCGCAGCTTGAGCTGCACCAATTTGCGCAACATCCACTTTACCTTGGAGTACGGTTACTTCGGTTTTAGGTGGAGTGCTCTTTTCTTTTGAATCAGAAACGTCAAGCGCAGAAGAAACCACAAACTCAGTTCCACGAACACCCATGGTGGCTGCTTTGGTTTTAATGTTGAACTTGCCAGTGCCGGTAATTTTCTTGCTGACACCAATGCGAACTTTGCCAAACATCATATCGAGGTCGACTTCGCGATCGGCGCCTTTCTTGGGTTTAAATTGAGTAACTTTAAAAAGTGAAGACGGACCGAGGTCTACGATGGTCTTGTCCTTTAATAATATTTTGACGGAGCCATTACTTCCGGTGTTAATGAGGTCGCCCGCAAAGACATTGTTTCCGGCTTGGAGCTGAATTGATTTCTCATTTTTACTTTTGTCCTGGTCATCTTGTCTGATCAGCACTGTGCCTTGAACGCTTACCACCTCACCTGCGCAATTCTGCACCGACTGAACACGTTCAAGCGCATTAGAAATAGGTGCAGTCCAGAGCGACAAAAAAATAACAGTGAAAGTGAGTAATCCCCTCATAGCAATTAGTATATCGTCAGTGTAGACTCTTTAATAAATGCGTCTTTTTAGACACGGCCGTAAAAGTGAGCTTTTAGTCATTTTGGCCATCTTTCATTCGTTTTCATGGAGTATATCAACCGAGGCTCAGGTACTTCCCGAGGCTGAGGACTCCCATCCTTCACTGGCTCTTGAGTCTCGTTTTGCGGAGGCAGTGATCGCCTATAACAAACGGCAAACTGCTTTAGCACTCCAAATTTTGGATGAGCTTATTACCAAAGAGCCCTCAAAAAAGGAATATCTTGAAATGAAGGCGCTTACCCTAAAGGGAATGGCTGCTCCAGATCAATCAATCGACGTTTATCAACGTCTTTACAATCTTGCTACTGATGCTGAAAAAGGTCCGTATGCATTTGAGCTCGGAACCTTACTTTCTCAAAAAGGGAAGAACGCAGAGGCTAAAACCTATTTTGAAAAAGCAGTGGCACTGAATTTTAATGCGACCGCCAGTCACTTTTATTTGGGTCTGGGTGCCTATCAGCAGTTGAATTACACTGAGGCAGAAGCTCATTTTTCAAAGGTGGCAGATTCCGATTTACCTCCGTATTCTGTCATCGCCAAATATTATTTAGGGATTTGTTATTTTAAGTTGAACAACGGTGCTCAGGGAATTCAAGAGCTGGTGGAAGTAAAAAGTTTAACTGCCGGTGCCGAAAACGGTGACGTGACCAAAACTATCGCTGATGCGACGGAAAAAATGCTCGCACCGTTCTCGCTCGGTCAATGGTTTGGGAATGCACTTCTTCAATCACAATATGATTCAAATGTGCAACAGCTGCCCACGGGTGCATCAAACCCAACTGGCGGAACCAATCCTGGTACCTTAAAAATGAACCTTTCCGGAGGTGGGGGGTACATGAGCGCGCCCTTGAAGCCTATTCAATTAGTAGCCGCATACCGCGCAAGTTATAACTATAATTTTAATAGTAGTACCAAAGGCTTTGAATATTTTACCAATAATCTTTCCCTTTTCGCCAATTACCATGCACTTGCTAGAACTTCTGCGGGTTTGAAATTAGATACTAATTTTGTATTCCAAAATTCCCTCGTGGATCCGACCAATACTCAAGGTGCTTATCAGTATCAAAAGTATAATTTTACTGCTGGATTTGGTCCCTATTTTCGTCATCAATTGACTCGCGAATGGAAGCTCGAGGCTGAATTAGGGGTACGCACGCAGACGTTTTACAGTGACCCGAACCTCTCGGGCATGAAGTACAACTCACGTATTTCATTTCGCAGTGATCAACGAAATGCTTACTTTAATCCGGGCACAAGTTTAGTGTACGAAAATAATCGCGCCAATGGTGATGATTATTATTCTTCGAGTTATGGTTTGGGAATCTTAAACACGATGACTTTTCCGGCATCCGTAATTTTCTCGCAAGCGCTCGATGTCCTTTTCACACAATATTCAAAATCAATTCTTAGTCGAAGTGATCAAAATTATTCATTTAAACTGGGAGCATCGAAGGTATTGAATGCGAAAGTTTCAATGATGGCGGATTTGAGTTATACCACTAATGATTCAAATATCTCGCAATCATACTCCTATCACCAGTGGGTGACGAGTCTTGGAATGGGTTACACTTTCTAAACCGGTGACTTGATCTTAAAAAGATGAGTGCCGAGAAAAAGTGGAAATGCTAATCCTAAATACCAATGAAGCCCCACTAGAAAGTCATGAGTGAGCCCTTCTGGCCCAAAAAGATCCATTGCAGAAGAGGCGATGAGCGATCCGGTCACGATGATCATCATCCAGCCAGTTTTTAAGCTTCTTTTTTTCCTGCTTTTAAGTCCGGGGCGGATATGGGAATGAATCAGGTATCCTACGACAAGCAATGTGAAATAGGCGATGGCGCCATGAATCCTTAATATCAATTGCTGATAGGGGTGATGGTCTTCACCAAAAGCGCCTTTGACATGAACAAATTTTTCAAAGCACCACCAACTTACTCCAGTGAGGTAGAGTGAGGTGAAGAAAAGGTAAAAAATGCTCTTAAAGTTTCGAGTCAGTTTCATGAAATCCCTGAGCATGGTGAAGTAGCAGGCACTTTTTTATGATTGCTTGTTCCGCGATGGTTTCTGCTACAAGAACAACCTTCGTTAGGCTGTCTGCTTCCATGGCTGTATTTGCCAAAATGCTTACTGTTTTTTGAGTGCTGAGGCAACTTTTGTTTTTTGTGCGATAACTCAGGCGTAATTCGGGATGATGTATTGCTGTTGATGTGGCGAGTGCACCGTTTTGAAGAGTTAATATGCGATGGTCTATTAACTCATTTCCAAGGGGAACTTGGATTGCAAGGGGGACGGGTCTACTCTCAAAAAGGAAAAGATCTCCGCCAGCATTGATGGAGCCAAATACTTCAAGTTTGGAGTGAAGCAATTTTACCTTGGAATATGCTTGATCGATCGCGAATCCTTTGGCAACTCCGCCTAAATCAATTTCACCTTTTTGGACTTTTCTTGCCAGGGGGTGCTCAGGCTCATTTGTATTTATTTCTATGAAAGGGCCAGACCATGCTTCGTGAAACCCCACATTGTAAATACCCTCTGAATCAATCCTGAGTCGTTCTGAGTATTGTAGCACCTTTGCAGTGGCTGGGTGAATTTTGCACCAATCACCTGGGTTGCTTCGGTTGATGCGTGACACGTCACTGTTGGGTTGATAATAGCTCATCAAAGACTCAATGAAGCTGATTTCCTGAAACATGAGAGCAAGTAATTCAAGCAAGAACTGTTCGGGGTGAGTTTCAGAATAGAGTTCGATTCGAACAAAGGTGCCCAGAAGGGGAACCATTCGTTTCACGCGCACTTCATCCGAAAACGGTTCATGGTTATGAGCGAATGAATTCATAAGTATTCATGATCCTTCGTACGCCGTCGGTGAGATGTTTAGAAGAAAGGGTGGCGCCGCCGATGTTTTTAATATCCTCATTTAGTTTGAATGGAGCTTCTTTATTTTTTCCATAGAATTGTTTGAGCCAGGACTCGCGTTTAATTTCAAGTCCATATGTTTCTTTGTATTCAAGTATCTCTATTTGTTTCACTTTGCCTGAAGGCTCTATTCCCACTGCATAGGTGATGAACTCATGCTTACCTAGGACCTGGTCAATCACGACCATTTCGCCTGTGGGGGAGATAAAAAATTTAACTTTTTTCTGTCTCACGGTTTCATTTGATTTTTTTTCGATGATTTTAATTTGATCGGGGCTCAGTTCCGTGGTCTTTGGCGCCATGATTTTGTTCGGAAAGATTAAATGAGCGGCCTGTTCTTCCGACATGAAAACCTCGGCCCTGGCCACAAGAGCGATCGGTAAATTTTGCAGGGAAATCAGTAACTCAAGCATGCTTGCTCCTTATTGAAATGGAAATCCAATTTTTAAACGAATCCCGTCCCAGGTTGTGTGTTCGTCTCCATACAGAAGTCCGTTTTGTACCTGGGCTTTTTGATCGTCGGTGTACGCAAAAGCTCCAATTTGTCTCAGCACCGTTAAAGTGAAAAACCATTTTTGAGCAGCATAGTGAATCGTGGGCCCTAAGAAAAAAGCGGTATGATCTTGATCCATGCGACTGAGGCTGATGCCACCGTATTCATTATGATTTCTAAGTTCGAGTCCAGCCGACCAGCCTGGAGCAAATCGATAAGAGGCACCTAGGTCAAATTCAGCATAAGTTGCAGTCGTCCAAGCTCCATCGGGAATATCGGTACTGCCCGGGGTGACGAGATTGCTTCCTTGTTCGCGATCTATATCAATCCAAAAATTTGCAGCGAGCACCAGTTGATCATCAAAGAAATTCTTTTGGAGGATGGCTCTCATTTCAAGACCATATTCGTAAAATCCAAGTTCTGGCTCCACATAAAAAGCAAGCCCAATGGGATCAAGGAGTGGATTTAGAACCTTGTAAATGCTTTCAATGGCAATTCCATCAAAACGAAATTCACTGTAAGGCTTTGAAGAATCATGGTCATAGGGGATCTCTATTCCCTCGGTGCGACCGTGAACGCTATTTGCACTTTCGTTTGCGTACATATAATTCAAATAGAATGCGAGTTGAAAATCGTTACTGACCCCATACTCCACCTCTGTACTCATGTCGAAGTGGTGAAAATGCCCTTGTGCTTGTCCCTCGCGATCAGTGATTTTCTGTTCAAGCTCCCATTTTCCCTCCGGTTGGAGGTCGGTAGTATAGGTGTAGCCAAATAAAGGTTCATCAGCCAGTACTGGAAGGGAAAGTAAAAGAGAAAAAAGTCCGAGAAAAATAACGATGATTTGCCGTGATGGATTCAATTTAGTTCCTAATATTCAAGCATTTTGTATTTGAGAATGATTCTCAATAGCGAAGTTACCTAAAGTTAGAAAAAAAGACAAACACAAAATAGATATTAATAGGTAGTGCCGAGCCGAATTCGGATATTTGCCTATTAGATGACTTTGATTTGCTGACCTTCGTATTCGACTATTTGACCTGAAATGATTTTGGCACGCTTCCTGAGTTCTACCTCTCCATTCACTTTTACCACCCCAGTCGCAATGATGTTTTTTGCGGTGCCTGCGTTTTCGCAAAGGCCTGTATTACTCATGAGGTCACAAAGCTTGATATGGTCTTTTCCGTCGAGGATAAACTCTTGCGCTATTTTTGGCATAGGGAGGGTTATACTATAGTTTTCGTCAAAAAACCGTACTACCATTGTTCTTATGATGAAATATGCACGAATACTCTTTTTAGGGCTTCTGTTTCTTTCGTACTCAAACGCACAGGCTATGGTTTCGCCTCTCGGTGTTGCCGTCATCCCGCCAGTTCAATTCCCGCCTGAGGGGTTTACGATCACCGGGGCGCGCGTGGATGTAATTTGGGGATCACACATGAAGGTCTATGGACTCGATGTGGGTGCAATTGGGAATATCACCGCCCAAGAAATGGCCGGAGTGCAGGTTGCTGGCGGATTCAATATGAATAAGGGTGATACTGATGTGGTGATTCAAGCCGCCGGGGTTGGAAACTTCAATACGAATAAGACACATGTGGTGGGTCTTCAAGTCGCCGGATTGGTTAATTCGAACAGGGCCGAGTCTTCTGTGGTGGGGGTGTCGTTTGCTGCCGCGAATATTACGCCTCATACTAAAATTTATGGAGTGCAAGCTGGCCTTTATAATCGATCACTTGAAGTATATGGATTTCAAATTGGCCTAATCAACTCTGTTGAGTCACTGCATGGCCTGCAAATCGGGCTCGTGAACTTTAACAGTAAAGGAATTTTTGCGGTGGCTCCGATTCTCAATGTCGGATTCTAAAAAAGGAAAGCTCCATCCTCGAAATCGTCATCAGGGCCATTACGATTTTAAGGCGCTGCAGACGCTTTATCCCGAGCTCCGATCTTATGTAGTAAAGAATCACGCCTCTGTTGAAACCATCGATTTTGCAAATCCGGTCGCAGTGAAATTACTGAATCGCGCCTTGCTCAAGCAATTTTATGGAATAGCGGAATGGGAAATTCCCGAGAATTATCTTTGTCCGCCCATTCCAGGGCGTGCTGATTATGTTCACCACCTTGCAGACTTGCTTGCTACGAATGGTAAAATACCTAGGGGTAAAACGGTCAGAGTCATGGATATTGGTACAGGGGCAAATTGTATTTATCCCATCATCGGGGTTTCAGAATATGGCTGGAGTTTTGTAGGTACGGATATTGACAGTGGTGCAATTCAATCCGCAAAAAAAATAGTGGATTCAAACCCCACATTGAAAGACTCGATTGAAATTCGCGCACAAGTCGCACCATTGCACATATTCAAAGGAGTCATTCGCGAAGGCGAAAGGTTTGATGTTTCCATGAGCAATCCACCCTTTCATGCTTCTGCGGAAGAAGCCGATGAAGTGAATAAGCGAAAATGGCGAAACCTGGGCAAGGCCGCAGTGGCAAACTTTGGCGGCCGAAGCAACGAACTTTGGTGCAAAGGTGGCGAGGTGGCGTTTATCACCACGATGATAGAAGAGAGTGTTTCGGTGCGTAATCAATTTAAATGGTTCACTGCATTTATTTCAAAAGAAGCGAGTTTGCCAGAACTTGAGCGAGTATTAAAAAAGGTGCGCCCCGCAGAAAACAGAATTGTCGACATGGCCCAAGGGCAGAAAAAAAGTCGATTTATTGCCTGGCGGTTTTAATTGAAGTGATGACTCTATGAAAAATCCGATATTTGAGAATCACAGGATAGCCGTTTGTCAGCAGCCGAATTATTTCCCTTGGCTCGGCTACCTTGAGCAATGCGCGAGGGCAGAAAAATTAATTATTTTAGATTCGGTTCAATGGATCAGACGCGGGCTTCAGCACCGAGCTAAAATTATTCCGCACCGTCAAAATG
Organism: Oligoflexia bacterium; assembly: GCA_903845155.1. Taxonomy (GTDB): domain Bacteria; phylum Bdellovibrionota; class UBA1018; order UBA1018; family CAIMNF01; genus CAIMNF01. The sequence continues at coordinate 11,631 of CAIMWN010000136.1, forward strand.
AAGAGGGGGAAGCTCGGCCTGATTTTCAGTGGCTGACTGTTCCGACGAAGAGTCATGGTCATCGCGAACGTCCATTGAAAGAACTCATCCTTGATCCTGATGATGCTTGGGCGAGTCGCCACTGGCTCACCCTGGCTAGTGTTTATGGTAAACGCCCCCTGTTTCGGTCGCAATTTGAGCCACTTCTTAAGCCCTGGTTTGATCATGCTACTCAATTCAAAACACTTCTTGAAGCGACGGTTTCAAGTATGCAACTTTGTTTTGAAGCCTTAGATATCAAGCCGAAAATTCACATGAGTTCAGATCTGGCTGAACAGGGAGTGAAGACAGAACGCTTGATTTCCTTATGCCAATCAGTGAATGCAGACGTCTATTACTCCGGGCTTGCGTCCTCGTCTTACCTTGACACCCATGCATTTAGAGACGCAAATATTCGCTTAGTTTGGCAGCGTTGGAAGTGCAGTGAGTATGACCAAGGACGAGAAAGCTTCAGAAGCCATCTCTCGATACTCGATGTACTCGCTAATGTTCCTATCGCTGAAATTAAGGACTGGCTAAGTATAAAGCCTTGGGGTCCGTTTGGTGACCTCAAGAGCTGTGTTACTCAATAGTAATTGTTTCGATCTTGATTTCAGTCTTAGGACGGTCCATGCCATCGCGGTCGGCAGCAGAAATCTTAAGAACCACATCCATACCTGAAGTCACTTCACCAAAAATAGTGTGGTGCCCATTGAGCCATGGAGTCGCTTTTACAGTGATAAAGAATTGTGAACCGTTGGTATTAGGGCCCGAGTTTGCCATAGCAAGAATGCCTGGCTTGCTAAAATTGTCGTCTTTGCTGAATTCATCTTCAAACTTATATCCGGGTCCGCCAATTCCCTTGCCGAGTGGGTCTCCAGCTTGAACCATGAAATCAGGAATAACACGGTGAAAAATGGTTCCGTTGTAAAGTGGAGTGCCAGTCATTTTTTTGCCTGATTTTGGATCGGTCCATTCTTTCGATCCTGTCGCAAGACCGATGAAGTTTTCAACTGTTTTTGGGGCCTTCTCTTTGAAAAGCTTAACGGTGATGGTGCCGAGTGAAGTTTTAATAATTGCAGTGGATCCTGACATTTTCTTTGTTCCTTTTTTATCTTTTGTTTTCGCTGGTTTTTCTTTTTTAGCTTTTGATTCAGTTTTAGCTTCAGTCTTGGTCTCAGTTTTTGCTTCGGTTTTAGTAGCGGTATTGGTGTCCGCCTGAGCAGCAGGAAGATGGTGGGAACCAGAAAAACTACATACGAAACCAGTGAGGATGAGGAGTCTGATGATTTTTTGCATTCATCCAAATTAATACAGAGTGTTCTGGCTTGCAAGTTTGAATCTAAGGCAAAAACTAATGCAGCGCAACTTAAAGAAAAAGAAAGACTCTGCCGATGAGGCTGATGGATCCCCCCGACTTTTCACCACCTGCGGAGCGACGACTGAAAATGAAACCAAAATTAAACTTAAGCGTAATCCCTGTACTCTTTGTTCTTTGTGGATTGCTATTCACGGCCTGTAGCACGGTCGAAACAAAGGTCACGACCGAGACGGAACGTGCACTTGCTTCTCGAAGCATCGCTTCTGTTCAAAATAATAAAGCGACGTCGTTTTTAGCGGAGATGAATGAAGCTTCGACGAGAAGAGCTCAAGTTCAAAGCAACATTTTTACTCAATGGCTGAAAGATAAACCCCTTGAAATGTTTACTCAGCTGAGAACTGAAAAGCCCATTTATCGCTTACCGAACGGGGCGTACCTCGTGACCCGATACGAAGACGTCCTTGGAGTCCTGAGTGCTCCCGCTGTTTTTAAGGCAGAGTACGCAACCCAGTCGCGCGAGATGATTTCTCAGAGTGAAGAGCAAAAAGTGAAATCGCTGATGACCAAAATTGCTGGTGATGCCATTCAACTCGCACCGAAGCCTGCTCTTACGATTAACAATTACAGTATGTTTGGACGCGTTGAAGTAGTAGGGGCACTGGCGGGCTGGGCTTCCGAGCAATTTTACAGTTCATATTTTGGCCAGAAAAAGCATGATTTGAAAGCACTTGAGCTTACTGAAACCTCGACTGCAAATGCTTTAGATGTATTTTTCAGTCACGCCGAACTCCTGGAAGAAGCGGTTCGGGCAGCGACCGCGAACGACGACGAACTCCTTTCTCGATATGTACAAGAAGCACTTCGTTTTCATCCCGCTTATCAGGTGATCGAGAGAAAGACACAAGTGAAAACAACTTTAGGTAAGGGCACTAGCGACGAGATGGAGATTGAAAAGGGGGCGACTATTATGGTCGCCATTCAATCAGCAATGAATGATGACACCGTCGTAAAGTCTCCCAACGTTTTTAAATTAGATCGGCCCGAGGGGCAGTATTTTAATTTTGGATATGGACCTACCCAAGATTTGGCAGAATGGGTCAGTCAGCTTCAAGTGGTCCAGATTTTAAAGCCCTTACTCTTGAAAAGGAATTTAAGGCGTGCTCCAGGTGAATCTGGTTTGATCCGAACTGCTCGCGATGGAAATGCTGCCCAAGAATTATTTGTGGACTACGACCTTCATTAATCGTCTTCCCATTCCATGAGGGGAGGGCGAATGGATTCGAGCGTTTCGATCGGGTTCGCTTTTGGCCAACCTTGAGTATAGCGATCGAGAATCCGGTTCAATCTCAATACTTGTCGCCAATCTTCCACTAAGACCTCAGGAAAATTTTTTGAAAATAATACTTTTTTGCTGAAGGGTCTCCATACATACCAGCCCGATAATTTTAGCCATTCAATCCTGGGGTGATCAAGTGGGTAGGATCTCGGTTTCGTTTTTAAAACACGTTCCGTACCAAAGCCTTTCTTAAAAATTTTCTTAAATTCAGCATCCTCGAGAAGCTCTTCGAAAAGTGAGGAGTCTTGATCAATCCACTTGCGGATGTGTTTGGTTTGATCTGCGCTTGGCATGAAAAGACCACCTGCAGAAAAGAAATCATCCTCTGAAATATGAAAATACAGATTAGGGAGGCTATCGTAACGGCTTCCGGAATCGCGAGAGATGGAAACCCCAATCCAGTCCCGAAAAGGCCCCTGCGATTGATCTGCCCCTCGTCTGATTCGCGCAAATTGGCGCGTGGGGAAACGGTATCCCGGCGCTTCGCTTTTTAGTTCCTGAGTTACAAACTCCATCAGGTTTCTCATCGGAGCAACGAGTACCGCTTCGTATTCTTCACGATTGCGGTCAAGCCATTCCTTTTTCTTTTGACGAGACGCTTTTACAATGAAGTCCAGACTTGCTTGTGAGAATCGAATTTGATTTTTCATAGAAATAATGATGTGACTCTAGCACGAAAAATTGCCCCACGGCGAAGTCTTTATACCCAAAAAAGGACATTCCTATTCAGATAAATCAATCAGGCTCCATTCTGCGTGATCCGGAACTTGGCACGAATGATGTATTATAGAAAGCCGAGAGGAATGTCTCAAATTACGAGAGAAAGACGAAACTCACGCGATGAGTAAGTCTTGTGCTCGTAATCATAGACACAGAGAATGAGAGTGTTCATTTAAAGTGTAGATGAGATGTTCCTCTCCTTTTCGTTTTTTGTAATTGCCTTATTGAGGAGCGCGCCACGATGAAATCAAATCAATGCGAAAGTGAACTCACTTTATACAATAAAAAAATGTTTGTCATTGCGTTTGCGTTAAATATAGCCTTTCTGCTGAGTGGCTGTTCTTCTACACCCAAGGCGGCTCCCACGGCTTCCGATTTAGCACTGAGCCAAGCCATCACGGAAAGATTAGAACGTGACGCACCTGAGGTACTGCATTCAAGAAATGATGCCATCACCGCAGATGCAGCGAAGGTTGCTAGTAAAAAGTGGATGATCGCTGAGGATGATTTTCAAAATGAGTTGAAGGAACTAGCGAAGCATGATGATCGAATGATTTCGCCGAAGAAGCGGAGTGAGTTGCATAAAGAGTTTGTGGCCGCCCAAAATTTAGCGGAAAAGAAATATTACCTGAAGGAAACCTATGAAGTCATCAACCACTTAGACGATCACAATGCAAAGTTACTCATTCCAAGTGCGATGAAAGATGCGAAGAAGAAAACGTCTGAAGCCGAAGCTACGATTGAAGAGGATCCAAACAATGTCCATAATATTATCGCTGCAGTAGAGTCAGCACAGGCAAGTGCTCAGTATGCGCAAGATTTGTATCATCGTGCCCAAAATGTGAAATCAGAGTCGCCAGAAGAAGCCGCCGCTTTAATGTTAGCACAAGAAAAGAGCAATCGAGAACTGACTACGCAATTGAGTGACGCCGAAAATGAGCGCTCAAAAGTGAAAAGCGATCTGTCTGAAGCTGAGAAGGCTCGGCAAGCGCTTCAGGGTAAAAATGATATTCAGAATTACGTGAGCGGCTTGCAGAGTCGATTCAATCCCGATGAAGCGGAAGTCTTTCAACAAGGAAATGATGTTCTCATTCGATTAAAGGGCATGGAATTTCCTCCCTCACGTGCTGAGATACCATCCAAAAGTCTAGGATTACTAGAAAGTGTGAAAAAGACCATACCGTAGAAGAAACATTCAAAACACTTACAAAGCATATTAACAAGTATTTACTACCCGTAACCTAGTGGAGAGAGGCAATTTCGTTGACCATATAAGAATATTCTGC
>CAIMWN010000137.1 GCA_903845155.1 Oligoflexia bacterium
GCTGAACCAGAATCAAAGAAGAGTGTCCCCTTTGAAATAATACTAATTCCTTCGTCAGTGCTGATAATTTGCACTTCTTTTTCGAGCCCTAAGGCCTTGAGGACTGCTTCTAAGGAATTAGTCAAATTTTCATTTGGTTTTTCATACTTCACGCCCATTGCTTTTGCAGTTTCTTGCTTCAGTTTTTCGAGTTTTTCAGTGTCGGGTTTAGAAAATGCAGAAACAATGACAAAGAACCCAAAAAGGAGGGTCATCATGTCGGCGTAAGAAACGAGCCAGTTTCCTTCACCATCATCCTGGACGACGACTCGGTCTTTATAAACAATTTTTTTCTTGTTTGTGTGACTCGACATAGGTTATGCGCTTCCAGGCGTTACGTGAATCAGTTCTCTTTCGTGTTCAGTGAGGTAACTTTTTAGGAATTCGGCAACCAAGAGAGGATGCTTTTCTTCTTTGATGAGTCGAATTCCATCTACCACTACGCGTCTCATAATTAGATCCTCTTCAGTCGCTTGCGCTAGATTTTCACTCAGAGGAATTAAGAAAAAGTTTGCCACTACGAGACCGAAAAAAGTAGAAACGAGAGCAATCGACATGGCGGGTCCGAGCTTTTCAAAGGCGTCAGGTGAACCGAGCCCTTGTAATAAACCAATCATTCCAAGGGAAGCGCCGACTAGACCGAAAGCAGGGGGGAATTTTCCGATAATTTTAAACGTCGAAGCATCCCTTTTGTATTTCTCATTTTGAAGGTCGACTCGTTTTTCTAAAACTTCCTCAAGCTCTTCATCCGTGAGGCCGCTATCTTTCATGAGTAGCATTGCTTCTTTTAAGAATGAGCTCTTAATTGCACCTAAGTCTCCAAAATCATTATCCTGCCCTGATTTTTCAGAAATCTTTACAATTTCCATCACCGTTTCTACAATGATCGTTCGGCCTTGGCCGGTAAAGCTTTTGATGAATAGCTTTACCATGATCCATAGCTGACTAATGGGAAAACAAATCAGCGTCGCTGCGAGTGTTCCACCGATGACCATCATGAATGCATGCGCGTTTAAAAAGACGCCTGCATTCTTAATTTCGCCATGAACAGTAAGGAAGATGAGTAAGCTTGAAAGTGCAAATCCTAAGGGAAGTGAAATATTCATATTTCACTAAGCGTAATAAAAATATATATTTACTTCAAGAGTCTAGTTTTTGACTTCGCTTTTGTTCACTTCGGGAGAAAGCTCGATCATGATTTCATGAGGAGCGCCGATTTTACCTCCGGCAAAAAAAGGCAGGAGCTCAGGGCCTTCAGCTAAGGGGTGATTGCAAGCGCGAGGTAGCGTGTTCACCTTCACGTCGTTTACATAGAAATCATAAGATCCCGGAAATGGATTTGCCAAAACGGTTTCAAAAACTCCGTCACCTGTACTTGGGTCACGATGGGCTCCAACGATGGCTTCCGAATCTGATCCTGAAGAAAAAAGCTGACTAGGATAGGATGAGGGACTGGTAGTATTCATTACGATCGCGAGCTTAATGGGTTTACCTACGGCAGCGACAGCATCAGGAACCTGATTGTGTTGGTAAAGGTGATTGCCTTGGAATTCTACGTAAGCAAAGAGTTCGATTTGTGAGTTGTTGGAATTGTACCTCCATCCCCATCTTGCGCTGCTGTCGGTGTGGGTCCAGTCATTGCAATCAGAGGTTCCGTATAATTTATTAATTTCTTCGTGCGTATTGCTATCGGAAAGCTCGTACTGATCTGATTCATTGAAAAGTGCGTATCTAGTCATTGATTTGACGGTGATGTAATCGGCTTCATTCTCAGTGGGATATTGCTCGCTCTGAGGAATGTGATATTGAATCCATTTAATAGAAGTGGGTGGAAGTGTTGTAACTGCTTCGGCTGTTGGGATCAGTTGGGCCACTTTTAAGACTGCCAAAGGTATCGCGGCGTTAATTTGTGCGGCATTCAGAGATGGAGTCCTACTCGATGCTTGATTAACGCATCCCGTAGCCATCACGGCAAAAAGCAGAATAGATTCAACATTGAACCGCATTGATTAAGAATAACAAACAATTCAAAATCTGTAATGAGTCACCGACGACACTCTTTATTTATATAAATTCTATTTAAATCATTAATATCAAGCAGGTTTCTACCGATAGGTGTTGTGAGGAGTTCTCTCTATGGTAAAAAAATATCGGTTCTTGTGGATTTCCCTGTTATTTTTAGGGTTAAATAGTTGTTCTACATTCACTTTGCCACTTCAGAGTGTAGAGCTGAATTCCATTCCACCCGGAGCGTCGATTTATAATGAAGAAGGGGCGCTTCTTGGAATCACTCCGATTAAAATTGAGGGAGAAGTGCTAGCAAAAGCGAGCAAGTTTAACAGACTCAATGTAAGACTCTCTCGCACCGGATTCTATGATTCAGTACTAGCACTTGATCTTCACGGACAAGACCAGCATACGACAAAACTGGTAGCAGTATCTTCTACCTCATTTTCAGAGCGATTGATTAAAGACTTTTCAAAAGAGGCTAACCTTTATACGCGGACACTGCTTGAAATTCAGGGCCTGCTTTTTGTTGGAAGATATGACGATGCAGAAAAGTTGACCAAGGACTTTCAAAAAAATTATCCGAATATTGCTGCAGGCTATTTATTTCTCTCAAATATTGCCGATAAAAAAGGCAATCGTGAAGAGGCTAGATCTTACTTGCTTCGCGCAAAGAGTTTAGACGAGAATGACCCCGTGGTAAATCGCGGTTTAGCGGGACAAGCCAGTTCCGTAGTCGAAGATGAGGTGACTGACGTAGCCCCTACGAAGTCGAAGCCGAATAGCGATGCAAAACCTAAAGTAAAAGAACCGGCTGGTGGCAGTGGCTTTAAGATTAAAGAAGGTAAATAGAATATGAAAAACCTAAAATATATATTTTTTGTAGTTGGGCTTGCGTTCACACTCAATCAGGCACTTGGAGCACCAAAAAAGAAACCGCTCCCCGCTAAGAAAGCGACGGCTGCTAAAGTGGTTTCGAACACTAACTCTGATTTTAAAGCCCACGTCTATTTGGTGGAAAAGAAAATTGAAGAAGATTTATCCGCCAAAATTAAAACTATTTTTGGAGCAGGCTCTAGAATTAGTGTTGCAGTGAAAGCAATACCCGATGAAACACGGGCGGCAGCTATCAGTAATGGAAAACTTACCGATGTGGGTTATATTCCCTATCCAGTAGATCTCGGTAGTCGTGATGGTGCAAATAAGGATTCTCAAAATACGATACAGATCCCACTTAAAAGCGTAGAAGTGAAATTGCACGTGGCGGAACAACTGACCGCTGATGAACAAAAACACTTAAAAAAACTAGTGGAGCAATCCCTTTCAAATTTACCGGCAAAAGTTGAAATCGTACCGATCAAACTTGCGAGCGATCTTATCCCTAAAGCGGAGCAGAGCACACCGCCAAGCCCGATGGTAGACAAGATGCTCACCGCTTTGCCTTTTTTAATTGGTTCCTTATTGATCTTTTTAAGCATTCTCTTTTTTGCAAAATCATTTGCAGCATCAGCAAAAGCGCTTTCGGATGCCTTAATGTCGATGCGAATCAAAGAAGATATAAAACAAACCCAAGAAATTGGTACTACTTCTGAAGGTGAAGTTTCTGGTGTCGCAGGTGGGATTGCCTCCACGAGCGAGAAACAGCAAAATCAAGAAGAGCAAAAAATCCATGCAGAATCCTATCCGCATCATATTGCCCTATTTAAACGGATGCTACGCGAATCACCCATTTCGGTGATGCAAACAGTGAAGGAATCGATTCACGAATCGAGTTCCGAGTTTAGTTTTCATTTTAGAAAACTGATGGTGAGGCTGAACGAAGAAGATCTGGATGCTACAAAAAAATGTTTAAGCGAAGAGGATTTAGAGTCCATCAGAAATGACGAAGTGGAATCATCTCCCAAAGATCATGCGACGTGGTTGCAGGAGTTTTGCGAGCAGTTGGTGGTGAAGAAAGTATCGGGCGGCAGTTCCCTTGAAAGGCTCATTGGTACTGAAGTAGTCCGTGAGTTTTACGCCGTGGACCCAGATGTTTTGGCTGATGTGGCAAAAGCGATGGATACACAGGCTGCATGGAGAATTGCCTCTGAATTCTTGCCAAGTGAAACCATTTCACAGTTATTTGCAACCGGAGGAGCTCAGCTTAGAAATAATTTAATCACGGCCTCAAATGTCACCTCTGATGAAGTCTTAAAAACTATTCCAACTATGTTAGAACGGATCAAATCGATTAAACAAACCGTTACTCTTGAAACGAAAGAGTATAACGATTTGATTGTTAAATCATTGATCGATGAGTTGACTTCTCGTCCGATGGATCAGTGGGATACAGGAGTGAATGAATTTAAGCTTCTTTCCCAAGAGGTGGGTAACATCATTGCACAGCAATTTTGGACACCAGGAAAGCTTTCCCAAGTTCCAGATCAATATTTAGCTCAGGTAATTAAGCCACTGAAGCCTGAACAAAAGGCGAAACTAGTGGCCGGATTTCAGGAACCGCATTCTTCTAGAATTCTGGGATTTATTCCTGAGGGGCAAGGCAGAACCATAGTCGAAGATATGATTAGCAAGCTTCGTCGCAAGAACGATGTAGATGCCTTGAAAGAGTATTGTGTTGAATTTTTGAAGCGGCTTCAGCGAGACGCCAAAGAAGGCCAATTTAAATTGGGTTTATTAGTGGTAGTCAATGAGCCGGTGGTGAACGATGTGGACGAAAGGGAAGATAAAGCCTCATGATCAAAAACACATTTTTACTGATGTCGTTTTTAATGCTCATGGCGATGGATGCCCACGCTGATGAAGTGTCTGCTGCGCCAAAGATTGGTTTTCGTCTTAATAATGGTTTGCTCACTAACTCGGGAACCTCATCGGGAAGTTCAACTACGTTTGGTGGATTGAATCCTTATGTCTTCGTTCCCGTAAATCCAGTTATTGGTTTTGGAGCAGCTTACAATATTGATTTCGATTTTTCTGGAGGAAGCGTCCCGCTAAAAGGTTTTGATGTTTTTGCGCGTTACTATTACTGGAATACAGCAAGCAAAATTACAGAAACATTTGGTGATTCAAAATCGGTAAGGCTGGATCGGTATTCAGCTTACGCGTTATTTGAAGTGGGAACACGTAGCTACTTTGTAGGCAATGAAGCTGGTTTACCTGTTGCTGAGCAAAGTGGTGATTCCAGTATTATTGATATTGGAACAGGAATTGACTATAGAATTTCTTCTTCATTCGAATTGAATGCTGAATTGAATATTGGTTTAATGTCATTTGCGGGCAGCGATAGTCGAGTAAAAATTAGCGGTAACTTATTGAAAATTGGAGTGGGCTACTTGTTTTAATGGATATAAATTAGGTCGGCGCTGACACGCTATCTTTATTTATGGAAAATTTATAGAATAGTAGACCGGGAATGAGCGGGTGAGGGGACTATGATCAGAATTAAAAATTTTAAATTGAAGTCATTGCTATTAACTCGAATATTTCTTTTGAGCGTACTTTCAGTTTCTGCCTGTACGAATAGCCAGAAGCTTTTTGGATCGAGTCTTGATGCACAAAGTTCTTTAAATGCACAATCGTCTAATATTGATTGCTTCGGTAGCAATAATATCGGCTTAGATGCGAACCGCATTCAAATCAATTTGGTTCTACCGAGTGGCGCTACTCAAGTAACTCTTTTTATGAATGGTGCAGTGGCGTTGGTGACGAGCACGCTTGCAACTCAAACAATCATTGTTCCTGGCTTAGATCCAGGTGTCGAATATCATTTCTCATGCCAAGCTTCAATTCAGGGTGTCGCGACGAATGGTAAAAGAGCGTTAGATATTTATACCTTAAGTAATACTGCGCCCAATTTTGCAGGCGTATCCAGTGTTCAACTTTCTGGTCGGACTGCAACTGTGAATTGGCCTGCACCTGGTATTGGGGCTTTTGCCTATCAGTATTTGGTTTATGCAATTCCTGGTGATCCCGCAACCCTTGGTCGGAAATATACTGTAACAGATTTTAGTAATATTAATTGGAGTAATGTAACGCCCGATGCGATTGTGCCGTCTGGATCATTCACTACCACTATTTCTAATTTGGGTGACGAGATCCCTTATACTTTTATTGTACGTGCGTGTGCCATTTCCACTGGTCCTGATTTATGTAGTGATGGAAGTGCAAGAATTACTCAAAGCATTTCTGATTTAGGTGCGCCACTTGCGCTCACCGCCTCGCCCTCTGCATCGATTCAATCGGTGATTCAAGGTAATACTTCGACTTCTACATTTGTAGTGTCAGCACCCTGGGCACCATGGATGGGCGCGATTAATAGCCGTACTGTTTACGTTCAAAGCGGTGCAACTGTAAATAATGCGCCAACGCAGACTCCTGCTGTAGGGTCACTGATCTCCGCTAATGGATGGATTTATGCCGGATCTGCACCGAGAGGATCTTTGGCAGTGGCTCCTTCCGATCAAATTACATTGACGACTACGCCTGTTTCAAATCAGTTATTTCGTTTTGTGCTAGTGGATGTGGATCCAAGTGGTAATGCTCGCGTTACTATGGTGCCCGATTACACGGTTGGAAATATTACTCCGCCTGTTACTCCTTCAACTGTGTTGTTGACGAATAATGCAGGAACCACAGCTGGTTCCGCTTCTGAAAATTCTTTGACCATTTCTTGGACTGGCGTTGCTGAAACGGCTGCAAATGTTCCCGCCAACGGGGCTTCGTCGTTCACGGTTAATTTAGTAGCAGGTACTTCATCTTCAGGTTGTACGAGTGCCAGCCCTACCAAAACATTTTCAGTGACACCGGCCCAAACTACGTCGACGATTAACAGTGGGATCACCACGTTTACTTATGACTTAACTGGTCTTTCCGCACGAACTCAATATTACGCGTGCATTCAGGCGCAAGACTCGAGCGGTAATGTTTCTCCGTTTTCGGTAGTGTCTGATATTAGCGGGCCGTCTGCAAAGACTTTAGATTATACGCCGCCTGCGTCGCCTGCCATTACAGCGCTCCAGTACAGCATGAGTCAATCAAAACCTCAGGTTTTATTTTATGCCCCTGCGGACGCTGACTTAAGTTATTATTACGTCGATATTAAGCAATATAGTGGGGGCGTGACGACTAGTTATAATTCAGGTCTTTGCGAAAATATTCAGGTTTTTACCAATTCAGGCGCACTTTCCTTGAACGGAGGAACGGGCATTACTACCTTGACGGTTCCTGGCTCTTGCCCTGTTTCTTTAATTTCGCCACAGATGTCGGTGACTTTACGAGCATGCGATAATGCGCATTCAGGATCACCAAGCTATAATTCTACTGCAGACAACTGTAGTAGCAGTAATGCTGTTACCGCGAACTTCACTAATATGGTACCGCCCACCGCCCCTGATCTCATTACTCGGACAGCAACTGCTGGTTGGGATAATGCAAATAATCGCCCTAATTTAAATATGACGTGGGCAATTACAACGACCAATGCTTCAGTGATTTCAAACATTCAATCATTTAATTTTTATAAGTTGAATAATGATAATACCACTTATAGTTTGGTTGGAAACTCTGGTTCCCTTACTCCGACTCATAGTGGATCCGTTTATACTTATACCTATACACTGGTAAACGACGGAACTATAAATACGAATTTAGGTGCAAGACAGAGTTATAAAATTTTGGTAAAATCGGTAAATTCAAACAGTGTGGAGTCTGCCTTATCGAGTCCGTTTCAATCCACTGAATATTTTTCTGGTCCGGGTTGCGTCACTAATAATAATACCCCGTCCGTAGTGACTGGGTCGGTGTGTACTTTAGAGCATGTAGCGCCCGTGGCGAATGCAAATCCAGCTATTTTAAGTGTGGGAACAGATGGTACCATTTCTTGGCCTGCATTTACCAGTGCCCAAGTCAGTGGTTCGATCACTTATACGCTCTATCAAAGCTCAACAGGTATTTTTGGTTCATCTGCTGATCCTACAGTTGAATCCTATAATACTACTGACACCACCACGCTTGCTACTCTTGCAAAAGGAACGTTTTCCTGCACGGGTACCTGTACAAGTTTTCCTGGTTTAACTTCAACGAGTAAAAATATTTCTGTAGGGGCAGTTCAGGGAACTAACTACGGTTTCGCTTTATGTGCAGATGATTCTACCGGTAATGTTACTTGTATTCGAAGCACAGCAGTGTACTCGCCTGCAGCAACACCAACATTGGTATGGTCTGCTCCTTCTAGCGCTATGGAAGGCTATCCGGGCACCACATGGAGTGGCACTTCAGCATCACAACCTTCAACGAGCATTCCCATGGGAACTTACTCGCGTGCAATGACCTACACTTTAACGAATACAGGTGGAATCGATGCTACTGGCTGTAGTGCCGCAACCATTTCGAATACTACAGATTTTGAAGTTTATAACAATCAATGTGCTGCTGCAACTCTTGCTGCAGGTTCTAGTTGCACGATCAGTATTCGCGCAAAACCCGTATCGGGAATTGGCGGAAAATATACTCAAATTAATAAAACGTGTACGGGGGTAAGTATCTCAACGATCAATAGTGCCATTGGTGTGAGCAGTACTTCGGGAATCGATTTCGCATCCTATTTTCAAAACCAAACAGACTCAACCTTTGGTTTAGTGCGCGTGGGGGCAAAATCTACAGCTTTTACAGCGGCAATCCGCAATCAATCAGCATATGCTGCTACTTGTACTGCTCCAAGCTTTACGGGGATCAACGCTAGCGAGTTTGAAATCGCCGCGACTGATCATTGCATTTTGAACGAAGATGGATCTTTGTCGCTTCAACCTTATGATTATTGTTTTATTAAATTGCGCGCAAACCCCGCCACATCTGGAGCAAAAGCAGCGGGACTTACTACTGCCTGCACTGCGAATTTAGTAACTACTAGTGCGTCAATTTCATTTACTGCAACGGCTTATAATGCGACACCCATTCGCGTAATGGGAAGAGGTTATAGTCATTATGTTTTTATGAGTGATGGGTCAGTTCAATATTTTGGTCAAAATAGCGCACCTCTTTCAGGTAGAGGTCTATACACTAATATGGAGACTCCGGCCACGGTTAATCGGGCTTATTCAACTACTGCTAATGGTGGTACGATTGATAATAATGGCGGCGTATTAGATGCAAGTAATTTTGCAGCTGCAAGCAATACGGCTTTAGCTGCAAGCAATACGACTTTAGGTGCCAGGACACTGTTCACCAATGGAAATACCGCGATTGATGATACTCAAATTGCTTTGGGAGCAAACTCGAATTGTGTAGTTCGTAGTGATGGTCAGGTTCAGTGCTGGGGTTTAGTGGCACCTATTTTTAATAGTGGTTCTGCGACTTGGGCTCCGCAAGTAGCGCCATCACCAGATTCGACCGCGGCGGATGCAAGTCATTATGAGTGGGTGTGGAATGGGCAGACTAATGTCAGTTCTTTAGGGGATCAGCCTATTCCATTTTTTCGTACCGATGGCAGCGGTACACCTTACTGGTTAAACACTAATTACCAATATCAATATGCAAATGTGGCATCCATAGTTAAAATACCGGATATCAAAAATGGAGGAGTGACCCCAAC
>CAIMWN010000138.1 GCA_903845155.1 Oligoflexia bacterium
AGAAGGGTATACGCTATAGATCGCTTCTAAGACTTTTTCTCCTCCACCGAGTGAGACAAGCCAATCGTGCACAAGAGCCGTTTTCATCTTAATAGACAGCGCGGAGACCCCATCCTTCAGGTCGGGGAGGAAGCGCTGCTCCTCTATTACTTTGTTAAAAATGCCGGTCTTTCCCGACTGCCAGCCCGTAAGGGCCTTGTTACGCCACCTTTCGGTGATCTCCGCTCTTCAAAACATGATCAAACATGGTCATACATAACCAAATGATCAGCTTTTGATCGAGGACTATCATGTCCTCGGTTTAATTTCCTGGTGTTGCGAATAACTTCGCCGTTTTGCCCCCGCGAATGTATAAATACACCACTAGGCAAAACACACCAAGCCCATCGCTCTTTTACAAAAGCGAGGTCTGAGCCAGACACTATCGAAGGATGCTTTCCTTCGTTTTTTTGTGGAAGGTCTCGCAAGACCTTCTTCAGACCGTTGATTGCGGCGTTTTCGTCACGAATGTGTTCGGTCTGACACTGTGGACATTGCCATTCTCTGAGTGTAACGGGGATCCCTTGTTCCACTACATGCAGGCAATGATGACAGGTTCGAGTTGTCCCTTTTTCATCGAATTCGATGAAGGTTTTCCCTGATTTGCGGGCTACCCAAGCAAGGGTGTTTTTCCAGCGCCTGTTCAAGGATCGGTTGTTCATAGCTCGCCGCATAGGCGTTGTGATTCCCTCTCCATTTGGAGTATAATCTCCGATGCCGACACAGTCGTAGTTTTTGAACAGTTGATGAGCACTTGTGAACATAAACGTCTTGGTCTGTTCTCGCCGTTTACGCAGAGCTTTTTTGAGGGCGTGGTCATACTTTGCCCAGTTTTTAGATGGAAGATAGAATTCTTTTCCTGTAGGAATACCCTTTGCATCCGTGACTGGAAGTTTTTTAGATTTTTTATTACAGCTGTCTCTTTTACTTTTGAGTTCGTCTAGCCGTTTATCGTAGTTTTTAAGCCATTTAGGAGATGCGATTTCGATGGCTGCTCCATTTGTGTCGACTCCGTAGGCAAGATTTTTATGATTAGGATCTAATGCGATGATTTTCGATATCGATTTTCGAACAGGCAGTTCTTTTTGAATGGTAAAAATAGCGTAGTACTGTCCCAATTCGGAAATGATTCGTAGATTGCGAACAATTTTGTTTTTAAGCAGAAAGGCTTCAGGGAGGTTGAGAGTAATCGAGCGGCGCTTTCGGTCTTCGCCTATGCCAAGCGATAAGACCAACGTTTGGTCTTGGATTTTGAACCCTTTTTCAGGTTCATCATAAAACAGAGAAAACCAATTTTGTTTCCAAGCTCGAAATTTGGGCCATCCTACTTGTTTTCCTTTTCGTTTGCCTTTTCTCGACTTTTGATGTACCTGAATTGCATCGCTTAGCCTCAAAGCCGTATTTTTTAGCGGGGAAGAATGAACCACTTTTAGGAATGGGTGTTCCTGCTTGAGTTTAGGAAGTGCATTTCTGAGTCCTCGTTTTGTGTACAGGGTTTTTGATGCTTCAGGGCTGCCTGAATGGATGAACTCACTTTTGAGTTCATGACATTTTTGTAACAGATGATTGTAAAGCCAGTTACAAATCCTCGATTGACCATTGAGTTCGGCTATGGAAGAATCGGTGCCTTCGAGCTTGAGTTTTAGTACCAGATTTTCTTTAGACATTGGCTACCGCGCTCTGAAGATTCGCGATGAGTTGCTTATTTTTGTGACTACGGGATCCGTAGAGTCTGGCAGAAAAGACCGTGATGATTTCCAAGACGTCCTTAGCTAATTCTTCTTCAAAAGTAGGTTCATCTCCCTGATTGATGATCACCACTTCGACTCTCTTAACCGCGCAAAGAGAGAACACAAGCTCTGCTCCAAAACGGAGCAAGCGGTCTTTATGAGTGAGAACTAAACGGCCTATTTGACCATTCATGATTTGTTCGAGCAGTTGCTTCAGTCCACGCTTGTTGGCC
>CAIMWN010000139.1 GCA_903845155.1 Oligoflexia bacterium
CAATCACGAAAAATCACGAAACAAGGCCACCGCGTTGACTTTTCCCGTAGGGAGCGCTATCTCCCAATCATTAATCAGGCGCTTTCACCAGAACGACCTGCTTCCCATCTCCCTCCCACAAAAAGCGATTTCCTATCAGAATACATTACATCCTGTAAATACGACTTTATTAATCGAATCTGCACAATCTGTTTTATATGGGAATGATCTAAAACAGAGAGTTGATACAAATCTGAAATAACCCCTCTTCCCCAATGAACTTCTTTAAAACTCTTGCGATGGTTGGGTTGGTAATCCTATTTGGAATTGGATGCTATGTAGCAGGTGGTTATGTCAGCACCAAGAAACTCGTCAAGGATTCTAATATAGGTAATCTTATGTGGTTTACCGAAATTAATCGGCAAATTGAGTTACAGAATAAGCAAAAAGCAGAAGATCTTTGCTTTCTTGCCGCTCAAGGAACTTTCATTGCTTTGAACGGTTTTGATAAAAATTCTATTATTTAATCAATTGCATCTGTATGTCCTTGGATCAATTTTATGGATAAGTCTAATCAGACGATTCTGACTAAAGC
Source organism: Oligoflexia bacterium (assembly GCA_903845155.1). Taxonomy (GTDB): domain Bacteria; phylum Bdellovibrionota; class UBA1018; order UBA1018; family CAIMNF01; genus CAIMNF01. The sequence goes on from CAIMWN010000139.1 coordinate 575, forward strand.
AAAAATCTTCTACAGTCCGAAAGCATCCAAAATGTTTCCAGATGCAAGAGAGTATTTGAACAGTATAAAGGAGGTTCCCATTACTACAACTTGTAAACTACCCACAAACAATCCATCACCCAATCCCCAATGAACTTCAAGAAAGGACTAATCCTTCTTGGGACTGTTGGAATTCTACTAGGTGGATATTTTGGACTATATTTTAAGCGTCGGATGATAATGGAAGTACAATTTTCACAGTTTCATCGCCAACGCATAGCGTTTTACCCATCAAAAAGACATTACATCAGTTTACAACGATTCTTTCTTCCTGCTGAGAAGCTTGATCGACTATTGAGACCTAAATATTGGAAAGGAAATAATCATCCCCAATGAACCTCTTCAAAGCTCTTGCGATGGTCGGATTAGTGAATCTCTAAAAAAACTATTCCTATGAGTATTAAATCCTATCTGACAGAACCATCAAAGAACATGCCTCTTAAGATTGCTTATGGATTCCTTGTTTTCTTTATAGTTTTTCTACTTTTTGCAATTTGGAACACATACACAGCATCTCCTCAACAAAGACATAATACTTATGGAATACTTTCTGTGAGTATTCTGCTCATGTTGAACTTTTTAGCTTTTCAATTCCCATTGAAACCAATTGCAACAGCAACACTGAGAATTTTAGCAATGCTTTGGGCAATTGCGGTACTTGTTATAATATTATCACATTATACAAAGTAACAATACCTTTCCAAAACCCCATAGAATCAGCTTCTACGAGGACAGACACCTCTCGAACACTCCCTAATCATCCCCCCTCCACTCCCCAATGAACCTCTTCAAAACTCTTGCGATGGTCGGGTTGGTGGGTGTTGGGATGGCTTATGGGGAGGAAGTCCTTACAACTTCAAAGAATCAGCCATCTAAGCTATCTGTCATCGAAGTCAGTTTAAGCACGGACTTCACGAGTGTTCATCAGTTTGTTCAGTCCCTGAAGGCGTTTAATCCCTATAAGGCAAAGAACGGAATCGCTGATCTCTTTTCTGCAATTCAGAAAGGACAACCCGAATTGAAAGATACAGGAACAAGAGTCTACCCAGGTTCAATTCAATCATTAAAAATACTGTTTCAGAGTGACAGCAAGGCTTTGGTTTTTGCTGAGGCTCATCCTCAAACACTAGCAACCCCTTCTACTACTGCAGCACTTTTTTCACTTTCATGTGAGAATGGCATGAAGAAATGGAGGATTCTTGATACTCGTCGATTTTATGCTTCTGGAAAAAGTGCAGGAATTTCCGCTGAAGTGACTTCAACTTTCGGAACTGTACATGATCAAAAACTTCG
>CAIMWN010000140.1 GCA_903845155.1 Oligoflexia bacterium
ACTACTCGTAGCGGTACTCTCTAATATCACCCCTTGACTACTGGCCCCCGGCAAAACGACATCGAGCTTCTTCAACGTTATTGCAACCGTGACTGCTGCATGAGGATCAAATGAGGTCACCACGCCGCTCACTTTCTCCTGCATTTTTTCTTCCAAATCAAGTCGCATCGAAAGATTCGCGTGAGCAACATTAATGCTGAAGACTCCCAATAAAATAACGAATGTTTTAAACTTCATCATTTTTCAGCCCTCGGCTTGATCATCACACTTAAAGTTCGAGAAGCCCGTTCAAAAGAGCTGTCACCTTCGATTTTAATGTGGGATTCAGGAAAATTGGCTTGGATCACTATTTTATATGCTGACTTCGCACGCGCCGCACTTAAATCGAAATTATCTAAGATTCCATTTTTCTGATACGGACTCACCGCAGAAGAATCGGTATGTCCAATTAAAGTAATATTTACATCATTTTGAAAAGGTTTGAGTCGCTCTATCAATTGAACCAGCTGATCTTTTTGCGCGGCACCCAAATTTGACTTTCCTTTTCCAAATGAGTTATCGGGAAATTGAATCACAATGGAATCATCTTGTGCTTTGGTATTTAAATCAAAACTTGATAAATTGATGGAAAGTTTTTTTAATAATACACTATTGGCGTTTAACTCAGCAGGAACAGCGAGGACCGTGCTCCCTTGATTTTGCTGCAATTCTTTGCTTTCCATGTTGAGAATTTTTTGAATTACCGATCCCTCGGTTTCGGGCGATGAAGAATAGAAAAGTACGAAGAAACAAAGCAAAATCATGAGCAAATCGGCATAAGAAATAATCCAGCCTAATTCACTAGATTCACCAGTAGCAGACATGAGTGTATGCGCCAGACTTGGGATAGTCGGCTTTTCAACTCTTTGAAGTCGTGGTTTTTCCTTACGCTGCCCGATCATGAACCTCTCCTTCGATCAAAATCACAGGTTCATCGCGATTGATGAGCAAAATAACCTCATACAAACCTTGAAGGAGTCGCTCTTGCCTAATTTGTCTGACTGATAAGCGATCAGCGAGTGGCGAGATGACCAAATTTGCTAAGATCAAACCCATAAAAGTTGCCGTCATTGCTACTGCAAGGTTAATGCCGATGGAGTTTTTGTTTTTATCAAGTGAATAGAAAACACTTACAATACCCATCACGGTTCCCGTCATTCCAAGCGCGGGCGGGTATTTTGCTAAGCTTCTAATGGTAAATATTGCATCAATCGCACGTGAAATGAGATCATTTCGTTTTTGAGACAGGAGTACGATAAAGAGATCTGAGTCAATTCCTTTAGACCATAATTCCGAAGCATACACCATCAACGGATGGGCATGAGTAGACAAAGAATGATTTCTGTTTTTTGATAAATTTTGAATGTCTAAAATATGATCTTCGAGCACTTCTTCTGGTTTGAAAAGTTTTCTAAATAACTCAAAGACCATTCTTAACACTGCGGCCTCTGAAGAAAATATTAAAACCGCTAGCGTGCCAATTACCACTATGGCAAAGGAACGATACTGAAAGTAAATCTTTGATGAACCTTCCAAGGATGTAAAGATCACACCGACGAGCATCACAAAACCAAGCAGCAAGGTTTTCATGGCTTGATCCCTTCCAATTGTTTTATAAATTTTTTGCCTTCCTCGTCATCAGGAAGGTACTTTATTGCTTCTTTTGCAGTCGTGAGTGCTAAATCTCTATTTCCTTGCAACAACAGAATGCTGGCCTTGGTAAAGTCGAAAAAATGGATATTGGGATAACGGGACTCTAATTTGACTAAATCACTTAATGCCTCATCCAAGCGTCTCTTTTGAATGAGGCCTTGGATCATGTTCAAGGACGCCATGGAAGAAGAGAGTAGTTGATCTACTTCTTTTTGCTTCATTTGGTTTACGACATCATTCACTTTGGGGGCATCAATATTAATTTTTGTTTGTTCAGTACCGCCATAAGGGATTAAGAGAACGGGAATGCGCCCTTCTGTTTTAAGCTCAAAAGTTTTTTTACTCGTAATCTTTTCTTCTTCATTCGCTTGAAGGATTTTCACTTCGCGGTGTTCATTTTGCCCTTCCACACTGGTGAGTGTAGATTTTTCAGGAACCTGGATGAGGACATCGGCAATTGCAGAGCTGCAGTTGATTAAACTGATGATGATTGCTAGTTTTGATGCCATTTCCACAGATTCCTCCATTTGACTCCTCGGCACTTCTCAAGCAAAATTAAAGAATGAATGGACATTCGATTGCGTTATTATTATTTTCAGTCATCTTATTGTCATGTAGCCCTCAACCTCAGGTCGATCGAAGCCATGAGGCCTTGAGCGGACTACCCGGTTCCGCCGTAATTTTGACGTATAATGAAAAGCCAATTACTGCTGCTGATATTGATGCTCAGATGAAAGTCAAAATTGAAAAAGCACGAGATCAATTGATTAAAGAATACCGGGATGCAGCTCTCGAACACGCTTATCAGTCTCTTTTGCTCGAACTCGCAAAAAAAGACGGAGCCCAAGACGTCCCCACTTACCTCAACACTTTGAAGTCAAAAATTGAAATATCGGATGCTGAAGTAAACCAGTTCTTAAAACAAAATGAAATTGCAAACCTGTCTAAAGAGCAGGCAAAGAAGTTTCTAGCGGAACAACTTTGGATTACTCGGCAAAATGAATTAAAAGCCTCATTATTATCTCGAGCAAAAATTTCATGGAAACTGTCGCCCACGACTCATGCCATTCCAGAAACGAATCTCGAGCTTTCTAAAGGGGCTGAAAAGTACAAACACAAACTCGATATTTTTTGCGATTTTACGAACCCACTGTGTCTGCCAGTGCGAATCGGAGTAGAACAAATTTTAGTGCGCCACCCGAACGACGTTCGGGTCTTTTTTCACCCCCTTCCACATCTCACCAACAATATTTCCACCAGTACTGCAATTGCAGCTCTTTGTGCGGGCAAATTTCACCAATTCTGGAAATCCCATGATACTTTTTATGATTCTCAAGCAAAGTTAACCACAGCCGATCAAGTCAGTAGAGTGGTCGATTCCATCTCCCTTTCTCAAGACGATAAAGCGAAACTTCAAACTTGTATAAAATCCGCTGAAGGAAAAAACCTTTTGGATTTGGATATGGAAATGGCTAAAAGTAACGGCATTACCGAAGCGCCTGCACTGTTACTCAACGGATCGCAGGTGACGTCGATTGATGCAATTGAGGGTTTAATTTCAAATAAGTGATCGGATGATTTGCAAACAGCAGAATTTGACGCTATAAGTCAAAACTCATCCCCGCACATTAAAGGGTATGCTGGATTCGTTTATTCGTGATTTTGATGATTTATTGAGATTTAGCAGCTCGTCAGCGTTATTTCGATATAAAAAATGGTGGAGGTGCACGGATTCGAACCGAGGACCCCTTCC
>CAIMWN010000141.1 GCA_903845155.1 Oligoflexia bacterium
CACGCAACATTTACACCAAAATCTGCGGGAAGCGGAAGTATTCAAATTGCAGCAGGCGGTTATCCGACGACTACTTATTACGGATCAACTAACCAGGCGGCCCTCAATAATTATTTAATTTCGTTGAGTGACGGAGTAAATTCGGTAAATACGGTGGATGTTACCAAATTACTTACACTCACAGTTACGGCGAGAGATATTGCCAACAATAACTTAAGCGGACTTACAGACACCTCTCATCCACTTCTCTTTTTGATTAAAAACGGAACGAACCCGCCTTCTAACTCTCCCAAGGGAACGGTCGCAGTTTATCCAAGCAATGGAACCTACGATATTGAGTCAGGCACATTGACCATTAGTAACATTAGGCTGCCTAACTCGTCTGACTCCATATCCATACAAGTCGTTGATGGAAATAATTCTTCAGTGGTGAGCAATATTTTAATTCCAACCATGAAGATTGGTGCTGCAAGTACGATTGCAATTCAAACGGGCCCTTCAAATACTGGAACTAATGTAACTGGACAAGTGTTTTCAATGACGGCGGACAATCCTCAATCATTTTATTTGTCTGTATATGATAGCGAGCAAAATTATTATACCAACACACAAAATGCGCTTTGGAATCCGGGAACTATCGCAGCGATTACTAATTTTAATCCAAACAATGGGTTTAGTGTTAATTCAACTACCTTAAGCTCCTTTGTAACTTATACTCCGTATGCGGCGGGGAGTGGTGTACTTACGGCTACCTACGGTGCAATGAGTGCATCAACTACAATAGCCATTGTTCCTGGCGCTTTCTCAGGATTTATCGTGGGAGGGCATTGGACTACCACTGCAACGGCCGGCGTTCCGATTAACATGCCCATATTGATGACGGATAAAAATGGAAATCAATTAACTGCGGCGACTGGTGGAACCGCAAGTTTAAATCTTACGTTTACAGAAGTGGGCTTCACCACGACCAGCACGGGATATTCTTATTTCGGAATGCCTACCAACGGCACATTTAATTTTGTAAATGGGGCCGTAAGTCCGGTTCCGCAAGTCACTTTGTATTCTACCGGTGGCAACCCACAACTTCAGGTGAATGTAGTGGGACAATCTCCAGCGGGTTCGACTAGTTTTGCTGTTACTAACGGTGCTGCTGATCACTTTAGTGTCGCGCCATTGCTCTCAACTAATACTGCAGGATCTTCAAATGCTTTTACTGTTTCGGTTCTTGATCAGTATGGGAATCCTGCGACGACGACCATAGGCGGAAATAATGCAGCAACTGGTGCGGTTACCGTAAATTTCGCTTCCGCGCTCACGGGTCAATCCATTACTTCTGTTTCCGGCTTAACCGGTACAAGTAGTTTACCAAATATGACCTCAGTCAGCGGTAATCTCACCGGAGGGAGTGCAATTATTTATTCGAAAGCGACTCAAGTGGGAACGCTCACTATGGGTGCAGTCGCAAGCGGATTCACGCTTGCCCACGTGGTTTCTGACTTGATTAGTTCAGTAACGATTAGTCCTTTAACCACGATCGCAGCAGTAAAATTTTCAGGCGGATATTTGCCCGTTTCTATTTACGCAGCAAGCGCAACCACACCGATGACTTCGTTTCATGCCGAAATTGATGATCAATACGGAAATCTCATTACCAGTAATAGCAGTGCAAGCATTCAACTGAGTTTAACTACGGGTACGGGTTCACTATTGGGGACCACTACTCAGCAAGTGTCTGGCGGGATCGCTAATTTTAACGATATTCGATATGTAGTTGCTGAAAACATTGCCATAAAAGCAACTGAAATTGTGAGTGCCGCCTCCAGCACTGCTGCAGCGGTTACTGTTACCCAAGGAGCCGCAACGTATGCTGTAGTCAAAATGCCGGGCCAAACCTTTACCCAAGGAAATACAACTCTCGCGGGAGCACTCACGGGCACGATTACCACTCAAAACGCAGGAACAGCATTCACAACCACTATTTATGCAGTCGATTCAGCGTTCAATGTGATTCCTACCTATGGTGCAAATGCCAGACCGATATATAACGATTCAGCTGTGGGAAATTACACCACTCTTCCTGACAATACTTCATACGCAACAAATGCATATGCGACCTTCCAATCAGGGAGCCGCCAATTTTCAATTACTCCGCTCACTGCAACGACTTCTGCGGTGGTGACACCCGATACTGCTCTCACTAATAATCCAACCGCAGCTTTTACGGTTAGCGCTGGGGCCGCAAGTACACTGGTAATCGTAGCGCCCAATGTCCTCGCAACACCCACTCCCGCAAACGTAACCACGGCGGGAACATGTGTGGGGCCATTTACCGTTTATACCCGAGATCTCTATGGCAATAACATTCCCGTTCCTGCACGCACGATTCAGATGAGCGCGGCGAACGGAAATTTTTATGCTGGAACAGATACAACGTGCGCGACTTCGCTCAATCCAGCTTCAACGACTGCAAATTTGAGCCTTGCGCTGAATACTTCATCGCAAACATTTTATTTTAAAACAACGACTGCAACCACAGGCTCTGCACTGAGCATCACCGCTACTGATCAAGGGTCTTTGCCAGCGACGTTAACAGCTGCTACCTATGGTTTAACTGTGAATCCTACGGCCGCAACCAAGCTTACATTCCTGTCTCCTTACCCGAGCGGAAGCGTAGTGGCGGGCACTCCTCTTAGTTCTTCACCTACTGTTGCTGCTCAAGATCAATATGGAAACACGGTGACCTCGGCGAGCGGAAATGTTCAACTTTCAGTAAAATCTGGTCCTGGCAGCCTCTATGGTGGAACCACTACCATAGCGCTCTCGGGTGGTGTCGCTGCGTTTCCGTCAATCTTTTTAGAAATAGTAGGAACATACGAACTTCAGGCGATCGGGTTGACTGGAACTGCTGCGAGTCTCACGAGTGCTGATACGAATACCACTCCTTCAGCAACCGCTCCAAATAACATTGTCGCGACCGTTGGCTTGCCAGACCGATTGGTATTCAAAAGCCCAATTCAAACCACTGTTACGTCTACTCACAATTCGCCACTTGCCCAAACCGCAGGGGTCTACCTACAAGACAATTCTGCAACGTACACACTCACGCCATCTAATGCTGATGTAAGAGTTGAGGTGGTCGATTATTATGGAAACGTTGAGACTGCCGATACTGCTACGGTGGTGACAATGGGGTTCAATACTAATCCGGGTGCGGCTACCTTAAGTGGTACGACCTCACAGACTGTCGTGAATGGAATTGCAACTTTTAATGATATCAGCATTAGTAAGGTTGCCACGGGTTATCGCTTGCTTGCGACGAACACTTTAGGTTACTCGCCATCTACCTCCGGAAGTTTTAATATTGTGGGTGCGGCTGCAAGTAAGCTCGCATTTACGAGTTACCCTTCCAGCACCGTAGTAAATACTTGTTCTAGTACCGCCCTTACGGTCACCTCCCAGGATCCGTATGCGAACACTGCCTTGGTGAGTGGTGGTGCACACACGATTACTGTCGCCGCAAGCGGAGCCGGTGCAGTGGGAGGATTGTTCTACACCACTTCAAACTGCAGTGATACAGGAACAACGAGTCCTACGTTTTCTTTGACGAGCAGCATATCTTCTCAAACTTACTACTATAAATCGGGTAGTAACTCTGTGGGAGCGGTAACCTTTTCTGCTACCGATGGGACTGCAACCATTCTTACGGCCGCATCACAAGCAGCGAGCATTACTTCAGGAGTCGCATCTAAATTAGTATGGACCACACAGCCGGCTTCATCTACTTACGCGGGTAATTTAATGACGACCCAGGTTTCGATTGAAGATCAATACAATAACGTCGTGACCACCTCTAGTGCCGCCATTACTTTAAGCTTAAGTACCAATCCCTCAAGTGCGACTATTAATAATACCACCACCCTGAGTGCAGTGAATGGAGTTGCAACGTTTAATAACACGATTAATACCTATGGAGTTGGCTATGTGTTTCAAGCGGCAAGCACAGGTCTTCCAAATCAAAATAGTAATTCATTTACGATCACCTATCAATCAGCAGCTCAATTGGTATTCACACAGCAACCTACTACAGTAGTGGCAGGAGCAACACCATCTCCGAACATAGTGGTGAAGGTTGAAGATTCATACGGTAACGTAGTTCTGAATAATAGTTGGACGATTGCACTGACGATTACCGCAGGGCCCACGAGTACTTATACGGGTGGTGCGACCAGTATTTCTGCTACCGCTTCGAGTGGTGTGGCAACATTTAGCGGAACGGGTGTGGGCGCAACTGCAATTAGTTTAATAGGAACAACTTATCAGCTCACCGCTAGTTCAGCTGGGATTACGCAAACAAGTAATGTGTTTACGGTAAGTCCAAGTACGCCGACTAAGTTAGTGGTGACTGGCAGTGCACCTATTATTGCAGGGACATGTAATGGTCCTTATACAGTTACGGCTCAAGACGTATATAGTAACGTAAGTCCTATTGTTGCAGGAGCCACTGTTAATTTAACGGGGCAAGGTTCTGGCTTTTACTATGCTGGAACTGACACTGGATGCGGAAGTTCAGCTGTAAGTTCTATTAGTTTTGCAGCCAATGCTAGTGCACAAACTTTTTATTATAAATCTAATGTTGCTAACGTGACTAACACGTACAGCGCGGCATCCACCGGACTAACCACGGGCACTCTTGCGGTATTAGTAAATCCAAATACAGCAAATCAGATGGTGATCACTCAGCAAATGGCTTCAAGTGGCGCAAGTTATCTTGCTGGAGGCATTATCAATACCTCATCACCCGGCATGCAAGTGAGTATTGAGGATGCCTATGGAAACGTAAGAACTGCCGACACTACAAATATCACCGTCGCGATTGGTACCAATGGTGGAAGTCCTTCTGCCGGAACCTTAAGTGGTACGCTGACGAAAGCCGCAGTGGCCGGAGTTGCAAGTTTTACCGATCTTTATATAAATAAAATTGGCTCAGGCTATACACTTCAGTTTACTGGGGTAGGTACGGCGGTCACCTCTTATGGATTTGCAATTACACTTGCAGCCGCACATCAGTTGGCATTTAGTCAGCAGCCAGCGAATGCAGCTTCAAGTGTTTCACAAAGCCCGGCGATCACCGTACAAATTCAAGATACTTACGGAAACTTAAGATCGGCCGACACCTCAAGTGTGACGCTTGCATTCGGCACTAACTCAGGGTGGACTACTGCCGGAAATCCTCCCACGGGTACTGGTGGCGCTACCCTCTCTGGTGGAACCGCCACGGCTGCCGTTGCCGGAGTCGCCACTTTTAGTGCAGTAAAAGTAGATAGAATTGGAACTGGATTTACCTTGAGCGCCACAGATGGAGCCCTAACTGCGGCTACCTCCAATACATTTAATATCACTGCAACCACTTCAAGTAAGCTTGCGTTCGTGACTCCGGTGGTTTCCATGACCGCAGGAACGTGTCAGTCTTATATTATTCAGTCGCAAGATCCTCAGGCCAATCCAGCGATACCAGCTTTATCAACGGTGGTTGGGCTTACTTCAACGAGCGGGGTGTTTTATTCAGATTCAACCTGCCAAACCAACAACAATATTATTACCTCGATTACGCTCAACGGAACCAACTCAGGAACCTTTTGGTACCGAAGAACGTCAGCCACCACCACTGAGCAAATTAATGCGAGTGTAACCTCGGGAACTGCACTTACCGCTACGAATTCTGGAACCATTACCATTCTTGCAGGCACTGCAACGCAACTCGCGTTTAGTGTTCAACCCACAACCAATCAAAACATCACAGCATCTGCAAATCTTCCGTCGATGAGTGTTCAAATATTAGACGCTTATAACAACGTGAGACTTACTGATACGTCAACCGTAACTCTTACTGTAAATTCTGGTGGGAGTTCTTTAACAGGAACTACTGGTGTAACCGCAGCCGCAGGTGTTGCCACGCTTGCTGCCACCACACTCAATACTGCCGGAACTTATACAATTAAAGCTGCGACGACGACCCCAGCACTCAATGTGATTTCAAACTCGTTTAATGTGGTGGCAGCCGCAGCAAGCAAAATGGTTTTCGTCACTCAACCCGCAACCACCAATGCGGGATCAACTATGCCGACGTTCACTGCAAAAGTTGCAGACGCCTATAATAACATTGTTGCTCAAAGTGGAAGTACGATTACTCTGACTCGGAGTGATGCTAAGGGAATTACGAGCGGTAGTACCGCCACCACAGATTCGACCGGTCTTGCCACATTTAGTTCGACTACTATGAATCTTGCAGGTTCGGGAATTACTTTCACCGCAACTGATTCTGTGGGTGGAATTACCGGGACCTCTTCGACGTTCACTATTAATTTCCTTACCTTTACCCAACTTGCGTTTGGCACTCAGCCGGTGAATGGAACTGCGGGCTCAAGCATGACTTCATTTACCGTGATTCTCCAAGACACCTATGGAAATACGGTAACCTCAAACTCAACTTTGACTACCTTAAGTTTGAGTTCTGGGTCCATTGCCTCGGGTTCAACTGCAACGCCTTCCAGTGGTGTGGCTACCTTTAATGCTACTCAGATTAATGTCGCGAATACGGGATACACGCTGACCGCAAGTGCCGGAGGATATACTACTTCGAACTCGAATTCCTTTAATATAGTAGCGGGAGCTGCCAGCAAACTTACCTGGGCAAGCCAACCTTCGAATACTACAGCGGCTTTGGCGATTCCAAGTTTTGGTGTTCAAATTACGGATGCCAACGGAAACTCTACTAACACGAATAATGTGACCATTACTCTTTCTCCAAACAGTAGTAGTTTTGCCTCAGGCAATACTGCAGTCACCAATTCAAGCGGACTTGCAACATTTGGAAGTGCAATTTTAAATACGGCAGCCGCCTATACCCTCACTGCTTCCGGGACCTACACCACAACCGTGGCCTCATCTTCGTTCACCGTGGCCGCAGCGACGGCTACAAAGTTGGCGTTTGTTTCTTCACCTGCAACGACGGTCAATGCGGGTGCGTGTACGAACTATGTCGTAAACTCACAAGATCCTAATAGTAATAACTCTTCCGTCACTTCACACACCCTTACTTTGAGCGATGGTGGGGCGGGTGGTGGATTCTATACTGTAGCGGGTTGCGGATCGGGCGGTACTTCGACCGTTACTTTAAATGGCGCCTATTCGAGCACTTTTTACTACAAGAACACGACTGCAACGAGTGAAACACTCACCGTGACAGACTCGGGTTCTTTAACGGCGGCAACTCTCGGCTTAACGGTTAACCCTTTTACCGCAACGAAAGTGGTATTTGCAGTTCAGCCGACGAGTGGTACCGCGGGAACTGCACTGACTAGTTTTAGAGTTCAGTTGCAAGACACCTACGGCAACAACGTCACCACTACGGGAACCACTATTAGTCTTGCGATTGGTACCAATCCAGGAACTTCAACTCTCTCGGGTACCACCAGTACCACTACCAGCGGGGGTTTAATTAACTTTACTACCGTCAGTTTAAATAAATCAGGTACGGGTTACACCTTAGTTGCTTCAAGCTCGGGGCTCACTTCTGCCACTTCGAACACATTCAACATTACTGCGGGCACTGCTACCAAACTTGCATTCGTCGCAAGTCCGTCAAGCGTGGTGGCCGGAACCACCTTAGGTTCTTCAAATATTCAAGTCAATGTACTCGATGCGAATAGTAATATAGTGACGACCGCAACTAATGCGCTCACCTTCTCTTTATCTACGAATCCTGGTTCTGCAACCCTGAATGGTACACTGACACAAAATGCAGTCGCAGGAGTGGCCACCTTTAATGATATCTCGATCAATACAGCAGCCACCGGATATGTGATCCAAGCTGCAGGCACCTCATTAACCAGCGCCACCACCAGTGCATTTAATATTACGGTAGGTGCTGCAGATGCGAATCAAACGACGATGACCTCGACCGGCCCAATTCTGGCGAACGGCACCCTCACTTCTACAGTAACCGTTACCTTAAAAGATGCTTATGGAAATGCGATTTCCGGGAACACACCCGTGCTCACTTCCAGCGGTTCCGGTAATACGATTGGTGCCTGCGGTTCGACCAATGCATCTGGCGTCACGACGTGTACTTTGAAATCAACCAAGGAAGAGGCAAAAACCCTTACGTTAACCGTCAGTAGTGTGGTGGTGGCCATCAATCCTGCACCGAGTACGGTTCAATTTTATGGAGTAACTTATTGTGAGGGTGGAATTTGCACTTCGGCTAGTCCGACGGAAAGTAACAACGTTTATGCATGGGGTACGGTAAGCGCGAATACTACCTTAACAATGAGTATGATGAATAAATCGTCAAACGCGGTGACCTTGGGTGCTTCACTCTTTAATATCTCTGGAACAGACGCGGCCCTTTATGCGATTCAAGCTGACAACTGTAGTGGACAAACCTTAGCGGCAAACGCGAGCTGTACCGTTCAGGTAAATTTCCTTGCGACTAATGGAGTGAGTACTCAGACGTACAATGCGAGCTTAGATTATACCTTACCTGGTTCAACACTATTAAGTCGGGCACTCTCGGGCACTCGCCAGTAGGGAGAATGCTTGGGCGTGTGTGTTTGCAAGCCTTAGAAATCGCTGGTAAAGTAAGCTTATGCAAGAATTCATGACTCGATTAAAAAAATTACCAAAATGGGCACTTGCCCTTCTTGCGATCTTGCTTGCGCTAACGGCTTGGAAAGTTGCACATCAAGTTCGTTTAAAAATGACCGTTGAGACTGATTTGTTTTCTGAAGGACAAGTAGCGATGAACACGGGCCATTGTGGATCGGCAATAGAATACTTTGATACGTTCTTGAGCCGTGATCCACATCATGTTCCAACGCTTCAGTTTAAGCTTCAGTGTGAAATGACGCTAGAGAAGTGGAATGACGCAGTTAAAACCGCAGAAAAAATTTATCAATTACAGGTGAATCCAGAAAATAGGGCCCTATTGGGTGAGTTGTATAAAAAAGTGGGTAAACAGGATCTTGCAGCTCAAGTCCTTAACCAACTGATTGCTACTCCGTCAGTTTCGTCGACGCCGCGGAAGTAAACGTATTTTCTAATAAAACCTGAATGGTCATTGGCCCCACGCCCCCTGGAACGGGAGTCACGGCAGATGCCACGGATTGAACCGATTCAAAATCGACATCGCCAGAAAGTTTGCCGTCACTTCCGCGGTGAATGCCCACGTCTACAACGACAGCGCCTGGTTTAATCCATTCCTGATTCACGAGCCCCTTTGCACCGGCAGCGACAAAGACCAGGTCAGCTAGTTTACATAAATTTTTAGGGGATTGGGTTCCACGGTGAATTTGAATTACACTTGCGTTTTTAGAGAGCAGAAGAGCAGCCAGTGGTTTACCTACGATTGCACTTCTTCCAATCACGCAAGCGATTTTCCCGGCAATAGATATCTGATAATATTCAAGTAATTGTAAAACACCTGCGGGAGTACAGGGCAAGAAACGCGGATTTCCATTTACGAGTAGGCCCACGTTTTCAGGATGAAGGCAATCGACATCCTTTTCGGGCTTTACCCAAAAAACCGCATCATTCTCGCTAAATTGACGGGGAAGCGGACGTTGAATCAAAATTCCATCTACTAAACTAGATTGATTGAGCTCATCCAGTTTTGCCTTAACTTGAGGAAGCGTCGCATTCTCAGGAAAGAGTATCGTCTCATGGGTAAAGCCAACCGCTTCTGCGGCAGTGCCTTTCTTTGAAACATAGACTTGGCTTGCGGGGTCTGACCCGATGAGGATTACTGACAAGTGGGGCGCGCGACCGAGCCTCTTTTTGAGCTCAGCAGTTTTAGCGGCCAATTCGATAGTTTTAAGAGCAATAAGTGGTTTAGCAATGAGTCTGATCACTCCTTTTTTATAGCACAAAAAAAGCGCAAGAAATTAAACTAATTTAGTATAAAAATATTTTTTTGTTAGGGCCAAGCCTTAGCTTGATTTTGAGTCATCTTTCATTTAAAAATGATTCAATTGTGACTGAGAAAGAAACTCCAGTATTGAATGGCTCCCTTGATCCCGCGCTCGAACCGATTACGGTGCGAGTTGCTTGCGCTGATGACGTGGGGTATTCAAAAACCATTACTGATGAGATGGAAGCGTCGGCGAAAGCTCGCGGTACCGGTATCGCAAAACGAAGCCCTGATTACATTGCCGAAAAAATTTGCGAAGGCAAAGCCGTGATCGCACTGACCACGAGTGGTGCCTGGGTTGGCTTTTGTTATATTGAAGCCTGGGGACATGGCCAGTTCGTTGCGAACAGCGGGCTTATCGTTTCTCCTGTATTTAGAAAAACTGGAGTTGCCACTCAAATTAAAAAGCGCATTTTTGATCTTTCGCGTGAGAAATATCCAGGCGCTAAGATTTTTGGTCTCACCACCGGGCTTGCCGTCATGAAAATGAATAGTGAATTGGGGTATGTTCCAGTTACCTATAGTGAGCTCACTGATGATGAAGAGTTTTGGTCTGGATGTAAATCATGCGTGAATTTCGAAATTCTCACCAGCAAAGAACGAAAAAATTGTTTATGTACAGCGATGTTATATGTTCCTGAGAAAAAAGAGAAATTGCCTTTAGCGAGTAGTCCAGGACCCGCGCTGGCAGACGCACCGAAGCCAGCCGCTACGAGCGGGACCACGTTGACGCCTGCAGCGAACGAACAAGTGGCAGCTCAAAGCAAAGTTCTACAAACCATGCGCGAACGAATCGCGAAAATGATTCGATTTTAAATTTTATGACAGCAAAAAAAGTAATCTTAGGTTTTAGTGGCGGTTTAGATACCTCCTTTTGTGTAAAACACCTGACTCTGGATAAGGGGATGGAAGTGCATAGCGTGTTGGTAGACACGGGTGGATTCAACGATGCCGAGCTCAAGCGCATTGAAGAACATGCTTATACATTGGGAGTAAAGACCCATACGACGATTTCTGCGGTGAAAACTTATTATGAGAGAATCATTAAGTTTTTAGTGTTCGGAAATGTTCTAAAAAATCAAACCTATCCCTTGAGCGTGAGCGCCGAGCGCCTGATTCAAGCTCTTGAGATTGCTAAAGTTGCAAAAGAAAAAGGAATCAATGCCGTCGCTCATGGGAGTACGGGCGCTGGGAATGATCAAGTTCGTTTTGATATGGTTTTTCACGTGTTGTTACCAGACGCCGAAATCTTTACACCCATTCGCGATTTAAGATTGAGCCGCGAAGAAGAAATTGCTTACCTGAAAAAACACGACGTAAAAATGGATTTCGAAAAGGCAGCTTATTCCATCAATAAAGGTCTTTGGGGAACGAGTGTGGGCGGCCGCGAGACTTTAAAATCCTTAGGCATGATTCCAGAAGAAGCATGGCCAACCAAAGTAACGAAAACCGGAACTGAAGTGGTGAAACTCACCTTTCAAAAAGGCGAACTTTTTGGTGTGAATAGTAAGACTTTTGAACATCCAGTTCAAGCAATTCAAGCCCTCCATACTCTTGCAGCACCTTACGGTATTGGTCGCGATATTCACGTCGGTGACACCATCATTGGAATTAAAGGCAGGGTGGGATTTGAAGCTGCTGCACCCATTTTAATTTTAAAGGCGCACCATCTTTTAGAAAAGCATGTGCTCACCAAATGGCAGCAAAACCTAAAGGAACAGCTTGCACAATTTTATGGAAATTTTCTCCATGAAGGGCAAATTTTGGATCCGGTCATGCGCGATATTGAGGCGTTTTTTGAAAACAGTCAGGCGCACGTCAGTGGTGATGTATCCATTGAGCTCCATCCTTATCGTTATCAATGTCTAGGAGTTGAATCTCAGTTTGATCTCATGAAGAGCAAAATGGGAATGTATGGCGAAATGAATTCCGGTTGGAGTGGCGAAGACGTTCGTGGCTTTAGTAAAATTTTTGGAAATCAAATTAAAATATTCCATGCGCTTTCAGAGGCAAAGGATGGAAACAAAGAAAAATGAAAAAAATAAGAGCAGGCATTATCGGCGGAGCAGGGTACACGGGCGGGGAATTAATCCGCTTGCTGGTGAATCACCCCGCGGCTGAAATTGCTTTTATTCAAAGTCGTAGCCAAGTGGGGCATCCGGTATCTAGTGTTCATCGAGATCTTTTGGGTGTCACCGCTCTCTCGTTCACGGATGACAAAAGTGTTTATTCTGATCCATCGCTTGATGTCGTTTTCCTGGCGCAGGGTCATGGTGAGGCTCGCAAGTTCTTAGAAGAAACAAAATTGCCACCTCAAGTTCGTGTGATTGATCTTTCTCAAGATTTTAGGCTTTCAACGACCTCTGCTTTTCGCGATCAAAAATTTGTATATGGCTTACCCGAACTCAATCGTGAAAAAATTAAATTAAGCCAATTTATCGCGAATCCTGGCTGTTTTGCAACAGCCGTTCAGTTAGCACTTTTGCCCCTATCGGTCATCGCAGGTGGGGGAAGGCGCGTTTCTGTAACCGGGATCACTGGTTCTACCGGAGCTGGACAGAAACCATCTGAAACCACCCACTTTAGTTTTCGCGCGAACAACATCCAAGCATATAAGACTCTCACTCACCAACATGTTGCTGAAATTGAAGAAAGTTTAAAAGCTCGGGTTTCTTTCGTTCCATGGCGCGGCGACTTTACTCGTGGAATTTTTGTAAGTGCAATCGTGAATCGAAGCGAATTTTTATTTCCTGCAAGCGCTGCCGAAACGCTCGCTCTCTATCGAACCTTCTATCAAACGCATCCCTTTATTTCTGTAACAAATGAGCCCATTGATCTTAAAGCAGTGGTGAATACCAACCGGGCACACATTGAAATCAATCAGAGTGGGGAATCCTTAGTTATTCATGCGGCCATTGATAATTTGTTGAAGGGTGCGAGTGGCCAAGCAGTACAAAACATGAATCTCATGATGGGTGTTGAAGAAACCACCGGACTTCAGCTCAAGGGAGTGGCATTTTAGATGAAGCTTTTCCCTGTATATGCACTCAATGATATTACCGTGGTTCGGGCCGAAGGCTCACGTGTTTATGATGATCAAGGCAAGGCGTACCTAGATTTTT
This sequence comes from Oligoflexia bacterium, assembly GCA_903845155.1. Classification (GTDB taxonomy): domain Bacteria; phylum Bdellovibrionota; class UBA1018; order UBA1018; family CAIMNF01; genus CAIMNF01. The sequence continues at coordinate 13,090 of CAIMWN010000141.1, forward strand.
ATGGCGGACATGCCGTCATCAGTATTGGTCATCGCCATCCTCATTGGGTTAAGCGAATTGAAGATCAGCTTCATAAAATTGCCTTCTATTCAAATTCCATTAAATTACCCATTCAAAACGAATTCGCCGAAACTTTAGGACGGGTGAGCGGCAAAACAAGCGACCAGCTATTTTTATGTAATAGTGGGGCTGAAGCAAATGAAAATGCATTCAAGCTTGCATCGTTTCATACGAAGAGAAAAAAGATAGTCGCGTTTCAAAAATCATTTCACGGGAGAACATCTCTTGCGGTAGCTGCCACGGATAATCCGGCGTTGGTTGCGCCCGTCAACGAAACCAGGAACGTACATTTTTTACCCTTTAACGACGTGCCAGCGTTGCAAGAATATTTTAGGATTGCAGGCGGCGAGATTGCAGCGGTGATTTTAGAAGGAATTCAAGGCGTGGGTGGAATTCATGTGGCTACTCCCTTGTTTTTAAAAGCCGTCCGGACTCTTTGTGATGAATACGGAAGTGTCATGATCGCAGACTCGGTTCAATGTGGTTATGGTAGAAGTGGACATTTCTTTTCTCACGATCATTCAGGAATCAGGGCAGATCTTTATACGGTGGCCAAAGGAATGGGAAATGGGTTTCCTGTTGCGGGAGTGCTCATTCATGAGAAATTTCAACCCGTGCTCGGCATGTTGGGTACTACGTTTGGTGGAAATCCACTCGCTTGTGCGGCGGGGTTAGCTGTTTTAGAAGTGATAGAGAGTGAAAATTTGATTCTTGCCGCGCGTGAAAAGGGTGCTTATTTATGTGAACAATTAAAGGCAATTCCCGAACTCCTTAATTTGAGAGGAATGGGTCTGATGATTGGATTTGATGTGCCGGAGCACAGAAAAGATTTAAAGAAGAAACTACTCAGTGAATATAATATTTTCACCGGAGAAGCCAAGCCCAATACTATTCGACTCCTACCAGCGCTCAATATTTCAAAGGGAGAGATCGATGAACTCCTTCATGCTTTAAGAAAGTTGGTATCATGAATAAATTCCTAACAGTAAAAGATGTTTCCGATATTGATCGCCTCATTCTTCAGGCTCTTGAATACAAAACCTTTCCCTTTAAAGATCGGACCCTTGGTCATGGAAAACGAATCGGGCTATTATTTTTTAATCCGAGCATGCGGACGCGTCTCAGTACTCAAATTGCCGCAAAAAACCTCGGGATGGATCCCATTGTACTGAACGTAGGCCAAGAAGGATGGGCGCTTGAGTTTGCTGACCATGCCATCATGAATGGCTCGACCGTTGAGCACATTAGAGATGCGGCGCCTGTTTTGGGCCAATATTTTGATATTCTCTGTGTTCGAACCTTTCCCAAGTTACTTTCATGCGAAGAAGATGAAGGTGAGAAAGTAATGAATGCGTTTCTGAAACTCTCTGGAGTACCTATTGTAAGTTTGGAATCAACCACTCGTCATCCTTTGCAAAGTTTAACCGACCTGATCACGATTCGTGAGAATTTCCATGAAAAACGTAAACCCAAAATTGTGATGACTTGGGCTCCTCATATTAAAGCTATACCTCATTGCGTCGCCAATTCCTTTGCCGAATGGGTAATCGCCGAGGGAAATGCTGACTTCACGATTGCGCAACCGAAGGGTTATGAGCTTTCGGAAAAATACACACGGGGCGCGAAAGTAGTAACGGATCAAGCAAGTGCGCTTGAGGGTGCTGATTTTGTCTATGTAAAGAACTGGAGTTCTTACGAACAATACGGAAAAATACTCGGTGATCATCCTGAATGGATGCTCACAGAAAAAAGCTTAGAGAAGGCGCCGCACGCAAAGGTGATGCATTGTCTCCCCTTGAGACGGAATGTGGAACTCAGCGATGAGATCCTGGATGGTCACCGAAGCTTACTCACGAAACAAGCGGCAAATCGTGTTTGTGCGGCTCAAAGTGTACTTGCGCACATTTTAAGAACGATTGGTTAGAAAACAATGAAAGCAAAACTGACCATCATCAAAATCGGAGGCGGCATCATCGATGACAAAGCATCTCTTGCGTCTACTCTCGATCATTTTGCGAATCTCGAGGGAAAGAAGATTTTGATTCATGGAGGTGGTCGCCTTGCAACTGAGCTAGCCGGTAAGCTCGGAGTTCAACAAACTTTGATTGAAGGTCGTAGAGTGACTGACGCTGAGACTCTTAAAATAACCACCATGGTATATGCAGGTTGGATTAATAAATCAATGGTTGCAACTTTGGTGAGCCGCGGAGTGAACGCGCTTGGAGTCAGTGGTGTCGATCAAAATTTGATTCAGGCAAAAAAACGTGCTGACCAAGGTATCGATTTTGGATTTGTGGGTGACGTGGAAAAGGTGAATGTCGAAGTGCTGAGCTCATGGCTTGCGAATGGCATTACCCCCATTATTGCTCCCATTACCCATGACGGAACGGGGCAGCTCCTGAACACTAATGCCGATACGATTGCAAATGAAGTTGCAAAAGCACTCGCGAGGGAATTTTCAGTGACCTTAGTTTATTCATTCGAAAAAAGCGGGGTGCTTCTAGACGTAGAGAACGAATCGAGCCGTATTCAAGAAATTTCGTTTACGCAGTTTCAAGAGCTCAAGGGCACGAAGAAAATTTTTGCCGGTATGATTCCGAAATTGGAGAACGCCTTCCAAGCAATTGAGTCGGGTGTGGATCAAGTGCTCATTGGAATGGCTCAGGATCTTCCCAATCTTCTCGCCGGCACCACAGGGACAAAGTTAAAATATGGAAAATCTTAAACAAGCTTCGCTCGAATTACTGAAGCAAATGATTGCGACCCCTTCTTTTAGCAAGGAGGAATCTTTGGTTGCAGATCTCATTCAGGGGCATCTCAAAAACAGAGGGTTGGATGTTCAGCGATTTATGAATAATGTTTGGGCTAAAAATACCCATTTTGACCCAAAAAAACCAAGTATTTTACTTAACTCACATTTAGACACTGTCAAGCCAAGCTCGGGTTACACGCTTGATCCCTTCTCTCCTTCCCTTAAGGATGGAAAAATCTATGGTCTGGGAAGCAACGATGCAGGCGGGTCGGTCGTTGGGCTTTTGTCGGCGTTTATGTATTTCAAAGACCGTCAGGATTTGAAATATAATTTAATTCTTGCGGTGACGGCCGAAGAAGAAATTTCTGGCCCGAATGGAATTGAAGCCCTCCTTCCTGAGTTTGCGAAAGCACAATTAGGACGAATTGAATGTGCGCTGGTGGGTGAGCCCACTGGAATGCAAATGGCCGTTGCTGAAAAAGGGCTTTTGGTGCTGGATTGTATTGCAAAAGGACGGGCCGGACATGCAGCTCGTGACGAGGGCGACAATGCTATTTATAAAGCAGTGAAAGACATTGATTGGTTTCGGGATTACCGATTTGAAAAAACATCCGACCTCCTTGGTCCAAATAAAATGACCGTCACTATTATTCAGGCGGGCAATCAACACAACGTGGTACCGCGTGAGTGTCATTTTACGGTGGATGTAAGAGTAAATGAACTTTATGACTTTGAAGGTGTTCTGAAGACGATTCAAGAGAAAGTATCGAGTGAAGTGAAGCCAAGGAGTGTAAGAATCAAGTCCACTTCAATGTCGCTCGATCACCCACTCGTCAAGGCTGGGTTTGAGCTCGGGCGTAAGCACTACGGATCTCCCACCACTTCTGATAAAGCACTCATGCCATTTCCAGCATTGAAAATCGGGCCGGGTGAATCAGCTCGAAGTCACACTGCAGACGAATTTATCTATATTAAAGAAATTGAAGAGGGCATTGAACTTTATTGTGCCCTCTTAGAGAAAGTACTTCTGACATGAAAAAGTTATGGGAAAAGAAAACGTCTGCACAGGGCTCATTAATCGAATCCTTCACCGTTGGAAAAGACCGCGAGCTTGATTTGTACCTCGCTTCTTTCGATGTACTAGGGTCGATTGCTCATGTTAAAATGCTCGGAAAAGTAGGGCTTTTGGAGCAAAATGAAACCCTTGAGTTGGTGAAGGGTTTACAGTTGATCTATCAAGAAATTGAAAATGGACAGTTCACGCTTTCTGAAGGAGTCGAGGATGTACACTCACAAGTGGAACTGATGCTGACGAAGCGTTTGGGTGAAGCGGGTAAGAAGATTCACATGGCGCGCTCCAGAAATGATCAAGTATTACTCGATCTAAAACTTTTTCTACGTTCGGAAATTGAGGGGGTAGTGAACGAAGTAAGTTCGTTCTTTGCGCTCCTTATGAAACAGAGCGAGAGATTTAAGAATCATTTGATGCCTGGTTATACCCATCTTCAATTGGCGATGCCTTCGTCTTTTGGACTTTGGTTTGGTGCCTATGCTGAAAGTTTGGTGGACGATTTGCTCACGCTTCAGGCGGCTTATGAAGTGGTGAACAAGAATCCGCTTGGTTCAGCTGCAGGTTTTGGTTCTTCCTTTCCCATTGATCGGGCATATACCACAGCACTGCTAGGTTTTTCCGACTTAAGCTATAACGTAGTTTATGCACAAATGGGCCGTGGTAAGAGTGAACGGGTGGTATCGATGGCGATTGCAAACATCGCCGAAACTCTTTCTCGGCTTTCAATGGATGTGTGTTTATTTCTGAATCAAAATTTCGATTTCATACAGTTTCCGGATGATCTCACTACGGGTTCAAGCATCATGCCCCACAAGAAGAACCCAGACGTATTCGAACTGATCCGCGCGCGTTGCAATCGGATGAAGGCCCTTCCCAATGAAATCTTCATGATGACCAGTAATCTTCCCTCTGGTTACCATCGCGACTTACAAATTCTGAAAGAGCACTTATTTCCCGTTTTTTCTGAGTTAAAAACGTGCTTAAAAATGGCCGAAATGATGCTCTCTCAGATTACAGTCCGCGAAAACTTACTCCAAGATGAGAAATATAAGTATCTTTTCAGTGTCGAAGAAGTGAATCGTTTGGTGCTCACGGGGACACCGTTTAGAGATGCTTATCGTAAAGTGGGCGAGACGATCGAAGCGGGTCAGTTCAAAATTAATACTCAAAAGCTTTCACACACACATTTGGGAAGCATCGGAAACCTGGCACTGAATCAAATTCAAAAAAAGATGGATCAAGTTCTTGGTCAATTTGACTTTGAAAAGGTGCGGACAAAGTTAAAAGAATTGCTCTAATTAAAATCGAAGGGGTACTTCGCCGCTTCGTCAGCATGATTGGGGCCACAGCCAAAAGTTTCGTTTACGATGCGCGCTTCCAGTGCCTTAAATCTCTCATCACCCAGCGCGCGCTTCAGAACCACACGTGGGTCCACGTAATAGAAATATTTAAATGCAGACTTCCCATTGGCGGTGGTTTCGTCCAAGTGCCCCTTAATCGCTTCGCGATTGAGGGTAAGGATGAAATCGTTGGTCATTCCCTTGGGCTCAGCCAAATAGGCCGCCTCGTATCCGCAAGCATCAATGAGTGAGAGTGCCGCCTGATCGACAAATATGTCTTTTAGCATAGATCGTCTATTTAATGATTTGTTCCAATGGTTTGATCTAAATATCATTTTCCCCTGCACATCGAGTACAAGACTGTTACCAAAAGTGTCCTTAAGAAAAGCGGGGTTGTTACATGCTGTATTTTCAGATGCGAGAAAATTGTAAATATAGTCGGGCACTGGCTTCGCGCCTGTTCCATAACCCCGTCCATCATTGGCAATCTGTACTTGAATCATTAAATAGGACGATTCAATTTTATCTAGGAGCGTAGTATATTGCTTCGCTTTTTCGGGTGCGAGATTTTCCTTTCCTTCAAGGCTTGGAACAAAAGTGAGCAATTTTGCCCCTCTGTTGAGGATTTCGGGATTGATGAAGTTCAGCGCCAAGGTGATATCAAAGTCATGATTGGCGTTATGGTATGCACAAAAAGGACTGGTATATTTTGCCCACGAATAAAGTAAAAAATCAATCTTGAGATCGCGAATGGCAGTCACTAGTAGTTCTCTAATTTTTGGAAAATTTAGAAAAATCGCTTGAGAAATAAAATAGCGACCATTTCCCGTTTTAAAGGCCATATAGTCGCGAGTGCTGCCCGAAAGAAAGGCAACTTCATCTTCTGAGTGTTTAACGGCGAGTTCCGTTTTAATCCACTTATTATAGAAGTTCTCTGAGACACTAAATCCACCCACAGATTTTAAATAGCGAGTCCCCTTGGGAACACTGATTTCCATCAAAAATCCAGGATTGCCAATATAGGTTTCACTTTGAACCGGATCCACCGCCGCGTAAAGACCTGGCCCTGCAACTCCTTCGGGCGTTCCATCTTTAAATAGCAATCCAGATTTTCTTTTAAAATATTCCACCGCTTCAGCGGGTTCGAGTTCGAGAGGTGTGTGGTAGGAAGACTTGTATTTTACCGTGGAATTTGCAACCTCACGAGGAGCATCTAATGATATTCGATAATGGCTTCCGTCGTTTTCTCCGCGTTGTCCATAGTGGTAGGTCTTCACTTCTCTGTGAAGTGTAGCGATTTGCGGCTGAAGCTCTTCCTTGAGTTCGTTGATAAATTGCGCCGAAATATTTTTATCGACCGCAATGAGTTCGAGCTGTTTAATGATTGCCTGTTCTTGGCTAGTGAGGCTTGCTATGTTTCTTTGCGCCTCAGTGTTTTGGTCGAGCCCAAAATGTGAACAGGAAGAAATGAAACAAAGGAGGGGAAATAGAAGTAGCGCATTGAGATTTTTCACTCTTTTAGTTTAGGACAAATAAAAGCGAGGATTCAATCGGCAATAATTTCCGCCCGAAGAGAAGTGTGATCGTGAGTTCAGCAGTATTCTGACGGAAAATTGGCCGTCAAAATATTATTAAACTAAGTTTATTTTAAAATCTTTGCAAGCAACGCAGGACTGCCCTAAAATAAAAGGGAGGAGTCCTGATGTCGAAACCCCTATGGCCAGCCGTTTCTGGAGCCGTCGCAAGAGATCACCAAGTTGAGGTGATCGCGAATAATCTTGCCAACGTGAACACGAATGGATTCAAGCGCGACGAAACTACTTTCAAAGAATACCTCGCAAAAAACGAGAAAAACGACCTTACCGCCGATATTCCGCGCTCTCCCATTAAAGATAAAGATTTATATCCGCTCGAAGGAAAAGACCAATCATTCGTGGTGGTGAGCGGAACCCACACACAGTTTAATCCGGGTGGATTGAAGGTGACTGATAATCCTTTTGATATGGCACTCGATGGTCCAGGTTTTTTCGAAGTGTCCACACCCAATGGAATTCGTTACACCAAAGCCGGAAGCTTTAAGCTTGCATCCGACGGTAAATTGGTTACTTCTGAAGGAAATCCTGTGTTATCTGCACAAGCAGATGGCGGCGACTCAGATCCTGCATCTCGATATATCAATTTAGCTGGTCGGGATGGGCAGCTCCACGTCAATGATCAGGGTGAAGTGTACGTGGGTGACGATAAAGTTACGAATATGAGCGTGGTAGAATTCAATGACCTGAAGACTGTGCGAAAAGTGGGAAGTCTGAATTTCGAAAATAAAAACCCACAAGGAAACCCGCCCATTACTGCGGCAAAAACGGTGATTAAACAGGGCATGATTGAAACTTCAAATGTGAATCCGGTATCTGAGATTAGCAATTTGATTCGTGCAAATCGTATGTTTGAGCAAGATTTAAAAGCCATGAAAACCGTGAGCGAAATGATGCAAAAAGAAACCAACGAAGTTGGAAAGTACTAGTTTAGGAGAAATTGAATGTTAAAAGCCCTCACTACCGCAGCAACCGGTCTTGAAGCACAGCAAGCAAACTTAGATAACATTGCCAATGACTTGGCCAATGTAAATACAGATGGTTACAAACGCGCCAATACGGAATTTCACGATTTAATGTATGAAACGATTAAGGAACCGGGTGCAAAAATGGGCGCGAGTTCAACGACTCCTGTTGGAATTCAAAAAGGGATGGGCGTAAAAGTGGGCGCGACTCACAAAATTTTTGAACAAGGGCCTACAAAAATTACCAATAACCCGCTTGATATCATGATTGAGGGCAAAGGCCTCATTCCAGTTACGCTTCCAAATACCGGTGAAGTGGTTTATACGAGAGCAGGGGCCTTTAAGCTTGATTCACAGGGTAGAATCAGCCTGAGCAATGGTGCTCTTCTTCAGCCACAGGTGACCATCCCTGCGGAATCTACAGGGATATCAATTAGCCCCACTGGCGACATCAAATCCCGCACCGCCGAAGGCGAAGTATCTATTGGCCAAATTCAGCTCGTGAATTTTGTAAATCCGCAAGGATTAAGCGCCATTGGAAATAACTTTTATAAAGCAACGACCGCCAGTGGATCGCCGCAACAAGGTATTCCTGGCGAAGCCGGCTTAGGCTCGGTTTTACAGGGGGCTCTTGAAGCTTCGAACGTCAATGTTGCCAACAGAATGATCGACATGATCGGAACTCAGAAAGCGTATGAGATGAATGCGAGAGTAATGAGTGTTGCCGATAAAATGCTTGAAGCAACTACGAATATCGTGAGATAGTTTAATTAATGGGACGCAGGATGCGTTCGAGAGGTTTTAATTTTTAAGTACCAAGGAGGGTATGCGGCGTGATGAAATACTGGATTTTAGTAATATTTTTTGCACAAACCGCACTTTTAAGCACGCAATCACGTGCCGGTGAACTCTCTGATCGCTTATCGTCCTTAGTTAAAAATACTTTAGAAGAAAAATACAGTTCAAAAAGTAATCCCGCTGAAATTAAAATTCCCTCACTTGAAAAACTCATTCAATCATCTGCCTTTAAGAATATAACAGTGATCAAGACCATTCGTTTAGTGGAAGACAAGCCTAGCGGAGTCGCGATATTCGAAGTTTTCGGACTAAATTCAAATCAAGAAGAAATTTCTAAAACCATTCAAACTCCTTTCGAGGCCTGGGTAAGAGTAGCAGTAGCCACTCACCGTATTTATCCCAATACAAAATTAAAACAAGAGGACTTCACTGTTAAGTCACTCAATGTCTCTAGCGGAATGGCACGCGAATACCGCGGTATTCTTGCGGACGCCGAAATGAGTTTTGATAAGACCGAATCAAAACAAACCATTCTTGAGGGCCAGTTTGTGGTAACGAGTGCAATTCAGAAGCAACCTGATTTGCGTCGTGGTGATTCGGTAAAGTTGGAGTTGGTTTCGGGTGAACTCACATTGACCACTCAGGGTATTGCGCAAGAGCCAGGCTCAACCGGGGAGCGAATTCACGTCATCACCAGTAAAACTAAAAGAGAAATTGTAGGCGTGGTGCAAGCCGATCACTCGGTCGAGGTGAGCCTGTGATGAGAGCGGCTCTTCCTTTAGTTTTAGTCGTGCTTTTACTTCAAGTGACGGGGTGTTCGACCTTTAGTGGCATTAATCCATTTTCTAAAGAAGAAGTGGTTGATTATAATGCACTCACTTATGGAGATGATTACAAAGATGGGCGCGGGCAAACACGTGAATGGACTTCTACTAAGTCCGGCCATGATGCCGGAGATCCACAAGCAGCTGCCACCGCTAAAATGACACGTGATCCTGCTGCTTCCTATTATGGTAAAGATGATGATTTAGATCCACGCCAAGATCCCACAGACGAAAATGTGAGAAGACGAGTTGCGATCCAACGCGGCCAGGCTGTGTCTAATTATAAAAGCGGCGATCGCGCGACCAAAAATGATTTTTACGATACGAGCGCAAACGATGGCTCACTTTGGGCTAATGACCAGGATTCTAATTACTTTTTCACGAAGGATAAGGTTCGCACCCTGGGTGATATCGTCTCTGTAAAAATAGACGACGCCATTATTAGACACATTGCTGAAGAAGTGAAAAAGAACCTTACCCCCGCTGAACAAGAAGTTGAAATGGCGATTTATCTTAAAAACAGTGATGGAGCAAAAGGCGATAAAGATATTCAAGCTTATCGCAATGTAGCTGCTGAGGAATTAAAAACCAGTGAAGCGGCCCAAGTTAAAGATAAAATGGAAAAAGCAGTGCGCTGGTCGCAAGTGGATTTAACTAAATCGCTTGGACTTGCTGCAAACGAAGAGCTTCGCGCGGAGATCGTTGATCGCTATCAAAACGGAAATTATAAAATCAAAGCGACCAAGAGAATCGTATTTAGAGGATCATCAAAAATGGTGTCATTAGTAGGGGTTGCGCCTGCGACTGATTTTGATGATAAGGATCAAATTGCATCGGGGAAATTATATGAAACTAGAATCAAAGTTGCTCGTTAATAAGGGCGCGCTGATCGCGTTCTGCCTGTTGTCGCTCTTTGGCCCGCGCTCCCTTGCTGCAAATCAAGGGGCTCGATTAAAGGACGTTGCTGCCGTTAAAGGTGTTCGCGAGAACATTTTAATTGGTTATGGCTTAGTAGTGGGTCTCAAGGGAACGGGGGATTCCAGCACGGACGTTACTGCGAAATCTCTTGGTAAACTTTTTGGAAAACTCGGCCTCGATGTTGAAAAGGGTACTACCGTAAAGTCTAAAAATGCGGCAGCCGTGATTGTAACTTCAAAGTTGCCTGTTTTTGCTCGCTCGGGCACGCAAATTGATGTCACGGTAAGTTCAATTGGTGATGCTTCTTCATTAGAGGGCGGGATGCTTTTGGTTTCTCCCCTTAGAGCCGGAGATCAACAAGTTTATGCAGTAGCGCAGGGACCGGTTTCATTAGGTGGTTTGACGGATGGTAGTAATAAAGGAAGTTTTCCCACTATGGGTCGCGTGGTTTCAGGCGCAATGGTGGAAAAAGATATCGACACTAACTTCTCAGGAAAGAAAAGTTTCAGACTTTCTTTAAATAACCCGGATTTTACCACCGCCGCCCGTTTAGTAGCACTCGTAAACGCGGAACTCGGCGGAAAATTCGCCTCAGCGCGAGATAGTGCAACAGTGGATGTAGTCGTGCCATTTAACTATGATGGAAATACGGTAGAACTCATGGCTCGGATCGAAAACATTCGGATCGTGACTGATCAAAAAGCAAAAGTGGTCCTCAATGAGAGGACAGGAACTGTGGTGATGGGGGATCGAGTGACGATTAGTCCGGTTGCCATTTCACATGGTGATCTTTCAATACAGGTAAAGGGGTCAAATCCAACTCGTGTTTTTGATCTTCGAAATCCTTCTCGCGAAGAAGTTCGTGGAGGAGCAACAGTTTCTGATTTAGTAAAACTTTTAAATACTCTTGGGGTTCAACCAAAAGACTTGACTGCGATTTTTCAGACCATCAAGCAAACGGGTGCGCTTCAAGCAGAATTGGAATTTATGTGAGTTTTAAAAAAGTTTGTAGAACGAAGAAAGGGCACGCAAAAGTCCAAGGAAGGATGAATGGCAATATGATCCAGGGAACAGAAAAGACACAACGACCTGCTAGGATGGTGGGTTCTATCAATTCTATTCAATTCATAAGCCAGTTGCGCGAACAGGATGTTCAAGCCCCAAACCCTTTGTTTTACATAGGACTTGGGGGGATTTCTCTATGAAATTCCCTCAAGTCCCCCCCTCTCCTGCCCCCCGACAGCAAAAAATTGACATGGATAAAGTCGATCCCGAGATGCGTAAAGCAGCAGAGGGATTAGAGGCGACGTTTACGGCCGAGATGATGAAGGCCATGAGAACCACAGTAGAACCGTCAGAATTTTCACTCCATAATACGGCAAGTGATATCTATCAGGGAATGCTTGACCAAGAGTATGCAGATTCGTCTGCTCATAATAATTCGCTCGGTTTATCCGAGCAAATCGTGGATTATTGGTTGCGAAGCCAACCGAATCCACAGTACAATGAAGAGAGTAAAGCCCAGTCCATAAACGGACGTACAGGAGGTACCAATGAGGGTAAATCAGGCAAATAGTGCTCCGATCCAAAACCAAGACGCAAGGTCATCAGAAGCATCCAAAAAAGCCGAATTAAAAAAGGCGGGTTATGATGTCGAAGCTAAATCGGCACCAAGCACGACCAAAACTGATTCGGTAAACGCGGAAATTTCTTCCAAAGCAAAGGACATGGCGAAAGCAAAACAAATTGCTACCGACACTTCTGATGTTCGTGAAGCGAAAATCGCGGAACTCAGAGAGAAAATTCAAAATAAGAAATATGATGTAAGTTCATCTGCAATCGCCGACAAATTAGTCGACGATCATATTCGCATGGCTGGCGCTTAATAACTTTTTAAAACAGATCGTAACCTCCAAGCAGGACGCGAGTGAGGGAGAAAATGGAAAACAAAACACTTTCCGTGAAATTGCATGAAGCACTTCAAGATCTCATCGGTCTGCATCGGCAGCTCTATGAGGTGATAAAACAAGAAAACGAAGCGCTCATGAATGCTGATGTAAAAGCAACTTATGAAGCCGCGGCTTCAAAAGAAGCACTCATTCATTGGATTTATCAATCAGAGATGAGCAGGCAAGCGGTGGTTTATGCTCTTGCTCAGGCCGAGGGATTGTCTTCATTTACTCCTTCGCTTAAAGAACTCATTCTTCATTTTCAGTCCAAAGATCCAGACGCCTCAAATCAACTTCAAACTAATCTTAATACACTCAGTGTTCTCGTCGATCGCATTCAAAGACAAAACAAACAAAACGGATCACTGGTCGAAAACTCACTCAAACATATTCATAATATGAAAAAGAATATTTTTGGTGAAGTCAGTCCGGCAAAAACTTACAACCAGCAAGGGCAAAAAAACCAAGTCAGCGCAGGTGCGGATGGTCCGCGTCTGATTTCAAAAGAGGTCTAAAGAGCTAAATGGCATTGTTGAACGTGTTCCAGTCTGGAAAATCGGGAATGACGACTGCGAAAGCAGGAATCGCAACCGCCGGACATAATATTTCAAATGCGAACACGGAAGGATTTTCTCGTCAGAGAATTAAATCTGAAGCCGAAGTGTCTAAACAGATCATGGGCCAAGGTGGTCCGTATGTGGGTGAAGGTACCCGCCTCTCTAAGGTTGAGCGTATTAATGATCAATATCTTGAAAAACAACTCCGGGATGGTGGCCGTGATCTCGCTCACCATGAAGAGAAACAGGTCTTTTTAAATCAAATCGAAGATGTATTTAATGAGATGAATGGGGATGGCCTAAATCGCCTCATTACTCGTTATTTTAATGATTTTCGAAAACTTTCAAACGAACCTACAAGTGAAGC
>CAIMWN010000142.1 GCA_903845155.1 Oligoflexia bacterium
CCCCGGCGGGCTTACGAATGGAAGTGCCTATTGGGTGATTTACATTAACTCAACAACAATGCAACTTGCCACTTCGAGCGCCAATGCCACCGCTGGAACTGCAATTACACTTTCGAGTACCGGAAGCGGGAACATGACCCTGATGCCGACTGCGGTAGTCAAACTAGGTTGGGAGTTATTCACCCTCTCGCCAAGCGGTGCGGCGAGTTCTTATAATATTTACCGATCCACTGCTTCAAACATGGCTTCACCCACACTGGTAGGCACGAGCACCACTCAAAGTTTTCAAGATTGGACCCCTACTTCTCAAACCACCTATTACTATCAAATTAAACCGGTCGTAACAGGAGTTGAAGTTAACCCAACCGTAGTAAATGATTCATACATTCAAGTGTATGTACCCCCGACAAACATGGCACTCCTTCATCGTTGGATCGTGAACCGAGAAGCGTGCACCACGCTTTTAGGACTTACCTTTTCGAGCGGAGTAAATCGAAGTTCGAATTATTCCTGCGCTTACACTTGGGGCGGCTCAGGCGCCGCGGGTTCAAGCACTACCTATGGTCCGACCTACCTGACCGGAGTAACCCAAACCACTTGGGACCTAGGTTACAGCATGGTGGTAGATCGCTGGCAGAATGGATGTAAAATGAGTGCAGTTACTGCTGCGTATGGATCAGCGGCTCCATCGGGAGGATCAAACAATCAAGTGTATTTGAGAACGGGTTCGGGAACAACGAGTGCATCCACTCCGCAAAATTGCTATATCAAGGATTCAGTGAGTGGCTGGACAGCAGAAACCTCAAACTTGTCCAATGCAGATCGCGCATTACTTCGAACCAACTATCCGGGGTACTCCTCCGCTCCGATTACCCAATCCCAGGCCTATAATTCCTGCCAGCAACGAAGCTATTCGGGAGTTATAGACGGTAACGGCAATACCGCGCTAAGATTGATGCGTCTCCATGAAGCCACCCTCGCACGTGCTGTACAGGGAGTGAATGTGAATAATCGCACATCTCCTCAGCTTGCAAATATTTTCAATGGAAACAATCTACCCATAAATTACTCTTGTAATATTTCAATCAACAACACTCCTAGTATTTACCCACTTAATGGAGTGACCACTCCGAACCCAAGTACCTATTCTAATTATTATGGCGAACTCATGAATGGTAGCTACCTTAATAAAAATTGCTTTTCACGCTACGAAATTAATGCGCTTTGGGACAATGCTGAAGAGTGGCTGGGAAGCCAGTATTACGGACCGTCTGCAAGTGGGGGTTATTTTGTAACCAGCAGTCTTGATCCGGGAGATTCTTTACTCAACGGCTATTTAATGAATGGAACCATGGGTCCAACTGTACTCTTTAATAATTACACTTCTGCAGTAGGTGCATTTTTTGGTTCGACATCGCAAGCAGTCCTTCCTATTTTTGGTGGTGTTCGGGCGGTATCGGTAAATGCCTCGCTAGGATCGATAACCGCGGGCATTAGCGGGATGGATTATGGAGCCACTCCAAGTCAATACTGGGTTTACTTTTCTCCGGGAGGAGTTTCCACAAATGGTTTAACATTAGGCTCTAGCATGGGCTACAGCGGAAGTGGAAATACAGGTGCTCGTTATGGTTTTGGTTTAGACAACATTAATTATTCTACGAGTGCATACTGGAGCAACATTCCCGTTACTTCTCGCTGCACCGGACAAGTCGGACCATAAAAAGTAGACCACTTTACGAAACCCGCTTTAAAACTCTTAACCTATTTCCAGTCAAGCATCTCACCGGTGGAGCCCATGATCTCGAATCCCATAATACCTGAAACAGTTACTATTTTATTAATCTGTGAATCATTATGCTTTTTTTACAAAAACGATAGAGCATAGGAAATGCTTTTCGGCGGTTGATTTAGGTCACCCATAGCTATTTGAATAAATGGATAAATTCTCCCTATCCCATGGACATTTTTCAGAATGGAGTTCACTGCTGTCCGGCTCGGGGCCTAGCATAAAAACGAGATCGGCCTGATTTCCAATGTGATATGAAGGTTTTACAAAGAACTTTTCATTCCAAAGAGGATCTCAAGCCGATGGCCTTTTCTACCGTATTTCACCAAGTTGTAAAACTAATTCCGCGCACTGAATTTGAATCCATTGTGGCAAAGCACAATGGCGACCACCGGGTTCGCTCGATGAACTGCTGGACCTGGTTTAACTCACTTTTATTCGGCCAGTTAACCGGACACGACTCGATCAGAGCAATTGAGCGAGTATTTGCCCACCAGGATTTAAAAATGGCGACACTCGGACTTGCCCCCGTTCGAAAGTCGACACTAGCCGACGCGAACGAAAAAAGGCCCGTTCAAGTTTTAGAGGACTTGTTTCAATATACTCTGAAGCGAGCATATGCAGTGGCTCCGAGAAAGCACCGCTTTCGATTTACGGGTGACGTGTTCGCCCTAGATTCTTCGACGATTGAACTGTGCCTCATGCTTTGTCCGTGGGCCAGATTTCATCACGAAAAGACCGGAAAAGGCGCAGTAAAGCTGCATACTGCGATTGATGTTGCAAATGATCTTCCGCAGTTCGTGATCATTACTGATGGTCGTCAGCACGACATGAAAGTCGCGCGGGAACAAATATCGTTTAAACCAAACGACACAGTTCTGATGGATAAAGCATACGTTGATTATGCGTGGATGAACGATTTAAATATTGGCGGCGTGACCTTCGTTACTCGTGCCAAGAAAAATTGCCATTTTAAGGTTGTAGAATCGAGAGAAGTTAACCGGACACTAGGGCTTCGGGCCGACCAAACGATTTACCTGACATCGGCAATTGCGGGAAAGAAATATGAAGGGAAATTAAGACGAGTTTCTTACCGAGACCCCGAAACCGGCAAGTGGCTAGTGTTTTTAACGAACAAACTTCGACCTCGCTGCGATGACGATTGCGAAGCTTTATAAAGCTCGCTGGGATGTGGAACTATTCTTCAAGACAATCAAGCAAAACTTAAAGATCAAAAAGTTCCTCGGAACCTCAGTAAATGCGGTGAAATCGCAAATTTTAGTAGCCTTGATTGCATATCTACTTGTGCAAATTCTGAGGTACCAACTTCGGTCGAATATCTCGATCCCTGACGCGATGGCAGTGATCGGAACGCTACTGCTCCTAAAGGAGCCTATATCTAGGCTTCTCGGAGATCTTCCGCGAACTTGCCGCCACCCACCTTCTCCACAAATGCAGTTTAAGTTTTAGAATTTAAGCCGGACAGCAGTGTTTTAACTCTTTAAATTTGCCTGTCTATGGTTCCTGTAATTCACTTTTAAATAACACAGGTTCTCCATCTCCATTAAATGGAGTTACTACCCCAAATCCGAGCACTTACTCATTAACAACAGGGGGTCTCATGAATGGATCCTACCTAACCAAGAATTGTTTTAGTCGATATGAAATATCAAATCTTTGGGACCTAAATAATGAATGGCTATCAACCCAATATTATGGGCCACCATCTGCAAGCGGTGGCTATTTTATTGCAAGTACTATCGACCAAAATGACAATTTACTTGAAGGATATCTCATGAACGGTACAGTAGGGCCAACTCAAGTCTATAATAACGCAAACCCAAATTCTTTTTTTGGTTCTTCAAGTACAAATCCTTTGCTTCCGATTTTTGGTGGTGTCCGAGCAGTTTCCGTTGATGCGACTTTAGGATCAAAAGCTGCAAATAGTGGAAGCATTGATTATGGCGCCGAGCCAGGTACTTTTTATGATTATATTTCTGCCGGTGGAAATGCAACAAATGGAATCATGACTGGCTCAATCGGGAACGCAAGTGGTTATTCATGGAACTATATCGCTCGATATATGTTTTCACATAACGCGACAACGAACTCTACAGCACCTTGGAACAGTTCATCTCCAGTTACCTCCAGATGCGCCGGCCAAGTGAGTCCATAAAAACTATACTCCAATTAAATTGGAATGTATTAATTCTAAATTTCTATTAAAAAACTTTAAATAAGATTATTCTAAGAATATTATATCTACGGTCCCACTTGACCGGCGCAGCGGAATGTATTTGGATTAGTACTATTACCGCCGTTCCAAGATTGCCCCAAGTATGTAGTAGGCGCTAGAGAAAAGTTATATCGAGATGCCGTACTATTATAGCCACCAGAGGGTCCCATACCGGCCATAATTACCGCGTTATTTGTATTTCCACCCTGAGACACGGTTGTGTACTCGTAGGGTGGTGGCGAGCCATAATCAATATTAGACATGGTAATAGTTTTTGAGCCTAGGGTCGCATCTACCGAAACAGCTCTTATTCCAAACAAAGGCAGCATGATCGCACTGCTCGCCGTCGTACCAAAAAAAGTATTGTTAGTAAAAGTATTATAAACCTGTGTTGGCCCAACCGTACCATTCATTAAGTAACCCGCTAAAAGATTATCGCTTGGATCGAGGGCACTGGCTACAAAATAGCCTCCGCTTGCTGATGGTCCAAAATACTGCGTAGAGGTCCATTCAATATTTGCATCCCATAAATTTGATATTTCATAGCGAGAATAACAGTTCCCGGTAAGATACGTTCCATTCATTAGTCCACTATAAGCTAGTGAATACGTGCTTGGATTAGGAATACTTACTCCAGTAAGCGTATTATTGATGTTGCATGATCCATAAGTCGGCAAACTTGCACCATTAAATATATTAGATAAAGTACCAGCGCTTCGATTGTTTATATTCACTCCTTGAACAGCACGAGCTAGCACCGTTTCATGCATCCGCAACATTCGTAGTTTTGTATTTCCATTGCCATCTATAACACCCGCATAGCTTCGCTGTTGGCAAGTGGTGTATGCTTGTGATTGCATAACGGGAGTAGATGTATAGCCAGGATAATTTGTACGAATCAATGAACGAGAGGTATTCGTGATTCCTCCTGATTCAACAGTCCAACCAGAGGTAACGTCTTTGATGTAACAGCCCGCTAGGCTTCCGGTTGTTGTTGTTCCCGCCGCCGTTTTCAAATACACCTGATTATTCGATCCAGCCGAAGGAGCAGCAGACCCATAAGCCGCAGCCACCGCACTCATCTTACAACCATTCTGCCAACGATCGACAATTAAGCTATAACCCAAATCCCATTTTGTTTGATCATAACCGCTTGAAGCCCCATAAGCGCTCGCGCCAGACCCTCCCCACACATAAGCGCAAGAGTAGTTGGTTGATCTACTCACCCCTGTTGAAAACGTAAACCCTAAGAGCGTGGTACAGGCTTCACGGTTTACAATCCAACGATGAAGGAGCGACATGTTTGTAGGCGGAACATAAACCTGAATCAGTGAATCGGTCACCACGGTAGGGTCTACTTCTACTCCGGTCACTACCGGTTTAATTTTGTAGTAATAAGTAGTTTGCGAAGTTGGAGTCCAATCTGAAAACGACTGTGTGGTGCTATTTCCAACAAGAGTAGACGTGGTAAAACTTGCAGAGGTATCACGATAAATATTATAAGAAGTTGCAGAACCGCTCGGCGTAAAGGTAAAAAGCTCCCAACCCAGTTTTACCACTGCAGTTGGCATCAGAGTCATGTTGCCACTCCCTGTAGTTGAGAGTGCAATCGCAGTACCGGCCGCCGCATTTGCAGCAGAACTTGCAAGTTGCATAGTGGTAGAGTTAACTTTAATCACCCAATAATTATTAGTATTAGTAAGTCCGCCCGGAGCAGTTCCGTCAGTATTGAAAGTGACTTGTACGCCTGTTGCAAAAACAGTGTTAGAAGTGATCTGATTCGTGCCGGTATTAACACTAGTGTTCGTGAACCCGGCCACCGCGCCTAGGTTTTCATCCCAGCGATTGGCGCCGGCATTGCCGTAAGCAGTATCAACTGCACCAATATCAGTGTAAACAGGTCCAAGAGCAACGACGTCACTCCAACCATTAAAAGTTGCAGCAGTAACGTTTGGTGTAGTAATCGAAACTGTGTTTACGTTTCCGTCTGACTTATCGATTGAATCGTAGGCATTTACTTGTAACTGATAAGTGGTACCCGGAGTAAGACCCGTAATATTATAACTGGTAAGCGATGTGGGCGCGATGTGAGCAGAAGTGATTACTGTTGCCCCTGCAGTTGCTCGGGCAATATAGTAGGTAGCAAGCGGTTGTGCTGTCCACTGCACGGTTGCGCCCGTTGCAGTTAAGTTTGTGTAACCGGTAGCTCCACCAAAAGAGAACGAAGTGATAGGAGTGATGCCGGTTCCGCCCAAAGTATCGGTTACCGTATAACTAATAGCCTGAGAACTCGTAAACGGTACCGTAAGCGTACCACTCACCGCACCTGTAGAGGTTGGAGTAAATTTTACGGTAATCGTGCAGTTTTGAGCAGCACCGAGAACCACACTTGTACAAGTGCTCGCTGAAATTGAATAGCCGGTACCACTCACCGATGGCGTACCAATGGTTGCGCTCACGGTGGTATTGTTACTCACTTGAATCGCTTGGCTTCCAAACGTGTTCGTTGCCACGTTTCCAAAATTGTACGGTGATGGAGAAAGTGTAAGTGTCGGCTGAGGCGAGTTGCCTACTCCCGAAATCGAAATCACCGTAGTGAGTGCAGATCCCTGAGCATTGGTATAATTGAGAGTTAGAGAGCCCAGAACTGAACCCGGAACCGATGGCGCAAATTGGACTGCGATGGTACAGGTTGCAGGGCTTGAAGTTGACGAAAGAGTTGTTGCGGTCGGCGTGGTTTTACAACCATCGCTTGTGATGCTGAACCCAGTTCCAGTGATCGTTGCCGATTGAAAGGTATGTTGATGTACCAATCATGGATCCAACATTGGTCGGTGTATTGACCACGACAATCGTACAAGTAGAAGGAGTGCTGGTTGAGATGATTGTTTTTCCGCTGCAATTATCGCTTGCGGCTTGAATAGAAAAACCACCGCCAGTAATCGTTGCCGCCTGAAAAGTCGCTTGGCCTGAGCTTGAGTTAGAGACGGTAAAGGTTTTCGTGATGGTCGTATATGTGACGTGCGAAATTTGTGCCAAAAATAAAATGCATTTTAAATCTTTAGACTAAAAACTGCACCGGTTTTACTCTCCAGTAACTCCAAACTCCCACTCTGCAGCTCAACCAATCTCTTAGACATCGCTAGCCCAAGACCCGTCCCATTTTCTTTTCCAAACGATTCAAATGGACGAAAGAGTTTATCTCGAATTTGTGGCGCAACACCATGTCCGTTATCAATCACTAAAATTTCAGCTCGTGGTGCAATCAAAGAAACTAAATCACCTTCAATTTTTACCTCTGGATTTTCAACGTCTTTAACCGCTTCACCCGCATTACGAATCAAATTACGGAGAACTCGGCGTAATTGGGTTATATCGGCATCAAACATAAGTTTTGAATTTGGAACACTCACACTAAGCTTCACACCTACAAAAATTTGCTGTGATCTGAACTCATCGGCAACAGATTCCAAAAATTCTTTTAAATTTGCATGCTCACGTTTTATTTCAATTGGTTTTGAAAGTTCTTTTGAATAAGAGAGGATTGCCTTGTTGAGTTCATAAATTCTTTGAACTTTTGTAGGAAAAACATCTGCAATCGTCTGAATTAAGTATTTATTTTCTGGGCTTCTTTTTAATTCTTTGCAGGCCATTTCAAGTCCCTTGAGGGGTTCTTCTAAGTCATGTGCAACGCCCACAGTGGTTTCATGAATCATCCGCATTTGCTTAATTTGCTCTTGTTCTAGCAATAGTTTTGTTTTTGCTTCTCTGAATCGATCTAAAAATAAACCACCGAAACTTAAGCCAATGAAAAAAGCATACCATTTAATATAATAGACGCCTCCTGCAACTTGCTGGAAAACAGCAGAATCGTGAAATTGGCAAAGAAAGGTACAAAGAAACAGAGTAATCAGGAATTTACCCTCGTTAGTGTTTTTTCGTTTGTAACTTGCATATAGACCCATGAGATGGGGAAGAATGATAATGGGAACTATAACTCTTAAAGTGGTAAATCCAGTGGCAAAGCCATCACTCACTTCTCCTGATTTTCCAAAACTTGCATAAGAGTAATAGATAAATTCAATAAAAAAAGTGAGAATTGAAAGTGCATAGAGAGGTCTTATCTTTTTAAGTGTACTTTCTTGATAGTCAAAATATTTACCAATCATTTCAAAATAGGCCCAGTCAGATGAAAGCCGCAAAACAAAATGTAAATAGCCGGCAAGCCAAATAGGTAGGTATTCACGTGGCACTTCAGAAATACTAATCAAAAAACTTGAGGTAATGAGTACGTATCTCACAAAAGCATTAAACTTAGGCTCTTTGCCAATCCCTGTACCCAAGACAGACAGAGAGAAAAGTGCGATCATGAATAAGCCAACCGAAGATAAAAGTGGGTATATGACGTTTAAGATGGTGTAGCGCCTAGTGAGTCGTTCAGTGTTCTCTAGTGTGTAAATACCGATCGGGCCTTGCCTGATTCCTACCTGTACTTTTTTAGAAGAATAAACCAAGACTTGGAGCTCATTTGCGTGATCACCCGGTTTCAAAGTATCGCGCGAGACTTGGAGCTCAACGGGATAATGTTTTGCATATACCGCATTCGGTGGAAATTGACCATGACGACCAATAATATGGCCATTAACCCGTGCCTCGGCGGCGTCGCCTATTTCTTCAAAAAAGAACGCACAAGAATCAAGGCTACCTAAGCATTTTTCTGGCGCCGTAAAGTGAACTCGGTAAAGAATCCAATCATGAAAATCCTTCATGATCTCTCGTGGTGGATCTGCAGGTATGCTTACATGAAAAAAATGGCACTGAAGCGCATTTTGATTTTCGAGAGCGCACGCTTCCCAATGCTCTTTTGCTAAATTAAGTTCTGCTTCTGGTTTTACGCTAAATAAAGGTGAATTATTTTCTGCAAATAAATATCCGTAAAAAAGGCTAAAGAAAAATATAATGATCGTAATCAGGATAGGGTTTTTTAGCTGATTCAAAAATGACTTGATTTCGCGTGGCATTACTTAGGGCTTCCTTGCGATGATTCCAACACTCTCTCTGCCGTCGAGCTGAAGGTCTTCAGGAAAATCTTTACGTGCAATCATTCTGGCATCTTCAATAATAAATCCTGCACATTTAAAAGTGCGGGTAAAAACATCTGGATCAAGGAGGTGCATTTTTGAAGGCAAAAAAGCTCCGCGCTCAGGAGCAATCGCCATGACATCATCAATGTAGCCCGGCCACTTTTCACCGGCTCGTTTTCTTGACTCATAAATAGGGATGAAGTTTTGAAAATTTCTGAGGTATGGTGTTTCAGCTACTACAAAAGCTTTACCGCCACTTTTTAGCCACTTAAATAAAGTAGCAGCACTTTTTTCAATTCTATCACCATCGAAAAAGTGCATCACTCTGCAAACAAGTACTGCACCGAGTGAGTTAGGCTCAATTTCTAATTGCTCAGGAAACTCCCCAGCCTTAAGACTCAATTTAGATTTTAAATGCTCTGGTGCTCTGTCCTTCAAGATTTCAAGGTGGGCGCCTTCTATATCATTCGCGATAACTGTGGCTCCGTTCTCTAAAGCTGGGAGTGTTGCGATTCCGTAGGCGGCACCAATATCAAGTACTGGGCCCGGAGCTAGAGGACTGAATTCAATGAATAGCTTAGAGAATTCATCAAGTGATGACGTCATATAACCCATGTTATTGAGGGTTTTTATGAAGCCATTCAATTCTGCTTCGGGCATTTTGGCTTGATTTGTGCTATTAACAGTCATGTTTTTAAATCCTTCTCTACATTAGGGTTTGGTTTATACCAGAACAAATAGCAAAGGTCATGCCGAACATAGGGGTTAACGAATGAATATTTTGATCATAGAAGACGACTTAATCACCAGAGATACGGTTAAATCGCATTTGGAGAACCCGGGAGTGGAAAACACTGATGATGATTCAGTTCACATTGTTACTGCTGTATCCACGCAAAAGGAAGCTGAAGAGGCCCTTGAGAAGCAAGCATTTGATTGCGCATTTATTGACTTAAAACTAGATGAAGATCGCTTTGCTGGGTACACACTATTAAAAAATATTGCTAAAAATTATCCGCGAATCATCCCCATCATGATGACTTCAAATACAGCAGATCGGACGGTTGAGGATTGCCTAAAAAATGGCGCCGCTGATTACATCTACAAACCCTTTGAAGAGAAAACAGTTCATCAGATTATGAGGAAAGCGAAGATCATTCATCGAATCAGGCGCTTCAGCCAGTCCCTTAAGCAAAATACCGATGTCAATAGCTCTCCGGCAATTAGGCTCACCTCAAAGAATAAAAAGTTTCAAGCCACCATCGATTATATCAATAAATTCCGAGGGAAGAGTATTCCAATGTTTATTCATGGTGAGACGGGTGTTGGAAAAGATGAGGTAGCAAAGTACTTGAATCTTATTGAGGAAGATCCGCTTCGCGTTTTTATTGCAGTCAATTGCAGTGCGGTTTCACCTGAATTGATCGAGAGTGAGTTTTTTGGTTATGAAAAGGGGGCATTTTCAGGAGCAAATGACTCGAAAATTGGTAAATTCGAAGCGGCTCACAATGGAGACATTTTCTTAGATGAAGTAGCCACAATGTCAAATGACTTGCAGACAAAACTCTTGCGCGTGCTCAATGATAAACGAATCACTCCGGTTGGTTCCAATAAAACAAAAGAAGTTAATGTGAGAATTATTTCAGCCACTAATCAAAATGTTCATGCCTTAATCGCCGAAGGAAAGTTTCGAGAAGATCTTTTTTCAAGGCTCAATGCAGTGACTTTTGAGATTCCACCACTCCGTGAACGGATGGAGGATCTTGAAGACTTGGTGAATTTCTTTTTTGAACATTTTGGTTACAAAAATAAACAATTTACCCCCGAAGCATGGGTGATTTTGCGTAATCATTCATGGCCCGGAAATATTCGAGACTTGAAGCAATTGATTGAAGTACTTGGAGCCATTTCTGAAGGGAATTTGATTACCGCTGAAGAGGTGATGGCAAACCTTAAAAAGCAGACGACTTATGTATCTGAAGTGCCTCAGCATAACGGTGATTTGCCCTTTGGGTTAACCAAAGACCGGATCAGGTCACAGTTTAATGCGGTCACCGAGGAGTTTGAGCAAGCACTGGTCCGCCATGCTTATAAGGAAATGGAGTCTGTGCAAGGGGCTGCGAAGTATCTGGGGATTTCAAGAAACTCACTCAACTATAAGTTGAAGGTTTGGGGTTGGTCTCTCACTTGATCGCTAGCTTGATTAATGCTTTGCGTGACCAGTTTCTTCTCTAGGGGTGTACAGTTTTTTACCTAAAATCATTATGACAGTAACTTCTTGGATTATATGGGAAGTGTGTTTATTTTAGTTTCTAAAAAGCATATTTAGCTTGCTATTTAGATGCTAAAATAAACTTATATTGATTTTGGTTTAGTTTGGTCGTAAAATATAAAGTATGAGTAGCGATATAGGAACTAAAATAAACCATCTCCTCAAAACTTGGCCAGTAGGCACAATAGCCACTGCTTCTTGGCTTGAATCTCAGGGTGTTTACCATCAATTAGTCGCGCACTATGAACACTCGGCTTGGATTAAAAGAATTGGGCATGGAGCCTTTGCTCGTGATGGCGACGAAGTGGAATGGAAAGGAGCTCTCTTCGCCATACAGACGCAATTGAATCTTCCTATAATCGCCGGAGGGAAAACAGCGCTTGAGCTTCAGGGGGTCAGTCACTTCGTTTCTTCGGGCTCAGGTAACTTTGTGTACCTTTTCGGTACCCCTCGTTCGAGGTTGCCGACTTGGTTTCAGCAACATGATTGGAAAGCAAAGATTCACTTCGCGCCAATGAATCTGTTTTTAGACAATACTGCTCTTGGAATTACCGATAAAATTATCGGCAAGTTTTCTATTAAATTATCAACGCGTGAGCGCGCGATCTTAGAGCTTCTGAGTCTTGTTCCTAAATCACAGGAGTTCGATGAGGCGAAACTTTTATTTGAGGGATTGCGAACATTACGCCCTGATCTTCTTCAGCAGCTTTTGGAGAAATGTAACTCTATTAAAGCAAAGCGTATTTTTCTCCATTTGGCGGATACAACTAACCAGCCATGGTTCAAAGATTTAGATCTCGCTAAGATTGATCTTGGAAAGGGAAAAAGAATGATTGGTAAGGGAGGAAGTTTTGATTCAAAATACAATATTTCAGTGCCAAAAGTTTCCGGTGGTGAGAATCAAACAGAGGTGGATGGAGCATGAGTACAAAAATTGAATCACATCCTTACTTTAAACAAGCAACACTTCTTTTGGAGGTGATTCCTGCTGTGGCAATGGAAGATTGTTTTGCTCTTAAAGGTGGCACCGCAATCAATTTTTTTGTTCGCGATATGCCACGCTTATCAGTAGATATTGACCTAACTTATCTTCCGATCGAAGATAGGGCTACTTCGCTTACAAAAATAAACGATGCGCTCAAGCGAGTTGCCGGGCGTGTGCAAAAAGCAATTCCAAAAGCCACTATTCAAGAAGCATTTGTAAAAAGTACACAAATTGTTACAAAACTTTATGTCAGCGCGAATGAAACTCAAATTATCATCGAACCGAACTTAACTCTGAGAGGTACTGTATTCGGTTCAATTAAAATGAAAATCAGTAAACAGGTAGCTGATCAGTTCGGTTCCTCAGCCTCTATTGCGGTTGTATCCAGCGCCGACTTGTATGGCGGAAAAATTTGTGCGGCACTGGATCGCCAACATCCACGCGATCTTTATGATGTGAAATTGCTTTTAGAAAATGAAGGTATTACAGACGAAATTCGGAAAGGTTTTATAGTTTATCTGTGCGGGCATGATGCGACGATGAGCCAACTTCTTATGCCTCCGCGAAAAAATATAGCTGAAATCTATGAAAGGCAATTCGTTGGGATGCCAATTAAACCTGTTTCGTTACAGGAATTACTTCGGGCAAGGGAATTGCTCATCGAAAAATTAATGAGAGGCTTTACTGATACCGAGAAGCAATTTCTAATCTCCTTTAAAGCCGGAGTACCTGACTTTAATCTTTTAGGTATTGGCGGGGTTGAGAAATTGCCAGCAATTCAATGGAAGCTTGCTAACATCAAAAAAATGAAACCAGAGCATCATCAGCGATCGCTTGAGCGATTGAAGAGAATTTTCGATTCATGCCAACCTGCGTGACCAGTTTCTTATCAGCCACTGTACAGTTTTTTATCTAAAAAATTACTTTTAAGTTTATAAAATAGCCAGTTTTTACTTCCTTTCAAAAAGAAGCCTGTCTGAATCTTGGCATATTGATTGCTTTATGTACTGTTATGAAGGCACGATTTTGAGCCTTCGGAATTAAAGGGGATTAAAAATGCGAGAGGAATTCGTCAGTGACAAAGTTAATTTCGTAAAACTTTTTGAGGAAATTGGAACCTCCGAGCTTTGGAGAGAGCTAGCGAGAAGGATGAATGTCCGTTTTGGAAAAATCCAAATGGCGATTCATGAGGGTAAGCCATCAAAATTCGCTCAGGTTGATATTCAGATCAATACCGACACTGAATTTGAATTAGTAGCCAAGTAATTAAATTAAAATACCATCAAAGCCAGCTTCTGTTGTAAATCAACACAGAAGAGCTTAATTAAAAATATAAATCACCCTTCCGTGAAGCCGCGTTTGATTCACTTCTGAATCACGACTACGGCATGACGATGGAGATTCTGGAATTGAAAGTAGCGATGAAGAAATTCACGCGCGGACTTTCACGGAGGGGAAATGACAATAGCACGTAAAAGCACAAAACCATTATTCATCATAAAATCCAATCCAAGATTTGATCAGGAAATTCTAGAAGAATTATATACCTGCATCTTAAGGATCAAAAAAGTCCACTCAACACCATATGGTCATTGCCCAAGGTGTGGACTCAACTCAAAAGTAAATTCTGATTTTCCTTACTGCATGGAATGCAACTGGGACTCGCTTCATGATCCATCATGGAATGGAAATGTTGGGAGGTGTCAGGACTAACATTCGCTCCATTCATCAAATCCAAATTTAAAAAATAATAAAGAGGAAAATAAAAATGAAGAAATCAATTGTAACTATTTCTATTCTTGCGCTTGTTCTCGTGAGTCCACTTGCTCATGCATCGGTTGAGTCGTCACTGATGGGCTTAAAAGATGTACTTCTTGGTTCAATTCTACCAATCTTTTCTGTGTTGGGCTTAGGCTTTGCTGCGTTTAGCTTCATCACGGGTAACCCCGATGCAAAGAGGCACCTCACTTATGCAGTGGTTGGCGCAGTCATTCTGTTCGGTGCTCAAAGTATTATTGATCTAATTGAGCGAGTGGTTCGATGAAGAACTGTCCAACGAGCAACATGAATCGTTCGAAGCTCTGGGGATTCGAAGTAAGCCAAATTGTGGCCTCCTTCTTTGTCCTCGCGGCTTCCAACGTCGCCCTCAATGTGATGAAGCTCCCACTGATCTTTTCTTGGGTCTTTGGGATCACCACACTCATTGTTCTCAGAGTAATTTCACACGGGCAGAAAAACGGCCACCTAGAGCTGCTCATGCGGTTTGTTACTGCACCACATGTTTACTTCGGGCATCAGGGGCGCTCCAAAATAACGGAAGAGAGGAAACAAAAATGAAACAATACTCACTCACTAAATCAATACTCGGTTCACACTTTTTAGATGGTGGTGTGATTTCACATGCAGATGGCTCGCTCTCAAAAGGATTTGAATTGGAACCTCTCCCGAGCGGTAACCTTGAAGAAGGGTTTGAAGGTGGCGTTTCGGATGGGTTTTTTTCAAAACTCTCTGATTTACTCACTAAGCTTCCTAATCTGTTCGAAGGACAACTCATTTTAAGCCGTTCAAAGGTTCCAGGATCTGATGAGCTTTGTTTTATAACTAGAATATTTTGCTTTGAAAAAGTAAAAAATAAAAATAGTTACTCACACTTTGAAGCGGTTTTGACTGAGCTTGGGATGAATGCAGCTGCCCTTAGTCTGGACACGTGGAATCAGCTTTTATCTGGAGTGTTCGGGGAATCTATTCTGCAGAATAAACTTTCTGATCTCATTTGGGAGAAGGATTTTGTAAAAACGGGCAAAGGTGTGGTGCGAGTACTCTCACTCACTGAACTTCCGCAGCTCACTTGGAGGGGGTGTCTTCAACCAATATTTGAGAATGCCGATGAATTCACACTCTCGATTCATTTGTCGATTCCAGAACGGGCTAAAATTAAGCGCCAACTTGAAACCAAAAGACGAGTTAGTCATGCACTCTCGATCACCAGTTCATTAGAAGTAAAAAACATTGAGTCAAATTCGGTGCTCAGTTCTTCTGAAGAAACGCTTGAGCGTGTGCTCGTTGGCAAAGAAACGCTTTTTGAAATCTCCTTCGGGTTAATCTTGCGAGGGACTACTGAATCTACACTCACTACGGCTCATGAGATTGAGCGCCTAACCTCAGGCATTGGAAATGCTGGAATATTTTTAGAAGGAATTGGAACACTACCTATACTGAAGAGTCATATACCGGGAAACAGGGTACTTGCGATTAGGAAACTTCCGATCCTGACTGAAAATCTCGCTCACCTTTTGCCGCTACTTCTTGATTATTCAAGAAAGAATGATTCATCAAGTTTAAGGCTGAGATCACGTTCAGGCGAGGTTTCAAATTTAAACCTCTTCTCAAAAGAGAATTTAAATTACAACTCGTTCATTTGTGGCGCATCGGGATCAGGAAAGAGTTTTCTCATGAACGCGATTTTGTCGTCAAACCTTAAGGATGATCCAAAATCTCGTCTTTGCATTTTTGATGTGGGTGGTTCGTACCGAAAAATTATTGAATCTAATGGTGGTAAGAGCACCACACTCAATCAAGCAGAGGCAACTGCACTCATTTCAAGTTTTTTGAACTTGCATCCTGTGAACGGGCAGAGTTTTTACCGGGCATTCATCGAAACGCTTTGCGGTTCGGGCTCCCATATTACTCACTCGCACATGGTTGCAATAGATGATCTTTTAAAAGAGATTGAGGGTGAAAAACTAAAAATAAAAAAGCTGATTTCAAATGCCAGCAAACGATCTGAACGTTTTTATAGTGATATCGCTCATTGGTTAAAACCGCATGTGGGTTTTGATTTAGCTCCAGAGCGAAAAGACTTGATCGAACTCATTAAGTCACCCGTATCAGCATTTGATTTTAAAGAGCTAGATTCAGACCCAGTTTTACAAAAAACCACGATCTTACTTTTAACTGAGCTCTTGTGGCTTGATCTAGTGAATGGGCGCTTCTCGCGAACGCTGATTGTCTTTGATGAGGTATGGCGGTTTTTTGCTCAAAGTAAAGGTTTCTTGGAAGAGATGTATCGAACGCTTCGGAAGTACAAAGCCGGAATTGTTTCCATCACTCAAAACCTTGCTGATTATGGAGACGATACTTTTGCAAAGATGCTATTTACGAATAGCTTTACAAAAATATTTCTCCAAAACGGCGCATCGGCTGAATATCTGAAAAATACCTTTGATTTGCCAAGAACAGATATCGAAAGAGCGCTTTCGGTTACTTCAAAAAAGCCAATGTACTCAGAGTTTTTTGCGCTCACCCCAAGTATGAGTCAGGTTTTTAGGTTGTATCCGACAAAGGAATTCTATGAACTCGCAAACACCGAAAACATTTCAAACTCGAACCAAAAACAGGAGGCCCAATGAGAAAAGAATATTTGATTTTAACAATTGCACTTTTTTCAACTCAAACAGCGCAAGCAGATTTTTGGGGAGGTGACTTACCCTTACTTGCTCAAATTGTTACCAATACTCTGATGACGCTCAATCAGCTTCGAACACAGACCGGGCTTCTAAAAGATGAGATGGCTGGAATCAATGATCGAATCTATAGGATTTCAACTATTGCGGAAGTAGTACAACCAGCGCAGTGGGATCAGTGGAAAGATCCAAAAGAAGCAATCAGACGTTTGCAAACAATCTACAGCGTGTTGCCTAAGGAATATCGCTCCGCCAAATCAGACGAAATTGATACTGCGATTTCAACGGCTATGAATTTGGTGGCACGAGTGGCCCCCGGTGCGAATACAACTTTTCTTTCAGGGAAGGAACTTGAACGTCGAGGTGCCGATTCTTCGCCGGGAGTGGCGCAAAAGCTTACGGCTTCGGGTATGGGTACATTGGTTGCGGTGGATTCGCAAAGCTTAGTAATGCAAAGCCACATTGCAAATCTCTTGGCTCAGACCTTGGCAGACGCAAATGAAAAGGAAACCCGTGGAATCATTTCAAAAGGCAAATGCTTCACCAATGTTAAGGAGAATCTGGGTTCCACGGACGGAAAGTTCTCTACCCACGCGATGCCGTCAGGGGTGAGCCCATGAGTGCAAACTATAATCTTCCGGCGATTGAGGAGTACGACAAGCTCCTCCCTGTCGCAAAACATATTTATGATCAGACGAACCAGCTAAGTTGGGAGATGTTACTCCCGCTGTTCTTGGTTTCAGTAGCGATTAGCTACACGAGCGACCTAGGAGTTTCTGGAGCAATTCTCGTGCGCCTCAAGCGCTTATTCATCGTGGCGCTTTTGCTCGTATCATTTCCGATGATAGCAGAGTTTTGTCAGATTCTCGGGGTCGAGATTGCAAAGTCCATCGATAATATAAATGGGATCGACATGGTGTTAGAGGCCGCTTCAAAACGTGCTGAAAGTTACTCCTTTGATCTTCAAGGTTTACTCAATATGGGGAGTGATCTTTTCATGGGGGCGCTGGTGATGGTGAGTTTCATCATCTTGGTGGTTGCGCGGTTTTTATTACTCGCGTTTCAGCATTTTTATTGGTTTCTGCTCATTGCACTTGGGCCATTTTTGATTTTGGGTTCTTTGTTTGAAGCTTCGTCTGGTGTGACGAAGGGCTTGTTCAAGAACATGATTCAAATTTCGGCGTGGCCCATTATTTGGTCAATCTTATCGGCGTTCTTGAAAGTCCTACCTTTTGCGTCTGCCTATGATGGTATCGGCGGATTTGTCACCATCATCACTCTAAACATCATCATTGCAGTAGCGCTGCTGTTTTCACCTTTCATTGTTTCGCAACTCTGCGAGGGAGTGAATCTAAGTGTGGGCGATACGCTCAGGCGCGGAGCTTTGAAGGCAGCATCTTTTGTTACGCCAAAGGCTGCTGTGATTGAGAGAGCGAGCCAGACCAGAAGTGCCGGACAAAAGGCATATCAGGCATCAAAACAACTTTCTAAAAAATGAAGCAAATAAAGGAGTTCAAGATTATGAAAATGGTAATTTTAATACTGTGGTCCGTGGTTTCGATGGCGGGACAAATGCCACCCACACCGTTTCCGGTATTTTTGAAAGCTGGATTTAGCTCAGTGCTCGAATTTGAAGAAACACCACTCAGGGTGGTGCTTGGGGACGGGCAAAGTTTTCAGGTCGAGAAAGTAGATCATTCACTCGTGGTGAGAACGCTCACGCCCTATGCGGCGAGCAACATGTTTGTATATTTTAAAGATGTTGAGGCAAGGCTTTTTGTATTAACCGCATCAGAAGATGCAACTCCAACTTACTACAAAAAGTTTGAAAAGGATATACCCCCAAAACCACCAGTCAAAATTGAGAATCATGAATCGCAAAAACTAGGGGAAAAAATTGAACCAAAACTCGGATATATATTGCGAGTTCTTCACAGTGATTTTGATGCAAAGAAAGACTATTTAACACTTGAGTGTGAGCTTCAGTCAAAATCACAACAAGTCATTAAGCCGCTATGGAATTTAGTGAGGCTATCATATCAATCAAAAACATTTTCTCCGTTTAAGTTATGGTCTGAACGTCAAGAAGTTCAGAAAGACAGCAGAATAAAATTTAGGCTCATTTTTGCAAAACCCAATCTCCCGCGCAACATGCGAGAGGTGATTCTCATAATTCCATTGCTCGGCCATGAAAATGCAATGAGCGTTTCGATTGAGAAGGAGAAAATAAAATGAGCAATAATAAAAATCCAAACTCAGGAATGAATCGACTAAAACGTAGTTTACTCGCTCGCTGGAGTGCTGAAGATTATCCCGGAGCTTTACCACGATTTCACTGGCAGCATTTGTCAAAAGATATTGTAGTTTTTATTTTACTGCCGCTCTTTGCAATTGTTATTTATCAGGCAATTTGTGGAGCGCCTAAAAAAGAAAGCCGATCAAACAGTAAGCAGTCGCAAGCTCAGAAAGAGCAATTGCATTCAGATGGTGGCAAATCACAAATCATTGATTTTGGTTCCGCTAAAAAAGGGACTGGTATTGGAGGAGGCAATAGCATCGCGGGTATTTCAAGACGAGCGCCCGGTACTTTGGTGCGAGTCAGGCTTCAAAATGTCGTTGAAACTTATTCCGCCGCTCCAGTACATGCACTCATCACAGATGCAGGACTTGGCAAGGTGCTAATGGGTGGGAGCCTGATTGGGGATGCGACCCCAGACAGTACTTTTGAGCGTGTCACCATCAATTTTCGATTTGCACGGGACAAAACCCATGAAGGAATTGCGTTTCCGATAGCTGCGCGAGCATTAAGTTTGGATGGAACCCTTGGGCTCGTTGCTACAAAAAAAGAGGGGTTTGTAACTCGCTCGGTACTGGGATCTGCTGCAACCACTACACAAGGGATGCAGAGTCAAAACACATCGCCAGATTTGAAAGACATTTTGTTTCGCGCTCTCACCACAGGTCTCTTTCAGGAAATGGGTGCATCTTCTCAAGTTGAAAAAAATAGATCACAAGTCTTAACACTGAGTCCGGGTTTGGAGTTTTTCGCTGAACTTACGGACTACTTTCCGGGAGGAAGCAAATGAAAAACGAATCCGATGATACCCACTTATTAAAAAGTACGTTGTTTCTGGGTGGTAGCGGCTTGATCTACAAAATCTATAATTCACTCACACCTTTTGAAAGGGGTCTTATGATTACGGGTTCAACTGGAATGCTTACTATTGGTGGTCTTTATGCATGGGATAAATTTTCTAAATCGGGACGTGAGAGAAAAAAACGACTCGAGCAAATTAAAACGATTCCAGCGTCACTTCTGCAGCCGACACCCTATGGAGTGCGCATGGGTACGGATGATGAGCTGATGGCGGAAATCTTTTTGCCTGATTCAATTCGCTCCCGGCATGTGCATTTAGTTGGCGCTACGGGATCAGGGAAAACTGAGAGTGTAATTCTTAACTTTCTTATACAAGATGTGCAGCGTGGACTGGGAAGTATTATTTTAGATGCAAAAGGCGATGCTTCATTTTTAGAAGAGTTAAAAAGGATCGTGCCAGCGTCTCGGTTAAAGGTTTACGATTTGGGTAGTGCTGAGAGTCTAAAATATGATCCCTTAGAAAGTGGTTCGCCACTTGAAGCAGCCCAACGCTTGTTTTCATCCCTCACATGGAGTGAAGAGTATTATAAGTCAAAAGCACTGTCCGCATTGCAACTGCTTTTTGAAAAACATTTTAGTACGCTTAACGCTAATCCAAAACTGACCGAGCTTGCCACTTACCTTGAATCCCCATCGTCACTTGGAGCTGCTTTGTTTACGGAAGGCTATCCCAAAAAGTTAGCGGAAGATCATTTCGCTGATCTATCGGGTTTACGTGATCAAATTAAATCTCTATGCATTGGTTATCTATCTAAAACACTTTCACCGAGTGAGGGTAAAAAAATAAATCTTAAAGATTCTGAAGATGGAACGGTGATTTATTTTAGACTTCAAAGTTTGCTATCACCTCAACTTGTTTCGGTACTTGGGAAGTTAATCATCAATCACCTGAGTTTTTTAGCGGGCTCCTCACATCGGAACGTTGCAGACGAGAGTACAAAAAAACCATTCGTACCGGTTTACCTTGATGAGTTTGCGTCATTTGCTTGCCCTGAATTTGCTGATCTTATTTCTAAAGCTAGATCTGCCGGGTATGCACTGCATTTCTCTCATCAGAGTACTGGGGATCTTGCGGAAGTTTCAAAAGGCTTTCTTAGTCGGATCACGGATAACTCGGCTACCAAGATCATCATGCGGATCAATGATCCAGATTCGGCAGAGTTTTTTGCGAGATCTTTTGGAACCAAGGTTTATCAAAAAGTTACCCAACGGATCACGAACACAAAAGAAATAGATGCAAGTGAAGTGGTCGGAGAAGGCAGTAGTCGCGAAGCTCATCAGTTCAGAGCATCACCCGATCTATTCAAAACACTGCCGACTGGTGTCGGCTCAGTATTAATTGCGCACGGAGAACACACTCCGCAAGGTGCTTCGCATGTTTTTAAAATCAAGTTTCCACGATTGGAAAAGAAAGAGGGTGAAAAATGAGGAAGGTAAAATTAAATCTGTTTTTATTGTGTTTGCTTGGAGCTGGTTGCTCAACGCTTGATCAATCTATAGAGCTGGGTGGCACACTTGGAACCATTGCCGGTGTAGCTGCAACTTATGGTGGGTACTCAGCCGGAGGGCAATCACCTTCTTTAAGCACGGTTGCCATTGGTGCAGGAGTAGGCGCGATTGTTGGAATTGCGACTTCATACTTTACCCATCAAAGCGTGTTGCAAGATCGTAAGTCATGCGAAGCCGATCAAATCGATATGCACTTTGGTGATTTGCCACCCAGTCCTTTTATTGTCCCTAAACCTGAGTCCCATAACAAGAAAGGTACACGATAATGAGTAAAAAAAGATTGCAAGTAATTTTGTCTGATGAGGCATGGCGTGAGGTTGAGACTATCACCAAAGAGGCAACTGAGAAATTTGAATCGGGTTCGATCAATTATTCAGATGTCATTAATGAAATGATTTTGACTTCGAAGGTTGATGTAAAATTGCTTCAGCTCAAGCACACAGATTTGAGGCGTTCATTAAAAGTTTTGGCTGGAAAGAATGACCTCGATATCGAAGCAGCAATCAAAAGCCTGATGGAATTGAAAGCACGTGGAGGAAGTGGAAAAAAGAAAACCAATTCAAACCAAGAGGAGGTTTAATTATGATTAAGTCGATTCAATTGAAAACCCGAGGAGTTCAGATCCTTTCAATCCTTAAAGAATATGGGCCAATTTCCTTTCGCGGACTAATGTTCATGCTTACGCCTGAGATCAAAGAAAAGAGGCTTCATGAGTCGTTAGGTAATTTGGTAAAAAACGGTTTAGTCACTAAACGTCAAGAAAGGGTGTTTCGTGGGATGGGTGTTTTTTACCAGATTGCCCAAAATGAAATTGCAAGGAATCGAATTGCTAATGTCCTTTCGTGCTCTCCCGATGATCTTCATCAGCCGTATTTTATCAGTCGCGAACTTCAGCATAGTGAAGCGTGTGGATTATGGGCACATAAATTAAGATCCATGTTCCCCGCCGCGATAGTGATTAGGGACTTTAGGTTTATGAATGAGGCTCTTGTGAGTGAGTATCTTTTTACGAATCGTGACGACTATGATCTGTTGCCAGATTTACTCATGATCAATCATGGTAAAAACAAAGCTGTGATTGCATTTGAGATTGAACGGAGTAGGAAATCTGAAAAACGATTATTGCAGAAGCTCAGTAAGTATACGAA
>CAIMWN010000143.1 GCA_903845155.1 Oligoflexia bacterium
ATTCTTGGGCCTTCAGGTACGGGGAAGTCGGTAACTCTGAAACATATTCTAGGCTTGCTTGCTCCTGATGAAGGGTCCGTCACCGTACTTGGACAAGATCTTTCTTTAATGAGTCATCATGAAGTGATCGCTTTCCGTGAAAAGTTTGGAATGGTATTTCAAAACTCAGCGCTCTTCGATGATATGACCGTTTTTGAGAATGTGGCTTTTCCGCTTCGCGAGCATACTGATTTTGGTGAAGAAGAGATCGCTAAGCAGGTCACTGAGGTGCTGAAAACACTGGGGATGGATGGCCCGTACGATAAATTTCCAAATGAGATATCTGGGGGAATGAGAAAGCGGGTGGGTATTGCGCGCGCGATTGTTCGGAAACCAGAAATTCTTCTTTATGATGAGCCTACTACTGGCTTGGATCCTTATACCCGCATCACTGTGGATGAACTGATCGAAAAAATTAAAACAGAGTATCAGTTAACTTCGGTGGTGATTTCCCATGATATTCCTTCGGCACTCCGCCTTGCTGATTATATTATTTTTCTAGATCAAGGTTCAGTGGTCTTTGAAGGATTGCCGGAAAATTTTGTAAAATCAAAACATGCTGCTATCCGGCGTTTTTTGGATGCGGATCTTCATTCGTTTGAGGCCCTTCAGTTTGCAAAAAACGCAAGGACCGAGCCATGACTGCTGCACGCTCACCAAGCCAATGGATGATTAGGAAACCTGATTTAAAGATCCTGAGGCCCATTGATCAAGCTACTTTAGTAAATATGATAGAATGTGGAGAGCTTTCTCCTCAGGATGAAGTGTGTCCTTCCAATGGGTATTGGTTTGCTTTACAGGAAGTGGACGAGTTACGCGCACATTTGGGAGAAATCCAATTGTCAGGACTTTTTCCAAAAGTGAGTATCGAGACCACCTCATCGACAGATACAAGACCCATTATGACTTCGACCTTGGTGAATGCTAACACGAAGGCCCCAATTCAAAATTCAAATTTTTCGAGTCCTGCAGCTGTAGTGAAGCCAGAAGTGAAATTTGAAGAAAAACCCGTTTCCATGGATCACCCTCATCGCAAAATGGGGATAGTGATCGCAGTAGTGATGGCTTTAATTTTTATTTCAGTTCTGTTTTGGCTTTGGTCCCAGAACTTTTAGGACTCAAAAGAAAAATATCTTCTATCCAGACTTGTTCCGTATTTTTCTTGGGTGAAGGGTCGTTCGCTAAGACCTCGGCGAGTTTTTCATTTAATTTTCTGATCGCGAGCTGCTTGTTTGAATGGAGTTCCTGTTTCCAAATTGGATGATCGACTTCAATCATCAATGTTTTATTTTTAACTTGAACCGCATGGGTGTGTTTAGCGAGTAGTTCGCCTACGGCCAAGGGCCAGGTCTCAATGATGCGAGCATCTTGAAGTCCCTGTTGAAGAGCGGGGTTACTACCCAGAATTTTTTTTATCAAGCTGGAAAGCGTATCCATCTAAACGCATCTTGCTTAAATGCAGACGATTTGTCAAAGTGCTAGGAAGATGCTTCGATTTAGTCTTCTATTTTTACTCGGTGCGGCAGCGAGCTCCTGTGGATATAATCTCCGTGGGAATACGCGTCCAACAAGGCCTTCACCTACTTTTAACGAACCGATAACGCCTGTTCTTTTAACAGTATCGCCTTCTTTAATTTTTTCCGAAGGTCCCATCAATACCACACCTACGTTGTCTTCTTCCAGGTTCAAAACTATCGCTTTGATACCATTCTGGAATTCAACCAACTCACCTGCGCGGGCATTGGTCA
>CAIMWN010000144.1 GCA_903845155.1 Oligoflexia bacterium
GAGCACATCCGGAAATGACCCCTTTTCTAGTTTCAACTACTGCAGAAGCAATCTTACTTTTGCAAAAACTAAGGAAGGCTCCCGAAGAGCTTCAGATCGGATCAGACCGATCTTATGATTTTGTTCGAAGTCGGTTTGCGTGGAAAGAAACAGCAGCGAAACTATTAGCATTTTTGAATTAATTTTAACTAGAAAATTCAAGCTAAACCGGCGATAGTCATTAAAAATGACTCCTGCTCACCTTTACGACCTCATCTATGAACTTCTAAAAAAGGAATTGAAAGTCCGCTACAAGCGACTCGTCTTGGGATATCTTTGGTCTATCGCGAGTCCCTTGATGTATGCGGGACTTTATTACTTAGTATTTTACAAAATTTTAAAAGTCAGCACTGAAAATTACCCACTTTTTCTAGTAAGCAGTCTCTTTCCATGGCAATGGATGACCAACACCATCATGATCGCTCCTTCCACTTACATCGGAAATGCTTCGCTGATTAAAAAAACGCTCTTCCCTCGCTACCTCATTCCTGTGGTCGTAGCGATTCAGGACGCGCTCCATTACTTGGTATCCATTCCAGTAATTATACTTTTTGTTTATATCTTTCACGGCACCTTTTCTTGGCATTGGATCTTTGGAATACCCGCTTTGGTGGTAGTGCAATTCACCATTGCCAGCTCATTAAATTTATTATTTGCAACGTTGACCGTTTTCTTCCGTGATCTCGAGCGGTTCCTACAGATTGGGATTATGTTTTTGTTCTACATGACTCCTGTTCTTTATTCCGAGACCAAGATTCCAGATAATTACCAATGGCTTATTATTTACCATCCCATTGCCCCGTTGATCATAAACTGGAGAACTCTTTTTATGAACGGTACGATCAGAGGTGATTATCTTATCTCTTCTCTCGCGTGGGGCGTATTGCTGCTTTCATTAGCGCAATTCGCTTATAGAAAACTCTCCTGGCGCTTTGCGGAGGTCCTCTAGATTATGGAAATCATCCGCTTTGAACATGTCACCAAAACCTATCCACTTTACCATCATTTTT
The DNA here is from genome assembly GCA_903845155.1 of Oligoflexia bacterium. Taxonomy (GTDB): domain Bacteria; phylum Bdellovibrionota; class UBA1018; order UBA1018; family CAIMNF01; genus CAIMNF01. Next base: position 1,050 of record CAIMWN010000144.1, read on the forward strand.
TTTCAGGGCTGAAAAACTTCATATTTAATATTCCTTCCGCCATGAAACAATTACGAAGCAGTGGCTTTACTGCCCTAAAGGACCTATCCTTTACGATCCAAGAAGGTGAAAGCGTCGCATTTATCGGTAGAAATGGTGCGGGTAAAAGCACACTCCTGGGTTTAATCGCAGGTGTATTGAAGCCAACCTCCGGAACCATTCGTGTGAGCAAACGAGTTTCTCCACTCCTCGAGCTGGGGGGCGGATTCCATCCGGAACTATCAGGACTTGAAAACATCCAGCTCAATGGTGTTTTAATGGGGCTGAGTCGCAAACAAGTTGCTGCAAAAATCGACGAAATTGTAGCTTTTTCTGAGCTTGGTGAGTTTATTCATGAGCCCATTCGATCTTATTCATCCGGAATGAATGCACGATTGGGATTCTCTGTTATTGCCCATTTAGAACCAGAGCTCCTCCTCATCGATGAAGTACTGGCCGTGGGCGACGCCTCTTTTCAAAAAAAATGTTTTGCAAAAATCAAAGAATTCAAAGCACGCGGAGTATCCGTGGTTTTGGTGTCTCATAATTCTTCTGACATTGAGATGGTTTGCAATCGAGTCATTTGGATTGAAAATCATAAAATCTTAATGGACGGACCGACCGCTGAAGTATTACCTCACTACATAAAAGCAATGACCTAAAGACTAGACTTTAGTTGCAATCACCACATCTTGAAAATCAAACGCATCTTTTCTTCCACACCAGTTACCATACCGAATCGGTAATTCGATATTGAGATGGTGTTTAATGTACAACTCTTGGATGACGCTTTCTGGATAAGCAATCGCTGCCTCCAGATGAGTGAGATTATCCACACGACAACCATTCTCGTAAGGGTGCGCAAACTTAGGAGTAAATTGTGAGAAATGGATGCCACCCGCCTCAACACTCTTCAGCGATTCTGGATAAAGCAGAAAATAAGTAATAAAACACTTCCCACCCGGCTTTAACACCCTTGAAATTTCAGATAAGTATCGATCCAAATCTGCGGGCAACATATGGGTAAATACTGAAGTTAGGAAAACAAAATCGAATTTTTTTGACTCGAATGGGAATTCAAGGGCTGAACCTTTCACTTTACCTTCAGGATTATAAGCCGAATTAAAAACATCGCTATGATGAAAGTGGAAATTCGGATGGCGTACCGAATAAACTTCATTACACCAATCGATGGAGTTTTTCACAATATCTATTCCATGATACTCGCCCTGGGGGGATAGGAATCGAGTAAGCGCTCGGGCCATTCTACCTGTCCCACAACCCACGTCCAAAACTTGATCGTTGGGAGTAATCTTCGCAACTTCCACAAAATATTTTACAAAAGTTTCACCGATAGCGACGAAACTTCCGTCACCGATATTATGGAGTTCTGACGGAGGGAGCAAAGGATCTTGGGCTAAATTATTTTTTTGTTCGTTCATATAGGTTCCTTATTTTTTAAAAAATTCATAAGTCTTTTCAATTCCAAACTGAAGACCGGAATCGCAATGGATTCCTATTTTTCGAAGCAATTCAATATCCACTAATTTCCGATTCATGCCCACTGGGCGGTTCAAGTCATGTACAA
>CAIMWN010000145.1 GCA_903845155.1 Oligoflexia bacterium
TGGATCAACCCACTCCCTTACTTTCAATTCCGCGCGAAACGTTTACGTCGATCAAAGGCCTGTGCTTTGATATCGATGACACCTTTTCTTCCCATGGAAAGATTTTACCTGAAGCATTTCAGGCGCTCTGGGATTTAAAGAACGCCGGATTCTATCTTATCCCCGTAACGGGAAGGCCCGCTGGTTGGTGCGATCTAATCGCGCGTTTTTGGCCCGTTCACGCGGTGGTAGGTGAAAATGGCGCCTTTTCCTTTTACATGAATCAAGCCACTGTCTTAGGGAAAAAAATTGAGAAAAGAGAACGCATCGACACTCTCCCCACCCCAGAAGCGCTTGCCGCAAAGTCGAAGCTTGCCGGACTTAGGGCTGCCATTCAAAAGAATTTTCCAACAGCTACGTTCGCCTCTGATCAAGATTATCGAGAGTACGACCTCGCCATCGATTTTTGCGAAGATGTTCCACCCTGGAGCCAGACTGAAATCGACCGCTTGGTCACGTTTTGTGAATCCCAGGGCGCCATTGCTAAAATTTCAAGCATTCACGTCAACACATGGTTTGGTGCCTATACTAAAATTGAAGGAATTCGTGCATTTTTGAAATTTGCAAAAGCAAATTTAGATCCGAATTTCCCGGAATTTCATGAGTTTATTTATGCCGGAGATTCCCCGAACGACGAACCGATGTTTCAGGCATTTGAACACAGTGTGGGTGTTGCAAACGTAAAGCAATATTTACCACGCATGAAGTATCCGCCGCGCTATATCACCACGAAAGATTCTGGATTGGGCTTTTCGGAGCTTGCAAAATTTCTTCAAAAGTAAAATTCATCACCGGGTACGAATGTTGGGTCAGGTGATTGAAGTGCCACCACTCATTTTTAATTCCCGTAAAACCATTTTCTTTCATCGTCCATTGCAGCAGGTCACGCGCCCTGCGCGATTCTTCGCTCCCGTCGGGATAAGCAGTATATGCTTTCTCATTCATTTCATCAAAGCCACTGGGCATTTGAACTTCTTTGCCGGTTTTCAAATCATAGAGAGATAAATCAACCGCGCAACCGCGATTGTGGGTGGAACCCGATTCAGGATTCGCCAAAAACTGCCGATCGTGTTGGCTAGATTCATCCCAAAAAATTTTGGTCACTGACCAAGGTCGATAGCCATCAAAAACAAGCAAGCCAAAACCATGCGCATTGACCATGGTGTGAACTTTAATGAGATCTTCAGTGACGTGTTTCAGTAAAAATGATTTTGGAAGTGAGTAAACAACCCGACCTAAAAAATTATCCTGACGCGAGTACCGCACATCCATCATTAATGGATGCTTGATTTCAGAATGAACAAGATCCACGGTGTCGAGATCAACCAATTCCATAAAGCGTTTGTCTTGTTCTAATAGATAGATCATTCATCAAGCTCGCCCACATCGTCTTCTTCTTTCGGTATCAAATAACGCTGATACTCTTCGATGAAGGCAATGGGAGAAGTCCCTGGGCCATACTGAACGCGATCCACGAACAGCACTCCAAATAAGTGATCCAGTTCGTGTTGGAAAACCGTGGCAAGAAACCCCTCGACGACAATCTGCTTCGGTTCTGCTTTTAAATTTAAATAATCAATTTGTACTTTTCGTGGACGATGCACGAGGCCCCGAAGATCGGGTACCGATAGGCACCCTTCCCAAAACGCTTGCGTGGTTTCATCCAGGACCGTAATTTTTGGATTGATAATAACGGTACAGGGATTTTCTTCGTCGTAATCGATAATAGCAACGGATACCGCCTCATGAATTTGGGGCGCTGCAATTCCAATCCCACTGTATTCATTCATCGTTTCCAGCATATCTTGGACGAGCGCGCGAAATTCAGAGGTACGAATCTCATCGACCGATAATTCTCGTGCTTTTTGTCTGAGTACTGGATGTCCCATGCGGGCAACTTTACGAATAGCCATGGAGTGATCCTAACATTGAGGAAAAAAGAATTCAACTTTACGCAATTTTCTTACCTGGTTTTGTGGCCTGAGCCGCCGGAGGTTCATCCAATTGGCTGACTTGGTTCCGGCCTCCTTCTTTTGAGAGATAAAGTGCCTGATCTGCGGCTTCTAACACCGTTTCAAAGTTGTCTCCATTCAAGGGGAACCCCGACACACCGATACTGGCGCTCATTAAACCCAAGGGCTGAAATTCACCGAAGGGAAACGAAGTACTCGCTATTTTATGTCGGATTAGTTCGGCCTGCGCTCTGGTCTCCTCGACCGTAGAGTGCCTACAAAGAACGACAAACTCTTCTCCTCCATATCTCACTGGCAAATCCTGACTCCGGGCAGTTGACTTTAAAATACTCGCCACTCTCCGGAGCGCGTCATCGCCTGCAGGGTGGCCATTTCGATCATTGAATTTTTTAAAATGATCCACATCGATAAAGATAATTCCATACTGCTCTTTAAAGTTTTGCGCATGATGATGAACACTCGCCAACGCTTCTTTGAAGTAACGATAATTTCGAAGCCCTGTCATTTCGTCCGTGGTGGATAAATTTCGAAGCACTGTATTCATCTCGCGTAACTCTCTTTGTGCGAGTTTCATTTCAGTCACGTCTTTTGCGATAAATTGGATGACCTCGATATAATCTAAAATTTTAAGCATAGTGGCCGATACTTCAAAAAATACAGGTGAACCTTTTTTGTCTTTTAACTCAAGTTCAAGTGACCACTTTGATTTCTCGGTCGATTTCAATGAACGTTCTAAATGCTCTTTTTCTTCGGGCATGAACGTTGGAAACTCTTGTCCAAGAATTTCGCTTTCATCGCGCTTCAGCAACGTACATGCAGCAGGATTACATTCCATCACTCTGAATGAATGACGATCGAGTAAAAAAACGGCCTCTGACATTTTCAAAAATAGTTCAGAATAGTTTGCGAGCTGCGATAGGGTTCCCCCTACAAAACGCCCTTCCAACATCTCATGCAAGATGTCGGTCTTTGTTTTTGGTTTAAATGGAGGCTCATTTGCCATACAGCGTACTTATCGGAAGGAGCGCCAAAAAACTGAACGACGATCAAGCATTGGTAATGATTATTAATTTATATGTTAAGTTTGTTTAAAAAATAACCTGGCATGTCAACAGTGAAATTCTAGACGTCTTCAGTCATCATCAATACCTAGGACTAGAAAACCATGAATATACGCACCACATTGCTTTACCTATCCCTCTTGCTTACAGGTGGCCCCGCTTGGGCCCAAACTCGCTATATTCAAATCCTTCATACCAATGACTTACACGCTTCACTAGAAACTTCTGGTGCCCCGGCTGATGGCGATGATGAAATGGGCGGCTGGGCACAGGTGAAAGCAACTCTCGATCGCCTCACCGTTGAAGCGAAGGCAAAGGGCATTGAATCAGTGCGACTCGACGCAGGTGATTTTTTCGAAGGGACCTCCAACTACTTTCCCAACTACGGAACAGAGGTGCTCAAAATATTTCAAAACATGGGCTACGATGCCACAGCCTTGGGCAATCACGAATGGCTGATGGGCGCTCGGGGAATGAATTATGCTTTTGGCTTATCTCCTTTTTCATTTCCAGTTCTCGCAGCCAATGTTCAAATTTCACCGACACTGAAAAACCTGAGCAAGCAAATCGTACCCACCACCCAAATCATTCGCGATGGCATTAAAATTGGAGTCATGGGTCTAACCACCGTCGAGCCCTTGTATAAATGGTATGCACACGTGGACTCGAACCCGGATGATCTAAATATTGTCTCCTATAACGATAGTGCGGATCTGGCGAACCAACTCACCTCGGACTTACGCAGTAAAAACGACGTGGTCATCGCACTCACTCATATCGGTTTCAAAAAGGATAAAAAACTCGTGGAAAACACGCGGGGCCTTGACCTCGTGATTGGTGGGCATTCTCATACTTATTTAGACCAGCTCGCCAGTGCCGAGGATCCCGATGAACGTGAAGTGCCGATTGTGCAAACGGGTTCCAATGGAAACCGTGTGGGAAAGATCATGATCCGTCTCGATCCTGGTCAAAGCCCCATAGTTGAAACTTACGAGCTCGTACCAATACTTCACTCAGGTCTAAAAGACGCAAACATCGAAAAACTGATTTCGCATGCCCGTGCAGCTGTCGATATGCTTTATGGGCCCGCTCTCAATCAGCCGATCGGACAAACAGAAGCGAGACTCGTCACCGGGAGCCATGGCCCCACCGCCTTTAGTGAGTTCGTAGTGGATGCAATGAGAACCGCAACCGGGTCCGACATGGCGCTCGACGTGGGAAGCTTTCAAGGCAGCACTCCGCAGACGGCAGGAAATGTGAGTCTTCGTAATTTAATTGAAATGTATCCACGCAAATTTGAAGAAAGCCACCAAGGCGGCCTTTACGTCTACCAAACTCGGGTACCGGGCTGGGCCCTATGGTTGATTGCGCGCTTTGGAGTAAAATGGGGAGTTTACCTTTCCATGAGTGGTTTGAGCTATGACATTGAACGAATCAGTGATCGTAAATTAGAGAGACTTCAAAAAAAATACGCGGGAACAGTAAAGGAAGGACTCATGACCCCTTACCGAGCTACGCAAATCTCATTTCAGGGCGAAAAGATTTGTAAACTCTGCAGCTATCATGTCGCCATGTCAGAGTCGCTGGTGCGCGGAGCTTATGCAATTAGCCCCCTTACCAAACTCATTATGAAGGATGGTCACGCCACTCCCGTCACCATCTGGGGGGCGATGACTCAGCGGTTGAAAGAAATAGGCACAATACAGAAACTACCGGCAACATTGAAAACAACTGAAACCGAAAATCAAGACGAAGGAATGGCTCCCTGGGTAAGCACTGAAGATGCAGCAGAGACGGTTCTCCCTGAGCTTTGGAATGAATTAGCAAGAGTCCTTCCCCATGAACAAAAGTTTGTCGATGAAGACTACGATCCAGACGAGGACGAATAATTAAAAACGAGTTCTGTGCGCTTGCCATTAAGTTGTGCACCTACCCCAGTCATCTCAAATTTGTTTCGTATCGAAACGCCCCATTTTCGTTCAAAATACCGCGCAACCCATTCGGCACGCGCAAAAGAAAAGGTAAGATCGCTATCGCCATAATCACTAGCTTTACGCTCGGTCGGGTCATTTGAATCAGCATAGCCCTTTATCTGTACACGCAAGCCATGATCGAGTTCTGGATGGATGATATCTTCGATTCGGTCTAGTACCGAAAACCAGGACTCGTTCATCGCGAATCCGCCCGACTCATAGACATCACCACCATAAAAAGTAATCGTCACTGTCTTTAAGTTCTTCTGAACCTTTACCCCAGGTGCTTGCGAGTTAAAGAACGGATCTGCAGTAAATCGTTTATAGAGCACCTCTAGTTTGGGACTCAACTCTGGAGGTAATTCTTGAGTGACGACTATTTTATCTTTGTGCGCTGACAGATTGGCCTTAGATTGCGTCACTTCAAATCCATAAAGGGCGACGGCCATCAAAAAGAGGCCGAGATAAATCACTGACTGATTCACACATCCACCCATTTAGGATTACGGAGAAGTCTAAATTGAATTTTATCTCTCAAGAGATCAGCATTGAGACCTTCTTGAATGCCAATAATTCCCTCTTCTACAATGGTAAAGTAAAGTCTGCCCCGATCGAGGGCGTCGGTAATTTGTTTTTGATAAAATGACTGGAGTAACAACTGAAAAAAGAGTGCAACCAAAAAAGGCGCAAAAACAATGGAAAGCACGAGAGCAGAAGAAGGGGCACGAAAATAATCCATCATCATGAATAAACTCCCGATCAAACCCACAACCGGAATCATCTGCAATACTCGATCGAAGTACGACTGAAGCATGGAGAATAATTCTTCTTGGCGTTTCGCTTGATTTTGAACCACTTGCACCAGATGGGGTCGCTCAAAGCCGTCCATCACTTTTTTAATTAAATATTTCAGGAGCGGATCCTTCATTTCTTTTCGCAAGCCTTCTGCCGCGAGCAAGCCATCCCGTCTGATCACGATGGCGAGTTCCTCGATCTCTTGGGTGAGTTGCTTGATTGGAGCACGATGGGCATTTAAAAGTTGTTGAAAGTGACCGTTGTCGAGCTCTTCTGGAAATTGGATTCCGGCTAACGCGATCGATCCAGAAGCCACTAACAAAAAAGAGATAAACCAAACAGCAAACCCTGGAGTGTAACCACCCATCTGACTGCAAAGAACTAAAAACACAAAAAGTGCGAAATATCCAAAGCCCTTGATCATTTCTATACACAGTGTAACCTAATTAAGAATGAAATCAAAAAAACTATCGATTGCCGCAGGTTTCATCGTCATCTTCACCCTCATCACCTGGTTCACGATCAGAAGTCATTCGCCGTACTCCTCGGCATTGACGGTTCAATGGCTTGAAAACACCTTCCCTAAAAATGTGGATGAAGAAGGGTCCATTTGGAATATTCTTCCTTACGGCTACAGCCTTGGGCCTTGGCCAGACTCATTTCAAGGTGAACCCATTGTCACAAAATTGACATACCTGAAGGGACCTCCTCAGAAATTTATCCAAAACCTCATTCAGATCTGGAAACCAGTTGAAATTGAACTTACCCTCGAGGGCCCAAAGACTATCGAGATCGGCATGGGAGCTGACCGGTGGAAAGAATGTTTCTCACTCTCCAACTCATGCATGGATGAGAAAAGAAAATTCCATGAATATGCGTCTGGGCATTTTCCACGAGGCCTAAATGAAGGCACCTATACTTGGTTCGATAGCTTAGACCCCATTGCAGCACGCGGAGTTCACACTCATATCGAAGCAGCAACTTATTCGATCGACCGCTTCACCGTACTCACCCCACTCGGAGTGGCTCAAAATTTCACTCTGAAGTATGTGAAGAATAAGACAGGACAAGAAGCGTACGCCCTTTTTGTAAAAATTGTCGGTGGATTAAAAGTTAAAGATGAACTCGTGAGTTCGAGAGAATGGATTCAAGGCAAGATTAAAACTATTAATCTCGCTCAAGTTCAAAGTATTACTGACTATCGACTTCGATTTAAAAAACTCATCCAAATTCAAAACTATATTTTCTCGCATCTCTCGGTAGACCCCACTCAGGTGGCTCCATTTTTTCACTTGGCAGGTGTCACCCACTTGCTTGCCATGGATTTGCTCCGAACCGACCAAAAGTATTTTGATGGCCAAGAAGCATGGATCTTAAGCGTAAAACCACTTTTAGAAACACTCATCCTGTACGCTAAAGACTTTGAAAAAAGCGAAACCGAAGTCAAGAATATGGAAGCGCTTCTGCAGGATGTCCTTCTCCTTCAACAAAAGATGAGCGGAAGCAAATAATCATTCACTTTAAGATGCGCTCAGCGATTTACAGCCAATTTTCGCTTTTTACCACTTCTTCGCCCGCTCAAATACGATGGTATAAAAGTCTTCAAAATCGCTGAGATGAGCTTTTACAATTTGATTCACAATCTCAGGCTTAATTTGTTCGTAATCGTGAACGGAGATGTTTCGAAAACCTACCATAGAAATCATCTTTTGAGTTAAGGCGTCGTCGATCACCTGGTGATGATTGAGCAGACTAAAGGAATTACGATAAGAATTAGGGAGCCCTAGGCCCTCCTTGGAAAGAACCATATTTGCCAGATCAATACAAGCTTGAATGGCCCGTTGAAGGTTGAGCTCGTAAATTGAAAGCCTAAAGTCTTCATCTTTTTCTTGAACCGACGCCTTCTCAATTGCCATTAAACAATTTTTAATAATATTGATTTTTGAAAGTACTACATCCATTTCAGACATGCTTTTTCCTTTGTAAAATATTATCTTCGATTATTTTTCTTGAGTACTTGAAATCAGGATATTGGGCCATTTGCTCAGTCTTCCACTTCAAAAGTAGACCAGGCGAATGACAGATCAACAGTCGACCGGTTTCCAAGATTTGCTGCGAGAAAACCAAGTCAGCGGTGTTGATTGAAACTAAATCAACATCGCGTTTAAAAATTATTTCAAGTTTCGCAATTATTTTTACCATTTCCGAAAACTCAGGAACCTTTTTCCAGTAAACTGCCAGATCAATATCGCTTTCTGAATGAAAGCGTTCAGTAACAGCGGATCCTAACAGGTAAGCGAATTCGATTTGATCGGAAACTAGAGTTTCGAGCGTGGTTTTAATGGTATCCAGGGTTGTGATTGGCTCACTCATTACTTTAATTTGAGCTTTGATAGGGGGAAATGGCAAGATGATTTCAAAGTGGCCTTTGATTGCATGCTATTTCTTAAAAGCGTTCTCTTATTGACACTCTCAATCGAAATTCAAATTTGAGATTGAGTCCGTGTACTTCTTCATCCTGAGCTCCAGGCTCGTCCATGCAGGCTTGTCAAAAACCAGGGTTTCATAGCTTAAGCTAGCCTTGCATACCTTCAAGCGCAGCAATGCGATCTTCAAGTGGTGGATGACTTGAAAAGAACTGCAGAAATCCACCCTTTTTGCCCGTAATTTGAAAAGCCTGAATTGCCGATGGTGTAGGCTGCGCGTCTTCGATGGGCGTTTCATATGCCCGCTGCAATGAGCGAAGTGCCGCAATCATACTGTCACGTCCGGCAAGCTTGGCTCCACCCGCATCGGCTCTAAACTCACGGTGGCGAGAAAACGCAGCAACCACCATGTAGCCTAAAATCGAAAAAAGAATTTCAAAAATGGGAGTAAGAATATAGGGCAGATAAGATGGGCCGCGATCATCATCCTTACTTCTTAATGCTTGTGAAATTGCAAAGGAAAGAACACGGGCCAAGAACATCACAAACGCGTTGATCACTCCTTGAATTAAAGTAAGCGTCACCATATCGCCATTCGCAATGTGCGTAATTTCGTGTCCAAGCACGCCTTCCAGCTCCTGTTGATTCATCCGCCCAAGCAAGCCAGTGGAAACAGCCACGAGCGCTCGCGATTTGCTAGGCCCGGTGGCGAACGCATTGAGTTCAGGTGAATCGTAAATTCCCACTTCAGGCATGGCGGGCAAATGAGCTGAGCGCGCAAGATTTTGAATGATATGTACGAGCTGCTGTAACTCAGGGTCTTGAGTATTGGGATCAACTACCTGCACGCCCATCATCATTTTCGCCATAAAGCGAGATAGCGCGAGCGAAATAAACGCACCTACCATCCCCCAGACTAAACAGAAAATGGCAAGTTGCTGATAGTCGATACCATAATGCGCATTCACGTAACCATGAACACCGAGCAAATTCAGTACAATCGTAATCGTGACAACCACCAATACGTTCACCATCAGAAATAGAAAAATTCTTTTCATAAAACCCATGTTGCAGGCCTCCTTGTTCGAGATTTCAATCTAAAATATGGGATTGCTTCTTACTTTGTCAAATTCATCTTTGCTGGGCCATAACGCAACCCAAAAACCGCCCAAGCCGGCCCCCGTTAACTTAACGGCGAGTGCACCTTGCTTGAGGAGTTCATGTTTCTGCTCCATTAACTCGCTACTGACCAGGCCCCAGACCTCAAAACAGTTCTGTGCTTGATTTATTGCTTGAGCCAGATGAGCTTCCGCATCGCTCGGGTGCTGCAAAAACTGCGACAAGGCTACTTTCGCTAATTGAGTCGCCTCACTCATTTGTTCGTCGTAACGCGAAATTTGATGCGGATTTTGCTCCTGCCAATGCTTTACTTTATCAATACACTCACGCGTCTGTCCTCGTTTACCAGAATCATAGAGAACAAAACGTGGTAAGTGTTTACGTTCCTGAAGTGGTGCCGCCCGATTTTTAAGTGAATAAAGAATGGGTTCAGAAAGAGCAATGACACTCACATCCATTCCACTACTTTTGCCGTGAAATACGTCTTCAAGATGAGTCGCGAGTGGAATCCATTGATTTAAATCAGATTCAGTTTTCCAAATCACCAATCTCGAAATTGCCACACAGAGCGCTGCCGAAGAACCCAGGCCTGCACCAATAGGAATGGTGCTTTGAATTGCCATTTCTCCGGTAATAGTAAGAGTAATGTGTAACCACTCGAGTGCGCGTTTAATCAGTGCTTGAATTTGCGATTGAAAAGGATTGGCTGTAATGGTGAGTGTCTTTGAGAGAGGCACGCTTCGATAGGAAAGAGAAAGTGAAAACTCAGGATAAGGAAAAGCGATCGCTTCCTTCCCGCGCAACACACTATGCTCGCCCGTCAAGACCCATTTTGCAGGTACATTAATGCTAAAATCAGATATTTTCATACTAGACATAGTGCGCACCCAAACCCATATGCGATTGGAAAACTTTTAACGAAGGATCAATTTCTTTGATGGCATGGAGCCAAGAGCTTACCTCCGTGGAGGGCACAAATAAATGCACATTCGCTCCAGCATCCAAAGTCAGCACGGCATGCGCTGAAGGTAGATTTGGGTCTTGTTCTTTAATTCTTTGAATCCACTCTCTACTCTTTGGCCTTAAATAACTAAAGGGTGGGTTTGAAGTATGAAAGAGCTCATGCATATCGAGAGCTTCCTCCAACACCACTTTCTGAAGCTGCGCGAATTCGCCGGCAAAAAGTGCATCTTTTACTTGTTTCAGCCGAACATGCGCCCGCTCCATTCTTCCCTCCGAATACAGCGGAGAAGTTTGAACTCGCAAATGCGCTTCCGACGAGGGAATCAATTTCTTTTCCTCTTCAATTAGTAAAATAAGATCGACCAAATCTAAAGGGGCGCCTTCAATAGCGTGAATTCCTTTTTCTGGAATCCACTCTACCCAAGGTCCGAGCATGGAGCGGCAAGCGCTCCCTGAACCCTTACTTGCGATTTCAGCCAAGGCTTGCTTGAGATGCGTATTGGTCTGCCATTCGTTCAATAGCTTTGCGCGATCGGCTCCGACAAGAATTGCCGCCCATGCAAGCGTCAACGCTGCAAAGCTTGAAGCACTGGTAGCGATGCCGGTGCCAGCAGGAACAGTATTACGAGTGAGGATTTCAATTGGGGTTTGGGGGAAAGAAATTTTAAAACCAAAAGCTTCGAGTGGAGCTCTCCATAGAGATTCATTCCAAAGAAAGGCATCCACTTTAGCTTGTCCAGTAGCTGGAGGAACATAGCCGGTCGGATTCCAAATGATTTTTGTTGCCGGGTTCCCAACCACTTCATGAAGGCGATCTTCACGAGAAAGAACGCGCACCCGAGTCGCGGTGCCCGCCTCATCTAGGGTCACCGAAAGGCTCGAGTTAGCGGGGAGTCCGTTCTTCTTCCCCATGTATTTAATCCACGCAATATTCACTGGCGCAAACGCACTCGCTTCACGCTTCCAAGTTAACTGGTCTAACTGACCCAAAAATTTTAAACCAAACTTTTCTATCATCGCCTGGGACTCGGCACGCAGAACGTCGCCGTCATCATGGGCAACAATGAACACATCATTTAAACCGGCGCCGCATCCTTTTACGCCTAAAACACCAGGCAAAGCTTGAAACTCACGTCTCACCGTATGCGCGAGCTCGGTCTCTAACCCTTCTCGGTGAATTAACTCGGCCCATTCAGTGAGGAGTTTAAAGCAATGTGCATTTCCCGTTTTCAATTCACTTTTGAATTGGCGCACCAAACGATCGGCTTCCACTAAATCAATCTTCTTTTTCTTCGCTTCGTGGGTCGCAAGTTTCTGTGCGGGATGACCCTGATATAAATAAATTTTTGAAAACAAAGGACAGGAAGGGAACGCTTCCACATCCTTTTTGTTGCTGAAACTCCAAAAACCGCTCGGTGCCGCATGCAAGAGTGATTCAAGCTGGACCGCGAGATCAGCCCCACTCGCTTCCTTAAAATTCTCTTGGTACCACGTGAGTAGTTTTTGGCGATCTGGCAAATGCTGGCTCGTTAAATAAACATAGGCAATCAGCTCTGCAGTCGAGGTTCCAAAACCCTGCCCGAGCCCCGCCCCACTTAAGTGAATGAGCCGACTTAAATCATTTACTTCGCGATGTTGATCGATATATTTCCCCACCGGCGATTCATGGTGAAATCGAACTGGTGTCAGTGTACTTGATCGAGTGGAAGAATTGAGATATTCAAAACCTGGTTTCAAAGTAGCAAGAATCGCAGCACCACCCTCGATGACACTGTACTCACCCATCAAAAAAACTTTTCCAGGAATTTCAATCATTGAGAATAAGCAGGATAGAATTATCCCACCGCTCCTTCAAGTTTAAGCTCAAGGAGTCGATTTGCTTCGAGCGCAAATTCCATCGGCAGCTGCTTGAACACTTCGTCGCAGTATCCATTGATGATCAGTTTAATGGCTTCTTCGGTTTCAATTCCACGCGCTTGAAGATAAAAAAGCTGCTCCTCAGATACTTTTGATGCTGTGGCTTCATGTTCTACTACCGCAGTTTTGTTACGAACCTCGATAAAAGGAATGGTGTTCGCATGGCAATGGCTACCAATCAGGAGCGAATCACATTGGGTATGATTGCGAGCATTCTGGGCCGAAGGCAAAACCACTACAGCACCACGATAGGTGTTTTTTCCGTGCCCGGTAGAAATTCCCTTTGAGAGAATACGGCTTTTGGTATTTTTCCCGATATGAATCATTTTAGTGCCGGTATCGGCTTGCATGCGCTCATTGGTAATGGCCACCGAATAAAACTCACCGTTTGAATCATCGCCTTCTAAGATACAGCTTGGGTATTTCCAAGTAATGGAAGAACCGACTTCGACTTGAGTCCAAGAAATTTTGGAACGCTTGCCTTTACATAATCCACGCTTCGTCACAAAATTATAAATCCCACCTTTACCCGTCTCATCACCTGAATACCAATTTTGAACGGTGGTATATTTAATGGTGGCGTCGTCGAGAGCAATAAGTTCAACGATCGCCGCATGGAGTTGATTCTCATCCCGCATCGGCGCGGTACACCCCTCCATGTAGCTCACTTCACTGCCTTCATCTGCAATGATCAAAGTGCGCTCAAACTGACCAGTTCCTTGGGCATTAATTCTAAAATAAGTGGAAAGATCCATCGGGCACTTCACGCCTTTTGGAATATAAACAAAGGATCCGTCACTAAAAACTGCAGAATTAAGTGCGCCGTAATAATTATCCGCAACCGGCACTACCGTGCCTAAGTATTTTTTCACTAACTCTGGGTGTTCACGAAGTGCTTCACTGATCGAACAAAAGATCACGCCAATTTTTTTCAATTCTTCACGGTGCGTGGTCACTACCGACACCGAATCAAACACGGCATCTACGGCAACTCCTGCAAGCATTTTCTGTTCATGAAGGGGAATCCCGAGTTTCGCATAGGTCTCAAGCAACTTAGGATCGACTTCATCTAAACTGCTTAATTTAGGTTTTTGCTTCGGTGATGAGTAATAAACGATGTCTTGGAAATTGATGTCGGGGAAGGTGACATCAGCCCAGGTCGGGACCTTCATTTTTTTCCAAGTTTCAAATGCTTTCAGACGGAACTCAAGCATAAATGCCGGCTCTTCTTTTCGGGCTGAAATAAACTTAATCGTACTATCGTCTAAACCCGGTGGAAGTCGATCTTCTTCGATGTCTGTTACGAACCCGTATTTTGAGTAATCCCTATTATTAAAAGTTTCATCACTCATGATTTTTCACCAAATTCCTAGTCTGTCTTTTACTTCATCTGATGCCATGGTTTTAGGATCCCATTTTGGCTCAAATACTAATTTTACTTCTGCATCCGTGATTCCCGGATATTCAAGTAGACGAGTCTTCACATTACCAATAAAGACATCTGCTACCGGGCAGTGCGGACTCGTGAGAGTCATCACTACATCTGCTTTCTTACCATCGTCAGAAAGTTTCGCTTCATAGACCAGACCAAGATCAATGATCGAAATAAACATTTCTGGATCTTGAACTGGGCGCAACCATTCTAAAATTTCTGCTGGATTCATGCGTCGAGTGCTTTCTTGAGTGTAGTCCAGGCAAGAAGCGCACACTTGATGCGCACTGGAAAGCGTCTGATTCCGTATAGGGCTACGAGATCTTCTTCAGAGGTATCACTCGGAAGCCCTGGAACATTTTCAGCGCCTTGCATTTTTTGTCGAAACGCTTCAATTAACTGGAGCGCCTCTTCGCGGGAGTGCCCTTTCACTAATTCAGTCATCATACTCGCCGATGCCAAACAAATAGAACACCCTTCGCCCTCAAAACTACACTGGTCAATCATGGGGCAAGCCGATTCCGCGTCTTTAACGAGTACCGACACCGCCACCTGATCGCCACAAAGTGGATTATACCCCTGCTCTACTTTAGTGGGGTGATCAATCTTTCCAAAATTACGGGGAGACTCATAATGGTCGGCTAGAATCTCACCAAATACATCACGATAACTCATACAATCCCCCTCTTCCCCTGCGCCTGAGTGATGGGTGTGGGTTTTACTTTTCTAGCGAAAAAAACTTGAGAATCCTTCAATGCCTGAATGAAAATAGCAGCTTCTTCCATATTATTATAAAAGCTAAAACTAGCCCTACATGTCGCAGGGAGGCCGAGCTTCATCATCAAAGGATGTGCGCAGTGATGACCTGCCCGAACTGAAATTCCCTGCATATCTAAAAATGTCGCCAAATCATGGGCGTGCACGCCTTCAATCGCGACACTAAAGATAGGCGCGCGATGATGCACTTCTGCAGGCCCCAAGAGTCGCACTCCCGGAACATTTTTTAATTCATCTAAGACATACTCCGTAATTTTCGCTTCGTAAGATTCAATCCGAACCCTACCTTGAGTCTCAATATAATCAATCGCAGCGCCAAAACCAATCACCCCTGCGATATCGGGAGTACCGGCTTCAAATTTATGAGGAAGTTCATTCCACTCTGAATCAAAATCGCCCACGTGGCTAATCATGTTTCCGCCCACTTGATAGGGAGGCATCTTTTCTAACAGTGCCTCACGGCCCCATAAAATACCGACGCCGGTTGGTCCGCATAATTTGTGTGAAGAGAACGCTAGAAAATCAATCGGCCCCAGGCGTTCAATCGTCACTTCACCGTGAGCGATCCCTTGAGCGGCATCCACGACCACTACTGAACCCACCATTTTAAAACGTGCCGCGAGAGAAGAAATGGGATTCACCACGCCCGTCACATTACTTAAAAGCGAGACGGCTACAATCTTGGGTCTCAGAGCAAGTACACGATCCACTTCTTTTGGATCTAACCTGAGATCACTCGTTAACTCAATAATCTCAAAACGTGCGCCTTTTCGTTTCGCAAGCTGCTGCCAAGGCACAAAGTTCGCATGATGCTCCATGCGTGTCACTGCAATGACGTCGCCTTTGTTAATGTGGTGTTCACCATAACTAGAAGCAATAAGATTGATTGATTCAGTCGTGCCTTTTGTAAAAATGATTTCGCGTTCAGAACTCGCTCCGATAAAACGCTCTATTTTGCCTCTCACCGACTCAAAAGCATCCGTCGCTTCTTGACTTAAGTGATAGACTCCCCGATGAACATTTGCGTTCATTTGGGTATAGTATTTGATGGTCGCATCGACGACTTTTTTAGGCCGTTGCGAAGTGGATGCGTTATCGAGATAGCAAAGCTTCTTCCCATCAATGACACGCTCTAAATTTGGAAAATCCTTTCTAACGATCTCATTCATGAAGAAAAGCCCTCCTCGTGCACTCCCATTTCGATTTCTAATTTGGTCCGGACGGACTCATCCGAAATCCAATCTAAGACTTGATGTAAGAACCCACTCGTGAGCATATTCTCGGCAGTGTCTCGGTCAATTCCACGACTCTGCAAGTACATAAACTGTTCGGGTTCAAGCGTGCTCGTACTACTTCCATGGGCACACTTTACTTCGTCATTGGCGATGAGTAATTTAGGAAAACTATCGACAGTTCCTTTTTCTGAAAGGATCAAATTTTTGTTTTTCTGAAATGCTTCCGTATGATGGGCATTTTCTTTAATACTGACCAATCCGTTAAAAATGGAATGAGCCTGATCACGCACCACGCACCACGCAGTGAGTTCACTTCTGGTGTGAGGAACTGAATGGATCGAATGAACTTCGAATGAAAACTTCTGTCTGAGTTTTGCGTTTTGAAGTCCGCGAATTTGAATATCAGAACCTTCGCCCATACACTGGGTTTCAATTTTGAGATGGGAAAGCGATGCACCCTGCTGAATAAAGGTAAGTTTAATACTCGCATTCTTTTCTGCGATGACTTTCACTTGTGCAAGCGAAGAAGCATCCAATGGCAAGTTTTGAAAAAGCACATACTCTAAATGCGCGCCTTCTTCGGCCCTAATCGTAAAGTGCGCTACACCACTAGGAGTGACTTCATTCCACATTTTTACATCGAACTTTTTAGTGTTTTTCGGTGCAACCCACGACTGCTTAAATGAGTTTGCCTCATTTAGCCTTGCTTCTGCATCTTTAAAAAGAACTGGCTCTTTCATCTATGCTCCCGCCACCCAATCATAACCTTGCTCTTCCAGTTTGAGCGCAAGATCAGCCCCACCCGTTTGAAGAATTCTCCCATCACCAAACACGTGAACTACATCTGGTTTGATATAGTTCAGCATTCGCTGATAGTGCGTAATGACTAATAGCCCGCGATCTGCAGAACGATAATTTTGCAAATTCTCAGAAACAATACGAAGCGCGTCGATATCAAGCCCAGAATCGGTTTCGTCGAGAACCGCCATCTTAGGCTGAAGTAGACGCAACTGAAGAGTTTCAAGTCGCTTTTTCTCGCCACCGCTAAAACCTTCATTTAAAGACCGAGTCATAAAGCTTTCCGGAATGGCCAAAGATTTTAATTCTTCTTTAATCAATGCACGGAATTGACTAGGTTGTAACTCGCTGCCGCGAACTGCCTTCATGGACGCGCGAAGAAAAGAAGCCACACTCACACCTGGGATCGCCACCGGATATTGGAACGCGAGAAACAAACGTCTGCGAGCGCGCTCTTCAGGCTTTAAGTGAGTAATGTCTTCCCCATCGAGTAATATCTTACCCGCGAGGACTTCATACTTAGGATGTCCCATTAACGTGTATGCCAGCGTAGTTTTGCCGGTTCCATTTCTGCCCATAATGGCATGCACTTCACCACGGTTCACCTTCAGGTTTACACCGGTTAAAACTTTTTTGCCTTCAACTGCAACTTGTAAATCTTGAATTTCAAATAATGTGCTCATGATTGTTTCTCGGCTTCTCTTGCTGTGGTTTCCTTTAAAGCATTTTCTTTCATGCTATTCCCGTTAAATTTTTTCTCTTTGAGCGCCCGCGCTTCGCGAAACTGCTCGACATTTCTTTTGGCAATGGCCTCGGTTTTCTTCCTGGTATCTTGCTCAGTCAGAAGCAAATCTTGAAGCGTCATTTCACGCGTAAATTCTTCCACATACTGAGACAGGACTTGCCAAAAAGGACGAATCGCACAGCCATCATGACGAAGGCAGGTTTCTGATTTGCCTGAGAACGACTTACAAAACTCATCTGAGAAGCGGCGCTTGCTGCTCAATGCATCGAAAACCTCTTTAAGGGTGATTTCATGCGGCTCTCGCTCAAGCGCAAAACCGCCTTTCATCCCGCGCACGGTGCGTACGAGATTCGCCTTTTTCAAATGAAGCATGAATTTAGAAACATACTCCACTGAAAGGCCTTCGAGTTCTGCAATTTCCGGTGCAGACAAGGTCTCATTGGGCTTGAGTCCCGCCAAACGAACCGCACACCTTAGGCCATATTCTTCAAGCGCTGATACATTCATATCCGTCCATATCCTATGGCTCGGGTTATCTCATGAACGGGCTTTTAAAACAATACTTTTTTGTACGGATTAGCTTTTTTCCCTGTAATTTCGTCACTCTGGGATGCTCAGTGAATGATGCAGCCACGTAATCAGTGAGGCATCAAGGGGTAAAAAATTTGAATAATTTAAAAGTGATCCGTGCTCATCGAGCCTTCTGCCGGTATGTACACCGAGTAAATAGAAGGCACCCCCCCTCATGAAAAACACAGGTCCGCCAGAATCACCGGGCACCCCATTTTCATCATAAATAGTAAAGAGCCGCCCAGTTTGATGGCCATCAGAAACGCCATCGGTGACCAATGTACGAATATTAGTAGGCAACACTCTACGCCCAAATCCCACTCTATAAAATGGAAGGTAATCTGCAAAATGATCCACAGGAAAAACGGTTGGCACAAAGTAACGAGTAGATCCAATATTGGTTTTGAGACGAATCAAACCGATATCAACACTCTCCAGGCTGTTACCTGTATACCCAGGATTAATCTGCCAAAACGAGGCCGCCACCCATTTCGTTAAGGATCCTGCGTTTTTGGTGTTAGTGGCTCGAATACTGATCGCACCCACTAAACAATGGGCTGCAGTGACTACCGAATTCGGAGAGACCAGCGCCCCTGAGCAAATATAGGTGGTATCGGACTTAGTAATGGAAAGGATTACTGAGGCGCCATAATCAAGGACAGGCTTTGCGCTGGACTCAAGAGAATACAAACCTGCAAACAAAAAAGAACTAATCAGGAATCCCAATTTCATCGTGGGTACCTATATTCTTTTTATTCGAAAAAAGAAACCAATAAAAATATCAGATTATTTTGCGTTCTTTTGATAGCTAAAGCTCAGCAAATTACCACCGCGACTCAATACATAAAGCCAGTCGCGAGCAGCATCGTAGGCGATCCCGCCTGAGAAACCAGTGCCATAGCCAATTTGAAAACGGTATTCCAGTGCGCCCGTCTCGCGATTGAGTGCATAAAGATACTCGCTGCTGGACGCGAATACCACATGCTTCTCTAGAACCACCACATCGGATGCAATACCGACGTCGAGTTCAAACTTCCAAATCTCTGCGCCTGTCTTTGCATCGAGAGCATACACATCGCCACGTGAAGTAGGCACATAGAGAATGCCATTTGCGACCGTCACTTTTTTAGAACTACCCAATCCTTCTTTTACCCACACCGGAACGCCATTACTTGCATTTAAGGCATAAAGTGCGTTGTCGTAAGCAGGTACGTAGACCAAATCACCATTCATGATCAATTCGGCATTGATGTTTGAAAATCGTTTATTGGAGTTGAGCTGCTTTTCCCAAAGTACTTTGCCATCTTTGCGATTGAGCGAAACCAAGGCGCCATCTGCAAACCCTACCCAAACTGCATCACCCACCACAAGCGGGCGTGAACCACCGTGAATCGTTGGACCAGAAACATTTCGTCTACGATAATGCCACTGCCATTTACCGGTATTTGCTTCGATGGACAGGATCGCATCGTCACTCGTCACCACATACAAATCAGCGCCGACTACGGTAGGCTTTGATGAAACAGGATTACGGAGGGAGTACGTCCAATTTGTTTTTCCAGTATCGGTCGATACTGAATAAACATTTCCATCACCGCCGGTGAAGTAAGCATTTCCATTTTGAATTTCAATTGGGCTCACTACTCCATTTGAAATTTGAATTTTCCATTTCTCTTGTAAAATCTTTGGATACAAAGAGATCAACCCAAAGCGTTCACTGCCAAACAATAATGTATTCTCGTGAATAACTGGCGCTACGTACTCCATGCCCGGCACCACGAGTTGCGAGGAAACCGGCTCAATCGAATAGGTCCATTGGCGTCTCAAAATCTCGCCCTTGTTCACAAAGTTTGGACGAAGGTTTCTGGACGCACATCCAGAACCCGCGATCATCATGATTGTTAAAAATACAGCAGCCAGTGATAATCGAATCATTTGACCAACTCTTGAGCAGCCACTGCTGCACGAGACGACGGTAGATCCTTATTTAATCTTTCAGCGAATTGTTTTGCTTTGTCTTTTTCATTCAGTTTCAAATGGGTACGAACTAGCTCCAGTAAGAACTCCCCGTTTAATCCATCCACATTTTTTGCAAGCCCCTCTTGAAATGCAGCCACTGCTTCTTTCATACGGTTTGCGCGCTCTTCAGAAACACCCAGAACATAATAAGCAGACGCTTTTTGAAAATTTGAATGCGCAAAGGTAGTGGTCTTTTGAAGTGCAGAGGTAGCTTTGTCCGCTTGGCCATGATCCATATAAAGAGTGCCGAGTCTGAGAGCGGCTTCATAGAGAACATTGCTGGACGCATTTTTTGCATTGATCAGCCCATTTAACTCAGACACCGTTTTTGATAGTTTTGCATCGACATCGAAAGTGGTGCCTGGAGCACGTTGATCTTCCGGCAGGGCTTTCATTTCTTCTTCAAAGGTTTTTGAAATTTTAAAAAGGGCAGATTTGCCTTCTTGATCCTTTTTTTCATTTGCACTTTGCACGAAGTATACGCCCACACCGATTACAATGAGAGCGCCAATGAGTATGCCTATTTTTTTTTGGTCGAGTAAATTGTTCATATCATATAGGTGTATGGTTTGAATCGACTATTGTCAAAAAAAAAGGCTATGTTACGCTAGAGGAAAGATGAAATTCTCTCTCCTCCTCCTTTTTGCATTCGTGAGCACTTGCTGGTCTCCAGTTGCATATTCAAAAGAGCTCTACGGTCGCATGGGCCTTGGATACAATGCAGAGTTTGCGAATACTACTCAAACGAACGGCGTGCCCGCAATTAGCTTTAAATATGGCTTTGCTCCCCGCCTCGCACTCGAACTTGTGGCTGGTTTCTACTCGGGTACCGGAGGAACTGGGGTCGCTGCGTTAAAACTCATGCAAACCATGCATGCGGAAAGCTACCTTAACTTTTACTATCTTTTTGGTGCCGGTCTCGTATCAGCTAATTCAGTAAGCGGAACTGAGTTCCTCGGGGGCCTCGGCACCGAGTTTTTTATTCCTGGAATTGAGAGCGTAGGCTTCAGCTTCGAAACCGGGATTGCGGTCGAGAACCTTACCTCGCCTTCTAAATCTTTTGTTCTTGAAACCTTTGGATTGAGCTTTATACAAGCGGGGATGCACTTTTATTTCTAACTTGATCTATAAACGATTTCTTGGCCTGACTCTACTAATCAGCCTTCTTTGCATGGGTGGACGAACAGCCTATGCGCAAGAGGGTGCGGCGGGTGCTCCAAAGAAGGATGATCCGGGCCTCTTTGATCAATCGTCGCCATACTTGGAATACGGCGATTTCAACACCAACGAGGACGAGGATACGGATGCGCTCTACTTTCAGTACGGACGCTTTTTCGGATTAAGCCTAGGCTTGGGCTATGAGACTGCAACGGGCAATCGTGGCCTCCTCTATCAACCAGCCTTTCCGCGCTTCGATGCTAAGGTTCACTACTGGTTTGATTTTCAATTTGCCATGTCGATGGGGATCTTCTTTGCCAGCCACTCATTCAACTTCAACGGTGATATTTTCACAGAACAACTCATCGGTTACGGGCTAGACCTCCAGTATTACTTTGACGTTCGGAATGCGGCAGCAGCCCTCAGTTTCTCGAATCCCTATATTATTATGGGTGTCGGTGCCATGAGCAAAACCGAGACGCATACCCAAGGAACCTCGCCCGCCGGTGATTCCGGATTCAGCGTGAGCATGGGTGCCGGACTTGAATTTCCGATTACCTATAAAAAAACCTATTTCATTTTGGAAGCGCGCTATGCCACCCAAAATTTCGCGGACACGAGTACCCCCGTATTTAAGTCTCGGGTCGCCGACCTGAGCGGCGGCTTCCTAAGCCTCATGGCTCATTTAATGTTTACCTGGTAAAAGGTCGTCCCGATCTTTGCCTCATGCCCTGGTGTTAAGATACGGGTTGGTCTTTCGTTCATGCCCGACCGTGGTGCTCGGCCCGTGGCCGGGCCAAATGATGGTGTCATCACTTAAGGTCATTATTCGCGTCTGAATACTTTGCACCAGCTGCTGATCGTTACCGCCCCAGAGATCGGAACGACCGACGCTCCCGCGAAAAAGAGTGTCTCCCGTAAAGACGGACTCTGGGATACTTGCCTCCGAATCCTCATGCTTACGAAAACACACGCCGCCCGGCGAATGCCCCGGCGTGTGCAGAACTGTAAACTTCATTTTACCCACACCCATTTTTTGCCCGTCCTGAAGATACTGATCTACTGGTAAGGGAGGCACAAATTGAAAACCAAATCGAGCCCCCTGCTCTGGTAATCTTGAATAAATGACCTCATCTGCCTGATGAAGAAAAATTTGTGGTGCGTCCACTCCGGCAGCAATAAAATGCTCTTTTACTGCACGCGTGGCACCAATGTGATCAAAATGAGCGTGGGTGTGTAAAAGAGCCTTCACCTGAATGGGGGCACCCAGGACATCTTCGATCTCCTTAATTTCTTTCAAAATAAATGCTGCCTCATCGCCTGGATCGACGATCACGGCTTTCAGCGTTTCTTTGCAAACTAAAATTTGGCAGTTACATTGAAGCCGACCGACTGGAAGTGTTTTTTGAATGAAGTTTTGCATGGTTTTATAAAATTAACATAGCGTCGCCATAGCTGTAAAAACGATATTTTCCACGAATCGCCTCTTGGTATAAGTCGAATAACCATTCACGTCCGCTTTCCTCATCGAGAAACGAGGCCACCATCATCAGTAGCGTACTTTCAGGCAAATGAAAATTAGTGAGGAGTGCATCAGCAACACTCCACGCGTGCTGACTTCCTGGATAAATGAATAAATTTACCTCTCCTTTTTTTGGGAGTAGGGTTTGCGTTCTTCGATCATAAGCCCCCTCTAAAGCCCGCGTCGTAGTAGTCCCCACTGACAGAATTTTCTTTCCCTGTCTTTTTAATTGATTCAGGTGATCGGAAAGCTCCTGGCTAATCTCCACGAACTCTCCATGCATTAAATGCTCGCGAATATCATCAGTCGTTACCGGCTTAAAAGTGCCGGTTCCCACGTGGAGAGTCAGCTCATTCCAAAGAATTCCTTTTTCAGCTAAGGCTTGAATCAGTTCCGGGGTAAAATGCCTGCCCGCCGTAGGTGCAGCTACTGATCCATCACTTTTGGCAAAAACGGTATTATAAATCTCAAGCTCATGCTGGCCTTGATCACTACTCATTAGACCGAGAAGTTTCCTTTTCGCTTCGATATAGGGCGGCAAGGGCACCTCGCCGATCTTGGCTTCAATTGGATCTTCACTAAATTTAGCGGTGATGAATGCCCCAGATGTGGTTTCTTCACGCGAAACTACCTCGGCCAAAACATCCCCGACTTTAAACTGAAAACCCGACGTCACTCTTCCGCTCGTTTTCATTAGGCCTTGCCAAGTGCGATCAGCCATTTTCTTTAATAAGAAAAATTCTACTTTTCCACCCGTGCCCACTCGTTCTCCAAATAAACGAGCCTTAAAGACTCGCGTATTATTCGCGACAATGGCGTAACTGTCGTTCAATACTTTTGGTAAATCTTTAATGTGAAGGTGCCGTATTTTACGCGATTTTCGATCGACCACCATCAAGCGCGACTCATCCCGCTTGGACAGCGCTTCGGCAGCAATCAATTCAGGTGGAAGATCAAAATGATAGGAAGTACGTAAAAAATGGGACACCCCGGCATATTATCATTCTAATCCTGTGTTCAAAAGTCATATTTTGCATTAGCATTCCTGATAAAGGGCGTGAAAATGATTCATCTCATTGGATTCGGTGGACAAGGAAAAGCATGGGCTCCTTCACTTCAAGAAGCAGGAGTTCAGGTGATGGTATATTTACCGGACCACTCACACTCAGTTGCAATCGCGGAGGGTGCAGGAATTAAGACTCGCCCCATTCATTTACTCACTGAGTTTTTAAAGAAAAATGACACGGTTGTTTTCGCCTGTCCTGATCGCAAGATTGGTGAAGTTTATCAAAAATATATTTCTGCATGTTCTGAAAAATTACACCTGATTCTGATTCACGGATTTGCGATGTGGAGTGGCGACCTGATCCCCAATAGAAATCATAGCGTTTGTTTACTTGCACCCAAGGCTATCGGACCTGAGCTTCGTGAAGCGATTCAAAACTCGCAGAAAACTAAAACGCCACACTCGCTGAAGGCCGCTGTTTGTGTAAGTGCGGGTGATGGTGAGGTAGACTTCCCTCGCCAGAACGTGATGACGATCGCGACCCAGAGTTTAGCATTCGATTCTCAAAGTCTCATCGAAGCCTCCTTTGATCAAGAGACCGTGGGCGATCTTATCTCTGAACAGCTCCTCCTTTGTGGAGGAGTGTTTTCACTGCTCGAATGGACGATGAAGGAAATGCGTGATGCTCAAATCCCAGAAGCGCTCATTCACGAGGAATGTATTACCGAACTTGAACTCATTGCACGCGTGTTACGAAAAAAAGGTCTGCCCGGAACGCTTCAAGCGATCAGTGATTCCGCAAAGGCGGGTGCAGTGATGATGAGAAAACGTTTTATCGAACATAAGCTCCCAGAACTCCTTCATCTGCAAGCGAATGAAGTCCTGGATAAAACTTTTTTAAAAAATCTTTCAAACGAAGCAGAATGGAAATCTGATTTAAGTGGCGCTTTTCAAGCAAAGGCTGCACCCAGAGGAAATCAAACATGAGTTCACATCAAGAATCGAAAACGGACTTAAAAAAAATAACGACCAGAACCATTCGAAGCAAAAAGGGTAAGGAGAAAATTACTTCCCTCACTGCCTATGATTATCCCACTGCATCTTGGTGTGATGAGGCTCATCTCGATTTAATATTAGTCGGCGATTCACTGGGTAATGTGATCTACGGCGAAAAGTCTACTTTACCCGTCACAATGGACATGATGCTCGCACATACCCGGGCGGTAAGCCGCGGCGTGAAACACGCACTCCTCATTGCTGACATGCCTTTTCTTTCGTATCAAACTTCCATTCCTGAAGCGATCCACAACGCGGGACGATTTTTAAAAGAAGCAGGTGCTGAGGGAGTAAAACTAGAAGGCGGCGCTGAAATGGAAGACACCATTTTAGCGATCACTCGTGCGGGAATTCCTGTCATGGCCCACATTGGTTTAACACCACAAAGCGTGCATGCGATGGGCGGTTACCGTACTCAAGGTAAAACGCCTTCAGAGCGAGATGTGCTGATGAATAGCGCAAAAGCAGTAGAGCGTGCTGGCGCGTTTTGCGTGGTGCTGGAGTGTGTGGAAGAAACACTCGCGAAAGAAATTACAGAAGCTCTATCCATTCCGACTATTGGAATTGGATCAGGAAATTCCTGTGACGGACAGATTTTGGTACTCCATGACTTATTAGGCCTCACCGAAGGGCATGCGCCGAAATTTGTTCGGCCGACCGGCGCATTTCGTGGCCCCATTATTGAATCCATCAAGGCATACGCAAACCGAACCAGGGAAGGTGTATGAAACTTCTGCTCGATGTCGGCAACACCTCTACTACTTGGGGAGTTTCTGAACTCGTCCACGGTAAACCGATGCTCACTCATCAAGGCTATGTAGACACACATCCACTCACTTCGCTTGGCGGGCGCCTACAATCACCACTTAAAGAATTATCAGTGAAAAATGCATTAAAAGAAGTTTGGGTTGCTTCGGTAGTCAGGGGCGCTACACCGGTACTAGAGAAAAGTTTTGGGACAGCAAAAATTAATCGAATTTTGCCTGGGAATATTCAAGGCATTCCTAACCTTACGCTTGAACCTGAAAAAGTGGGAATTGATCGACTGGTCAATGCCAAAGCCGCACTTCGCGAACACAAACCTCCTTTTATTATTGTAGACTCGGGGACCGCGATCACCTTATGTGCGATTAATAAAAAGGGTGAATACTTGGGTGGAGCAATTCTTCCAGGACTTGAACTCGCCCGAAATGCACTCAGCGAAAAAACATCACTTCTGCCGAGCGTGGAAATTCGTGCGCCAGCAGGGGCACCTGAAGAGTCCATCGGCAAAAACACTGAAGAAGCGCTTCACACCGGGATAGTACTAGGCGCAGCCCATGCAATTCGTGGTCTCTACCGTGATTTCGCGAAACAACTTACCGGCAGTGAATCGCCGAAACCGGTAACCTTCATTGGTACCGGAGGGAGAATTCCACTCCTCGCTCGTTTTATTCCGGAGCTCGATCACATTGATCAAAATTTAACACTCAAAGGGATACAAGAAATTGCATATGAATAATTTTTGGTTTGAATCTTATCGCGAGTTTTTTAAAGGAAAAAAAATCCTTCTAGGTATCACCGGATCCATTGCTGCTTTCAAAGCCGTAGACCTTGTTCGCTATTTAAAAAAATGTGGCGCCGAAGTAAAAGTAATCCTCACCGAAAATGCTACTCAATTTGTGACACCGCTCACTTTTCAAACGTTAAGTGGCTATGAAGTTGGAATTGCCAATGGATCGAAGGGGAAAATCGTTCATATTGAACTCGCCAAGTGGGCGGATCTAGTACTCATCGCACCCGCCACCGCTAATGTAATTGCAAAACTCGCGAATGGAATTGCTGACGACTTACTCACGACCGAAGTGCTCGCCACCATTGCACCCGTTTATATTGCCCCTGCCATGAATCCCACCATGCTTACCCACCCTGCTACCCAAAAGAACTTGTACCGAGTGACCAAACTTGGTTACAAAGTTTTAGACACGGGCTTCGGTCTTCATGCTTGTGGCGATGAAGGCTATGGCCGCATGCTTGAGCCAGCAGAAATCATTGCTCAGTTGACGAGCCCATTTTGTTTACCTTCTAACGGTAAAACCGCACTCATTTCAATGGGCCCCACTCGCTCTTATCTAGACCCAGTCCGTTTCATTACCAATCGCTCGAGCGGCAAAATGGGCGCGGCTCTCGCTTTCGCGGCAGAAAAACAGGGTTATCATGTTGAAATTATTTCGGGCATTGCTCACGATCACGCCCTCCCCTTGCCGAAGCTCGCTCACGTCACCAAAACCATGACGAGTAAAGAAATGGCAGACGCCGTGCTTCGCGCCTTCCCGAAGGTGGATCTATTCTTAAGTACTGCAGCCGTCCTTGATTTTGAGTTTCCGAAAATGAATACACAAAAACTAAAAAAGGACACATTGAAGAGTGATCACTTTAAATTGGAACCCACTCTCGACATTCTGAAACAAGTGGGCGCGATGAAGCGAAAAGACCAATTCGTGCTCGGCTTTGCTGCAGAGACAGATCAGTTACTTGAGAATGCAAAAAAGAAACTCAAGGCAAAGAATTGCGACGCGGTTTTTGTGAATCCGATTTCTGCTAAAATCGAGGGCTCGACGACTGGTTTCGAAAGCAGCCACAATCAAGGCTTTCTCGTCAGTGCTAAACGTGTCATCGAATATAAAATTCAAAACAAAACTAAACTCGCCACTGAAATCATGAAGGCCATTCACGAATGAAAGTCTTCCATGACATTGTCTCTTACTCAGCATGGAGAACGTCCCTTCCATCAAGTGCAAGTGTAGGTTTTGTACCAACGATGGGCGCACTCCATGCGGGTCATGCGCGCTTACTTGAAGTCTCCCGTGAGCAAAACACCCATACAGTGCTCTCTATTTTTGTAAATCCTACCCAGTTTGGGCCTAACGAGGATTTATCAAAATACCCGCGCACCCTTGAATCAGATTTAAAAATCGCAGAGGCTGAAGGTGTTGCTGCCGTGTTCGTACCAACGGAGTCAATGCTCTATCCCGATGGGTATTCCACCTTTGTCACCGAAGAGAAATTGTCGCTGCCTCTTTGCGGAGTATTTCGTCCTGGGCATTTTCGCGGAGTCGCCACTATTGTACTCAAGCTTTTTAACATCATCGAAGCCGATCACGCTTATTTTGGATTGAAAGATGCTCAACAATTTTTTGTGATTCAGAAAATGGCCCGGGACCTGAATGTGCGGATCAAACTTACTGGCGTAGAGACGGTACGTGAAGCAAGCGGCCTTGCTCTGAGCTCCCGCAATACTTATCTGAGTAAAGAAGAACGAACCCTTACTGCGCCGCAGTTTTATCAAATTTTAATTTCGGCCAAAAATGAATTTCAAAACGGCGGCGTGATTGCTGCTGTCCTTGAAAGCGCGCGTGGGCGACTGGCGCAGGCTGGGTTTCAAGTACAATACTTAGAGCTTCGCTCAACACCTGAACTGACTGACTTAACCGCAATGAATATACTGCCGAAGGAAATGGGTGCGGTACTGGCCGGCGCGCTTTTTTTGGGAAAAGTTCGCCTCATCGATAACATAATCTGGTAAAATCCAGCTCTTCCCCATTGCGCAACACACTGTTTACTGAAGTAAACACAGAAGACGTTTATTAAACTAAATTCATTTACATAAGTAGTTTAACTCATTACAACCCGCCCCATGAAATTGAAGAAATACATGGTTGCCCTGATCCTGATGAGTTCGATTCACCCTACTTGTGAAGCAGCTGCTGCGATGATGAATCTTTATGCTTCGCCCAGTGCCACAAGCGCAGGTAGCGGCCTCTCGCCAGACGAACCGACTTCACTCAAAAAAGTACAATTGTTGGCCCAAGAAAAAGCGAAAAGCGGTTACGCGGTTACTGTAAATTTAGAGGGTGGCCGGTATGAATTAGACCGAACCATGAAATTTGGACCGGTAGACTCTGGTAGTGAGAGAGCTCCGGTCATCTACAAGGGCGTCTCTTCTGAAAAAGTAATTTTCAGTGGCGGAGCTGAAATTAAAGATTGGAAACAGGTTCAGGGAAATCTTTATAGTGCCCCTCTACCCCGTACACTCTCGAATTTCAGACAACTCTATACCGAGAAAAATGGCACGAACCTTCCCCGCCCTATTCGTGCAAGTTCGGATCAAATGGGGCAAATTGACGAGTGGGACGTGGATTCACAAGGTAGCTTTCTCGTGAGCGGAGCCGAGTGGAACTCCAAGAAACAAAATTTCGATAGTAACTATCCGGAATTAGTTGTTCGACGCTTTTGGATTGAAAGCTATGTCAGAATCAAGTCTATTCGACCACAAGGCCAAGACCGCTACTTGGTAACCACTGTATCACTTGATGGACAGCGTGAAAGAGGCAAACCAAGCCCCAACAAAGAATACGGTCAACCATGCTATTTTACCAATGAAGCCGGACTCCTGAATAGAGAAAACGAATGGTATTTAGACACTAACGCAAGAACTATTTACTTTCGCTTTCCTCGCGGAGACAGAAGCGACGTGCATGTTTTCGCGCCTAAGCTCGAGCATATCATTGAAATTGATGGCGCTGAGAATTTGACTTTTGAGAATATCAACTTTCAGGAAAGCAATTGGCTTGAACCAAGCGAGAACGGCCTAACTGGTGTTCAAGCATCTTACTTTCAACGCTCACTTCAATCCGATGATTGGTTTCCGATGACAGCGGGCGTGGTTGCAAAAAACACTTTGAATCTTAAATTCATAAAGGACGTATTTAAAAACATGGGTGCTGCAGGACTCGAACTCACACAAGGAACCCATCACACCCTCATTGAAGGAAATCGCTTCACCGAAATAGCGGGTACGGGCGTGCAGGTTTATACCAATATCGGAAAACTGCACGGTTCAGTCGATGGCATTGATGGGCATAATGTAAACGACAACATGAATCCGCCAGTGGAAGATCGCTCTTCTTATGATGTCATCAGCAACAATTACGTCGATCATGTGGGCCTTGATTATACTGGTTCAATCGGAATTTTTGCGACCTACCCTGAATACCTCACTGTTTCCCATAACGAAGTTTACAATGTTGCCTACACCGGCATTAGCATTGGCTGGGGCTGGACTAGTCTGGACAGCGCGCTTAAAGGAAACAAAATCATCGGCAATAACGTTCATCACGTAATGGAAAAGTTGGATGACGGCGGAGGAATTTACTTACTCTCCAAACAACCGCGCACCATCATCATGCAAAACTATGTCCACGAAATGCATAGCAGTGCGACGGCAGGCCGTAGACCAGTAGTGCCCATCTATTTAGATAATAATGTCCAGAGGACCACCGTTTCCCAAAATGTTTGTGCCAACTTTTCTGGCGACAATCAAACTTCTAGCGGGATTTTTTACCGACCTGAAACCGGAGCCACCAACTCTATTGAGCCATGCGCGAGAGAAAATCGCGCGGTAACCAGTAACGCAGGCCCGACTTCTGAATTTCAGGTGATGAAAAATACCCAATAGTTGCAGTGAAACCAATAACAAAAACCCAAGGAGAAAAAATGAAAAACACATCTAAGACCCTGTTGAATAAAGTCATGTTCGTATTAAGTTTAATGATCGTTAGCTTAAGCTATGCACAAGCAAGTTTTGCAAATTGCGAACGCGAGGTGGGCGGATATCACCCAGCGTGGAGCGGTAAAGATCGTTACTATGTTTGCAGTGCACGACGCACGATGAGACCAGATGCAAATCGCGGTTACACTTCTTGCGTAATTGCAGAAGCATCCCGCAGTGATGATGGCGCCGGCGAAGCGATTATCGATGCCTGCTTAGGTAACAGTTGCGTTGCGCGTGTACTCGCCAATCAACCTGCATGGGATTCAAACGATGCCTACTATGTTTGTAGCGCACGTCGTAGAATCGCACCCGACTCTAACGCTCGCTACACTGAATGTGTTATTGCAGCATCAGCAGCAAGTGACAGCGGAGCGGGTGAAACGATTATCGACTCTTGTCTTTAATCGATCACTCTTATTTATTGATGAATGCCAGACTCTTTCAATCGTGGAGGAGTCTGGTTTTTTCGTTCTGAAGCTTCCTGTGAGACACCCAAATGCGCTGGTGACTGGTAAACAAATCAATAGCAGTGGGTGCGTAAAAAAAATGGTCCAAAGTCGAGGTGTCGATACTGGAGACTTTCTCCGTAAATGGCGCATTAATATACGAATGTTGAATGTACGAATGAAGAATATCAAGTGGTCCCGAGGTGAAGAGCTTCGCATCCACAATTTCTGAATCTACTATGTGACTCACGTACTCTTGCTTGATGAATTGGTTATCCAAAGCAAACTTTGAAGCCGTTTTCAACAACCATAAACTGTCTGAATTTTGAGCGCTATTCACCTCCGGTGTGCGTTCTGGAGTAGCCACTCGCAAAATCCAAGCCGATTGAACCTTAGTGTGTTTTGATGAGACCGTACAATCTAATTTTGAATTAAAAACTGTAGAACCATCTGTGATCACCGGATTCAAAACAAAAAAATCCTTACTAATATTACAACGAGCTTTTGTGATTCGTAGATAAGACCCGATACTTAAAAAACTATCAGCGTCGATCTGAATATCATACGAACGAACACCTTGATCGACCCGAAGAACCCCTCCACCATGAGCCGTCACATACCACTGCTCAGGCTCAGGCGGCTTCTCAAGCGCTTGAAATGAAATCCAGGAGAGAACTTTCTGATCATGCACGAGCGCATCAATCGCAGTCACCTCGTCAGCAGTGAGCATTCTAAAATGGCCATTTTTTTGTTCAGTAAAAACATTAAATAAGGTATCGAGTGCTAAAATAAAAGGTTCAATCCACTCATGTGCCTGATCAGAGGTGTCGAGCGCGTGCCCCTTTTCATGAAGAATAGCTAGAATTTTTTCTTGGTTATCGAGCGCAACAAAAGCGGTACGATCAAAATAAGTTACTTTATTCAACGTGCAACCCAAAACAGCTTCGTGTTTTCTAAGTAAAATGTGGTTCGGCTGGCATGGCATTTCACCTCGCGATTTCACGAAACGATATTCCGCAGCATCTCCTAAAACATATTCCCAATAAATGGCATGACTGTAGCCACTATAAAGTTCAACTAGGGCGAGTACTTCTTCTTTGATCGCTCTTTTAAGATCATTTGAAAGTCGGAATGAGGTGCCGGACTTGTTCGGTGTAAAAAGATCTGATAATTTGCACTTCTTTTGATTCCAAATGCAATTTTCACCCCCACGTGCTCCTGACCCTTGCGCATGAGCGCCACTAGAGAACAGAGCATTCGCAAATATGAAAATGCAGATGATTAATTTCATGATGCCACTTCCTTAGACTGGTCTTTCATTTGCTCCTCTAGGAGCATGAGTTGGAAAGCATGAAGACTGATCGTAAAAAGACGATCTGGATTTAGACACTTCTGAGAAACGAGTATCACTTGATCGAGATATTGATTAGTGAGCGCTTTAATCTGAGCAAATCCTTCCGTATCGACCGAAAAATACTCACTCGCTGAATATCGTCGCTCCGGCCCCAGCTGACTTAAGGCCAACATCGCCCGTTCAGTGGTGCCTCGGTGGATTTTCCTCAATGTGGCACTCGAGTGCGGCGAAACCAACGTAAATGATTTTGCATGCGGCTCCCGAATATACCCCAATTCAGGTCGGCCCTCGACGGGCGAAATATAACCTTGAACCAGCAAGTCTTGAATGGCCTTCCTTAATGAAGCCTCATCGACTCCGAGCGCTTTCGAAAAAGCGACGAGGTCAGAGACAAACCACTCCTTTGCCATGGTAATTCTCTCGAGCAATGCAAAGTGATACCATTCCACAGAAAAATCATCTTTGAGCAATTTTTCCCGCTCGAGTGAACGCATGAGCCATTGAAGCTCTTCCAACTCCGCGGCAACTTGTTTTCGCTCACTCACGGTTTTGCTTTCGTGAAGTTCAACGAGGAGTAATAAGTATTTCTGTTCTATCGCGCGTAACTTAAGTTTCCTACCTATTTGAATCATGCTTTCGGTAGAGAGATTTCTGGTTCCTTTTAAGATCAGGCTGAGTCCTGCGGGCGAAACACCTAGGGTTTTTGCAAAGGACCGCATACTATAAAGTTTATTTTTGAGTTGCTTCGTTTTCAGCAAATCCTTAAAATAGTCTCGGTAGTTTTGATATTCATAAAGCTTAGTTTGCATAAATTTATCTACGTCATTGCCCCTACGGGTCTTCAAAGGCAGAGAATAATATGGATGACTATAAATGTCAAAATTCACCAACACACCGACGATGCTGTAAATTAGCTTCGTTGAATTCGTCGTCGTAGCTTCGTGAGATATAAAGATCTCAATGAAAAAAGTAGCTTACCTAGCATCTCCCAATTATCAGACGATCCTTGAAGAGAGCCCTGCGTTTGCAGACGAACTTAGGGTACTGACTCCATTCAAAACTTCGCGAACGCAGTAATGTCACCTACTCGTCCAACCTCGTAAACGTGTAATTTAGTCGTGCCGCTGAACCATCCAGGTGATAGCGCAATCATCGCCTCTGCACTTGATTTCAATCCATCCTGATTTTCGAATTTCGACTTGAGTACCGGTCAGCATTTGAATGGCGAGTGGAATCCAATCTCCATGAGAACAAATAATGGTGAGACGTTCGCCGTCTTTTTTCCACTCATCTAAGAACGCTTTGATGCGCCTCAAATAAGCAGGATTACTCTCCATCGGTTGATGCTCTCCGACCCTCTCATCAATACTGAATTTTAAACCCAGTTCTTTGGCGAGAGGAGCAATCGTTTCTTGGCAGCGTTTTTGGGGCGAGGTGAGAATAAGAGCAATGGGGCGATCCTCTTCATCGTGCATGAAGTCCTTACGCGCGAGGCGCCTGAGCGCAAACTGAGTGAGTTTCTTCACTTGTTCACGGCCCTTAACGCTCAAACCATTATCGCGCGCAGGTATGTCGGTATCCCGATGTGCATGTCGAACTAAGATGAGTGTCTTATTTGAGGGCATGATTTTATTCGGCAGTGTTGGCACTGACCGCACGGCAGCGCGTTTCGAGCGACGCAACGGATGCGATTTTCCTGCCCATGTTCGTTTTCAACGCCTTTTCACATATCACACGAGTAATTTGCACGTATTCTTCGAGTAAAGCCAAAGGATAAGGCTTGTGTGCGACCGCCGATGAAAATACCGGACTCTTTGCTTCGACCCGGTCTGTCCATGCAGCATTTGATTCTGTTTTGTAATTTCTCATCAAACCCAAAAAGGCGTGATAGTACTGGCCTAGTTGGTAGAATGAATGTTGCCACTTTTTGGTATCGTTTTCAGTATTCCAAACAAATTCGCAGCGGGCCTTAATTAAATTGCTGGTCTCTTGCTTCAGCGAAGTGAGTTCTTTACCTACTTTGCACTCCTGTGCAATGGCTTGTGCTTCGCCACCGTTTCCTTCAATTCCATATTGAATATAATCTTGCGCATTCAAATTAGGGTCAAAAGGGTTTTTCTTTGGATTTACGGCATGAACGAGCTCATGCGCAAGATCGAGCGCTTGGAATACCGGTTCTTTATCGCGCGCGATCACTACTTGGGTTACAAATTTTAATTTTTCATCCTGAGTGGTAGATGCTGCATCTACAGATCTCGTCACCGTGATCTCTGTTTTTGAAATAGCTCCTGCGTGAATCGGAATCTGGTGCAACCTTGCCTGTTCGAGCGCCGCCTTACCGGTAGGTGTTTGCTCTAGCAATTGAATGGCAGCACTTAAACTTCCACTTTCGGGAGTAACACCGGGTTCGAGCGCATGAGCTGCGTTCACGAGTTTTAAGACCACCAAAACCAAGATTCCTAACTGTAATCTAAAATGCATCATTAAGGATCTTGTCGGTTTTGGACTGTAAACGCTTTAGACAGCTGTGTGTAAAATACATACATTTCGAAAACAAGATTTTAAGCTTACGCTGTCGATCAATTAAACAAATTGTATGTAAATACTAGTAAAAACAAAAGCTTTCGCTGCTTTAGCTCGCTTTTTGAAGTGTCGTGTCTTTTGGCACTTTTCTTGAAGTATGTCCAATCAGAAAGGCGAGGCAACACCCCGTGATTACAACTCCTAAATCAGTTCAATTAAAGAAGCTTCTCAGTTTAATCGTTCTCGGCTCATTCATTCTGAGCACCGTGAACATTGAGGCATCTTTCGCTACCACTACCTCACTTCAAAGTTTTCAATCAAAAAATTGGGGTCTTGATTCTCAAGCCATCAATATTCAAAAAGCATGGACACTTTCGCAAGGAAGTAAAAATGTAATTGTAGCAGTGATCGACACTGGGATTGATGCGAATCACCCGGACCTGAAAGCCAATCTTTGGAAAGCACCAAGTTCCACTTCAAACCTAGGAGAGACCGCACGTGCAAGCAGTGGCTCAACTTACGGCTGGGATTTCGTAACTAAAACTGCTAACCCAGGCGATTCACACGGACACGGAACTCACATTGCTGGAATTATTGGCGCGATTGCAAATTCAAAAAGCGGTACTGCGGGTGTCGCACAAAATGTTCAAATCATGGCAGTTCGATATTATTCAGAATCAGCCCCAGGGAGCGTAAACTTAGCGAACACGATTAAAGCGCTCCACTATGCAATCGATAACGGTGCTAAGATCATTAACTATTCAGGTGGCGGCCCTGAGTATTCTGAAGAAGAATATCAAGCGATGAAAAAAGCTGAACAACATGGCGTTCTCATTGTAGCAGCTGCAGGGAATGACCATCGTGATACTGATGTTGAAGACAACCGCTATTACCCGGCCGCCTACGAAGCAAAGGGCCTCAGAAATATCATCAGTGTGGCCTCGATTGATTCTAACAACAAACTTCTCCCCTCTTCTAACTGGGGAGCAACGTCAGTGGATGTTGCAGC
Organism: Oligoflexia bacterium; assembly: GCA_903845155.1. Classification (GTDB taxonomy): domain Bacteria; phylum Bdellovibrionota; class UBA1018; order UBA1018; family CAIMNF01; genus CAIMNF01. The sequence goes on from CAIMWN010000145.1 coordinate 35,510, forward strand.
ACCTGGCGAAGGAATCTTAAGCACCCTCCCTGGTGGTCGTTACGGTAAAATGTCTGGAACTTCACAAGCAACCGCATTTGTATCAGGAATCGCGGCCTTGATCCTCTCTAAACAACCTGCACTCACCCCATCACAAGTGAAGGCCCTGATCGTAGGCAGCGTTGACAAAATGAGTACACTGCAAGGTAAAATTGGCTCAGCCGGTAAAGTGAATGCACACAAGGCTCTTCTTGCCCTCACCGCTCCTAGCTCGAAACCAGCCATCGAGAGCCCTATTGCACAGAAAGTAGTCCGTAAAACTGCTTCGAAAAGATAGTGATCTTTGCTATCATCACCTTAAATGCTCAATGCACTTCTCCTGACCCTCCTCAGCGGCTTTCTCTATGTTATTTCATTTGCTCCCTGGGATCAGGGATACCTTCAATGGATTGCCTTTATTCCCATTTTCTTCGCGCTCGATCACCTTCAAAAAACGTTTACTCAGGACTCAATACTCACGCAGTTTAAGAAAATATTCTTATTTGGTTTTCTCTTTAATGTCATCATCTGTGCCGGCGGTTTTTATTGGATCATGCATTCAGTAAAGCAATATGGCGGACTGAACGACTTTTCCGCTTTTCTAGTTTTGGTCCTTTTTTGCTTTGTAGGCCAACTTCATCTTCCCATTTACTTTTGTATCAGAAAAAAAATCCGCGAGTTAAAACCAACCTCCGGCTGGAACCCACTCGTCTGGGCACTCCTGAGTGGCGTCTTGTATGCGGGCATCGAATCTTTTTTCCCAAAACTTTTCATGGATACTGCGGGCCATGCTTTTTATAAGTCTCCTCTCGTTCGTCAATCTGCTGACATCGGCGGCCCTTTCTTTATTACTGCACTCATTCTCATTTTCAACGAACTCGCCCACTCTGCATTCATTCATCGTCAGCGGCGCACCATCATTACTGCCCTCACTCTTCTCGCAGTTGTTTATACCTACGGCTTCATTCGGCTCAGGCAAGTAAACCAAGCAGCAGAAACCGCAGCCCAAGGCCCACGCTTACGAATCGCCATGATACAAGCAAATATTGGTGACTTCCTCAAAGTAGAAGCAGAACGCGGTTCTGTCGGTGCTTCCGAACAAGTGATTTCAACTTACCTTAACTTAAGCCAGCAAGCGGTGAAGGGTCTAGCAAGTGAGGGCAACGCCACTAAGCCCGACGCGATCCTCTGGCCAGAAACCGCCTACCCAGCACTGTTTGAACGGGCATTTTCCCCGTCTGACAAAAACATGGAAATAGCGCTGAAAAACTTTGCCTCCCAATACGACGGCACTCTTTTGTTTGGCGGATACGATCAGGACGAGCAACACGTCGATTACAATTCACTTTTTCTGTACCAAGGCAAGCGTGCGCAAAAACAAGTTTACCATAAAAGCATCCTCTTAATGTTTGGTGAAACTCTTCCTTTTTCCGATGCCTTTCCCTCGATGAAAACCTGGTTCCCCAATATGGGTTTCTTTGGCCATGGCCCCGGCCCTGAGGTTTTCCAAGTCAAGAATGCAAGTGGAGAAAGCTTTGGATTGGCTCCTTCCATCTGTTACGAGGGGCTTTTCCCCGAGCATTCCGCTGGTGGCGTAAACTCAGGCGCCGATGCACTCTTAAATATCACCAATGATTCTTGGTTCGGTGAAGATGGAGAACCCTACCTCCATCTCGCGCTCACGATCTTCAGAACGATCGAGACCAGGACACCTATGTTTCGCTCAACCAATACAGGTTTCACCACCTTTATCGACTCAACAGGCGAGATCACCAAAAGCACCCCACTGATGAAAGCCGACATTCTCCAAGCTGAAATTCCAAAGCGCCCCCCCCTTCGTTCGCCATTCATGGCCCTTGCCGCTTTTTTCGGAGCAGCTTGGTTCCAACACCTCTGCCAACTCCTCACCCTTCTGATGATCGGCGCCGCCGTTCAAAGCTCTCGTAAACAACGCAAATAATCCTGTTTCCCCCCGTACGCCTCTCCCTTCACCAGCCCCTCCCCTGGGTCAGTCCGCACTGACGCGATTCTGGATCATGCACCACTGTGCGCGATCCACCTCTAAAATTTCGTAAACATGACATTGCCCCACAATTAAAAATGATATAAAACAAATACATGTCCACAAAGACCAGCAAACATCAAACCGCTAAAACCCAGCTTTCGCTCCATCAACCGCTACCGATTGGCTCCAAAGTCCGCGCGCGCATCAAATCTTCCTTCATCCCCCGCACCACTCATGGCGGCTCGCCCTCTCGGGGGAAACGCAAACAAGCACGTCCCTTCTCTCCTAGAGCACCTCTGCACCTCGTACTGAGAGCGGACCGAGCTAAAGGCCTTTGGTCAATGCAACATCGGCGAAATAAGGCAAAAATCACTGCAATGGTCTACACCTACGCTGCCCGCTTTAAGGTTCGAGTTTACCAATATGCAAACGTAGGAAATCATTTGCACCTGATGGTGAAAGCAAAGGAGCGCAAAAACCTGGCCGACTTCCTCCGGGTACTGGCCGGACGAGTGGCTGTTACAGTGACGGGAGCACGTAAACATGTAAAGCGCATAGGCAAGTTTTGGGATGATCTCTATTGGTCGAGGTTAATTAATTACGGTCGAGATTTTTTTAATACGCGATCCTATGTGCTAGCAAATGAACTCGAAGAGTTCTCAAAAAAACACCGTGAAGCCTTCAGGACAGCGAATCAGAGGATGGCCAACACCGAAGGCATTGATTTTTGGGAAGGTGGCTGGTGGGACCCATGAATGCTGGCTTACTATTGCTCAACGAACTCCATTGTGAATTCATTCTATACACAGCTGTCTAAACTTTAAGCATCTTCACGCCTAAAAATATAATCATTTCATGGCCGCCTCTTGGCATCACCGTTGCATCATCAAAGGCAGAGAGAAACAAGGAGAGAGATTATGAAAAACGTAAAAATTTTATTATCAGTTGCTGTAGTTACTTTTTTATCGACTGCATGTGGAAATTTGGTTCAACCTTCAACCGGAGCCGTTTCGAACGCTTCCACCAGTTCAAATGGAATTGCTACTGCTCAGCAGTGTTCAGCTTCACCCAACGTTTCATCTGTAAACAGTGGCGGTCTGCAAAGTCAATATAGTGCATGTGCAAATGGTACCACTGTAGGCAGCTTCGAATTATTTAAAAGTGATAGCGCAATTACAAACATCTGTATTTTTCCAGCACAAGTATCGAGCGGCGTTATCTCAATGTATATTTCAAATCCTTACGCAGCAATTGAAAGTCGCTATGTATCACAATGTACCAGTACCCAAAACCCAGGCATTGTTGTCAATTTCAGTGGACTCGCGTTTAATGCAGTCTACGTTGTAGACGCTGCGAATGCCGGCAATATGGCTCAATGTATTGCTTCCGGAAACATCTCTTCATGCGCATATCAATTAGGTTTTGATTTTAGCTACGGACAATTCAAAAACTAATGAACATTCCTTCTGACATTCTCCGGTAAGTTCTGCAGGGTTTCTTCTTCACCCTTTTCATTCGTACCTAAATTCTCTTGTTTACCATGACGGCACTGCTGAACCATGTTTACATCACGCGTAGGAAATGCATCCACAATCTCAATCTGTGTTTCATCAATAGTGTCTTTAGCCATTACCACATACCAAAAGGACTTATCATGTTCGTAGCGACGGATAAAATGGTAAACTCGCTTTGAATTCTTGGGTAAATAACTCCAAAGTTCTGTGGGCTCCTGAAGGGTTTCTTCTAAACAGTTCTGATAAAACCCAAAATCTTCCACGGCAATATCACTGTCTTGACGACCTTTCACAATTCCCGCACGAAGCGAATCTGCTTCGGTCCAGGATTCAGCTAAGCGATCAGACTCGCCTACCTCCGCTTCCTTTTTCGGCGTTTCATTAGGCTCTTGGCTTAAAGAATTCTTACGAATGACTTTTAATTTTTCGCCTTTTCTAAAAACATCTACTAAATAACGATCTGAGGTCACAAAAGCTAAATAAAGAAAACTTGGATCACCCCGTAACATCAAACAGATGGCCACTGCCCATACTGTCTTATCTTCAGGCTTGAATTCAGCAATCATGATGTGACGATGATCACCCTTGGCGGTCTTTTCGAGCCAAACTTCGTCTGGTTTCTCTAAAGTCATCCAGCGCAAATGTGCGTAGCGCTCGCGCTCTTCACTGCTTAAGTCATTTGCAGAGACATGTTTGCCATATTCTCTTTCTAGCTTTTCAATTTCGGGTGTGAAGTAAGCGACGATGCAACCTTCGGTGCAAAAATATCTACCGATCTCTTCTTCTACAAAAAGAGCTTGGTCCTTTGCAGCGATTTCCTTGTTACATTCTGCGCAGTGAACGTGCGCATTTTTTTGAGAACCACGGGGTGCCGTGGCTGCATTTGCTTCTTTAGCTGGATTGCGAGGTTTTTTGCTCATCCTTAAGTTCCTCAATTTCAAAGTTCAATCCTTGAACCTTATATTTAGTGTGAGGGGTATTATGGGTCCCCGTCAATCGATAGGATTTTGATGCCTACCCTATTTTAAAGCGATTAGGAGCCGCTAAAAATTTGTCGTTGTAATTTAATTTCATCTTCTCTTATACTGGAGATAAGCCGTGGCTAACGGTTTGTCCCTAGGATGGGGACTTCTGCAATGAAGGGGATCAAGGATGATTACCGTTTCTAAAGAGCAACTCGATACTGTTGAATATTTACTATCACAATCTGCACAGGGAAATCACGTCCTGTTTGATTTAGATACCGTGAGGCGTGTCTTCACGATCCCCACCCGCCCGATGAATGAGCAAGAAGCTTACGCCGTTGAACATCATATTGAAAAACTAATTTCGATGGGTTCAATTGACAAACAAAAAGCCTATATTGAGGTACTTCCGCAAGAAATTTTATATCGAGTCATCAAAACTTATTTTAATATAGTAGAGAATAGTCTTTTTGAAAATATCAGTGCACGCCACTAAGATTACTCTGCGTGAGGCGCGCACGAAAGGAGGTAAGCAATGAGTTCCATCTCTTCACAGGTTCCAAATCGAAGTGATCTATCCGATCAGCTTCGCGCGCAAAAAACGGAAAAAGAAGAAGCACAAGAGGCGCACGAGCGCGAGATGAAGCACTTAAGAGAGGGCTATGAACAAGAAAAAGTGGCCATGGAAGACCGCTTTGAAAGCTCCATCCAAGCCGAGAAGATCAACCACTACGATAATTTAAGAAATTTAAAACGACAAATCGACCAAGAGGAGAAACGCCTGAACGACTCTGGTCACGAAGTGATCTCTCAAAAAAATTCACAACTCCAAAATGAAGAAGTAAACACTCAAAAGACTGGTCAGGCAAAAATTGATGATTTAAAGCGGAAATATGCCGCTGCCGAAGCTTATGAAAACAACAGCATTCACGCCGCTCAAGACGAAATTAAAACCAAACACCATAAAAACGCGGAAATGATCATCAAAGATAGCGAAGAAAAGATTGGCGCGCTCCAGGAGCAAAAGTTTAAGGAAGTAGAAACGCAAAAA
>CAIMWN010000146.1 GCA_903845155.1 Oligoflexia bacterium
AAACAACGGCAGGAGCGCTGGGTGCTGCCCCAGGTGTAGGAGGCGTTGGAGCGCTCACATTATTTCCAAGAGTAAGAAGGAAGGCGATTAATGCAATTCCGATCGCGCTAAATATTACCGTGAGAATTACGCGCCTATTCATTCTTTTACCTTTCTGCTAATTAGCTAGGAAAATTTTACAAATAAAGTCCGAGGAAATCAATTCCGGCTACTCATGGTTAATGAGTAGGTGTTACCCACCAATGGCTTTATCAGCCTTTAAAGCATTTTCGGTTCCAGGAGCCATAGCAATTATTGAATCACGTACGGCTTTAGCCGAGTTCTTGTCACCAATTGCAAGGTAGTCGCTTTCTAGCCCAAAAAGATTGGCCGTATTCCAAGGATATACTTCCCTGGTTGCTACACGGTATTTAATTGCCTCTGGATAGTTTTTCTGGCTCTCATATATCTCTGCTAAAAACTGCGGGGCATCAGACTTCTTCGGGTCTTGCTTAAGAATTTGCTCAAAATATAATTTCCCTTCATCAACAAGACCTGCATTCGTAATATTAAATGCAATTCGAACTTTATAGTCAGGTGACAATAGCGGTGTGTTAAATGCCTGGGAGCTAAGTTGCAGATAAGCTGATCTCAGCTGTGATGTGTTAATCGAGGTGGGATTAATTTTTAAAAAGCTTACTACCCTCGACTCGCCTTTGTACATTGGAACTACAATGGTAAAGAAGAAAGTCAGTACTAGCACTAGGGTGACTGAGTAGCCCTTTGCTCGATTAGTCGAATTGATTTTTGATTTATGAGTTAGCGGCGGCCTCATTATAATATTTTCAGGGAGGGACAAAGCAACAATTATGCCAGCTAGGAGCCAACCCCAAATTGTTACCGATAGGTTATCTGGGGAAATTAACGATTGGGCAACGAATACAATCCACCCTGCGATAACCCCGGACACAAGAATCTGTTTCTCATCTTTAAATGAATTAATAACCTTTAGCGCTCTCCAACCGATAAATAAAGTCAGAAAAATATAGGAGCAGCCCAAGAATATGCCTCCCGTTGCAAAGAATTGGAGATAATCAGAGTGGGCATTATTTACTAGTTGTGTATTGCCATAAATTAGGGGATATTTAGAATCTTGATATTTAAAAAAGTAGGCAGCATAGCGATCAATTCCAACTCCGGTCCAAGGGTGAGAGGTAAACATGTGCCATGCCGCTCTCCAATCATAACCACGGTCGTTAACTGACGACTTATATAAATATGCCTTTAATGGTCCTACTTGAAGCGTTCCCAAAATTGCAATCAGGCCGACCCCAAAGCCAAGCAACGAAAATGCAATTCCCAACTTTCGACTTCTTTGCCAGAGCACAATAAATAATGTAAATGATAGTCCAGCCAATAATCCAATCGAGCCTTGTCTAGCATTTGTCCAATAAATAACTACAGATACAAATATAATCAAGAGTATAAGTATCGCTCTTTTTAATTTAGGCAATTTGGTAAAAGCCAGCGGAAAAATTGTGGCTATAAAAATTGCTAATAAGGCAGCAGAAAAATCCGGATTCCCGATTGTTAATACGATTTTATTAAACGGGGCATCCCATTGAACGAAATCAATATTGAAGTGCTGTAACGCCCCATAACAACCGAAAAATAAAGATATAGCTACTACCGAAATATAAAAATATTTTATCTGATTGAATTCAAATCTTAATGAAGTATACAAAAATATTACGGAGAGAAAGATATAGAACAGAAGCCCGGTGTTGCGGCCATGAAATCCTATTAGTCCAATACTCTTAACTTCGGTGAAAAAAAACGTAAATAATAAAGAGCAGACGAATAACAGGGTAAGCACCGTTGCAATTTTTAAAGAACTATCGCCTAGAACTGCCGATCGTATGTTAAGGAAATCTGAGGCAATAAATCCGAGTGCAAATAATGCCAAAAGGCCAAGAACCCAGAATTTAATTGGATTAAGCGGATCGGCAAGAGGTTGAAAATAGATCAAATCAATTAGGCATACGACCAATGGCAGAAAATAAATGTGCTTAGTTTGTACGGTTTCTCCACGTTTTGACATATTGAAATTCTAACGCAATTCACTAAAAGAACTATGTAGGCAAATTGGTGTGGAATGTCGAAATGGCGGTCCCGAAGGACCGCCATTTCGTGACCTACTCTTTCGAGTGGGTCTAGAGCTTTACAGCGAAGTTATTACTTCTTTGTAACAAGCTTTGCAAGTGCAGCGATTTGCTTATTGATTGATGCGATAAGAGAAACAATTCCCTTAAGAACATCGTTCAATGATGTGCTGCCATCAGCAATTGTCAATGTTACAGTAGCTGGACCAGAAGCGGTTAAGCTTGCAGCCTTTGCAGCAGCATCAACGTAACCGAATGAAACTGGATTTGTAAATGTTCCAGTTGTAGTTCCAACAGAGTATGTGTACTTAACTACTCCATTTGTAGATGTATCCAGGTAAGTTGGTACAACAATTCCTGAAACGCCTGCTGTTGAAATTGCAGCAACTTGTCCAGTTGCTGTAATTGAGTCAACATCGTTTGCAAGATTGCCCTTTGAGTCCTTAAATGTGATTGTCAAAGTAGCAATATCACCTGGGTGATAAGTTGTCTTATCGTAGGAAGCTGTGTAATTAACTGCAGCTCCTGAACAAGTCACCTTAACTGCGTTAGATGTGATGATAGTTCCATCAGTATTTGTATACTTCACATCAAGGTTAGTTGATCCAGCAACAGTTCCACAAGTAAAGGTAACTTTACCGACGGCTGTAGCTGATGGAACTGTACTCAACGAAGTATTTGAGACGATTCCACCAAAGCTAGCTGAATCTTGGGTGAAGTAAGCGGCAGTTGGATAGACAGTATTCCCAGCTGAATCAGCATACGAAATAGTTACTGTGTTTCCAGATGAAGCTGAAATCTTACCATTAAGTGGGCTGCTCAAAGTGATTTTCGCAATTTGTCCACTGAACGTGAATGACCTAGTTCCAATTACTGTTCCATTCCAACTGATTGTGACAACAGTTGTAAGGGGAGCAGACCCTGGCTGTGCTACAGAAAGCGCATAGTCATCAGCAGTGCCCGATGACAGTACAGATACAAAATCTGAAGAACCAGTTAGATTGCTATTTGGAGTAATAAGTGCTGCTGAGGCTTGGGCCGCAGAGAACTTTACAAGCGCACCGTTGGTTGCAGTAGCCTGCAACAAACCAGCACCAGAGAGAGCAGAACCATAAGCATCTCGGGCACGAACATCTAGATAACCGACTCCACCATTACCGATAGAACCCGGGCTAGCGAGAGTCGATGAGTCAGATGTCAATGTACCGGTAACAGTTGTAGCACCAGGGCTAGTAAGACCTGTATACCAAGCTCCTGAGTTGGTGGTTGAAACTGTTCCACTCAGGTTAGATGCAGCTACTGTAACTGTGATGTAGCCCATGAGCGTCAAAGTTCCTGAGTTTGACCCTGCAAGAAGTGATGAAGCAGAATCGTTAGTAGAGCTTGTGTATGCGGCAACAGTGAAAGCAGTTGCGCCTGAGGCAGGCTTAACTGCGATGTTCTCTATACCCATTCCTGGAGCACCAGAAAAGGCTGCTTGGTTAAGAGCGCCGTTAAGTGCTAATGATGTCGTAGTTCCATCTTTGTTGATGACTCCATTAGTCAACTTAAACAAAATAGCACTCTGTGGTGTGATAGTTGTATACAACTCCAAAACACCAGTACTGAGGATTGTTGCTGTCTGAGTTGTACCAGCAGTTTTGCCACCGGCAATATCGCCGTATGACAATAGGCCAACAGAAGTTGCACCGGTTGGAGTGGTGGTTAGACCGGTAGGTCCTGATGGATATGCAAGAGTTGACGCAACGGTAGCAACGTTTAAGTTACCAACTGAAGCTGTTGCGTTTGTAGTTCCATCGCCGTTGTAAGTAGCAGCACTTGCAGAAGTTGTTGATACGAGAGAAAGAACTCCCGCACCAAGTGCAACTACTGTTGCAAGCGCAATACGCTTACTTAGTGTCTTTGTAGACATGTATTTCCTTTCAATAAGTCGATCAAGTCTTTCTTGACCGGCTTTCGATAAGTCCAACTTCCCTTTTGGAAGCCTTTCTTATCTATCCCGGTTCTTTTTCAGTTCGCGGTAAGCACGTGCAGTACCGTGAAAATCAAAGATCCGGAAATCTAGTTTGAGCTAGCACCTCCATTGGTGCTTGGTTGCTGTAGCGTCAAAGCTGCTGTTGGAATAGCAGCGTTCTGTCCAAAAACATTAAGGTCATTTACAACATTTAGAAGATCAACCTGGGCACCAAGCTCAACTTGGGCAAACTGAAGTTGCTGAGTTAAAGATGCAATCTGTGCTTGCCGAGAAACAGATGCTGAAACAACTACAGGCTTGCGGTTTGGGACAACTTGAGGCGCAGTGGTTGGTACCGGCACGGAAACTTCAGGGGTTGAACCTGTTGCAACAACACTCTTTGCTTCATGGCCCGTAAATGTGTGGAATCCAAGGAATGCGGCGACCACAAGAATGAGCGAAAGTGCCGCTCGTGTTGACTTATGGGCAAGTTCTGCTGCCTTCTTATATGAAGTAGAGAGAAGATCAAGGGCTGTAAGTCCGCGCTCTTCATCGATAACAAGTGTTGAAAGAACATTACGAAGTGATGTGCGAGCGCGTGAAACAGTATGGCGCACAGAAGATTCTTTGATACCAAGCTCTGCTGCGATTTCAGCAGTTGAGCGTCCATCCATCTCCCACATAACTAGCGCGGTTCGCTCGGCAGGAGAAAGTAGCGCTAGGGCTTGGCGAATGATTGCTGCATCTTCGGCAGCAGTGATCCCTTGGCTGTGATCGCCAGCATCTTGCCAGTTAGCTTCGATCTCAGATTGCGCGTCATCTAGGACAACTAGGTTCGGGCGGCGACCCTCAGCGCGGAAAAGATCAATGCAAAGGTTTTCAATAGTGCGGTGAAGATAGGAAACTGCGTGTTCTTCAGAGGTCAGTTCAGGAGCTGCAAGCATCACCTTAATAAAGGCATCTTGAACAACTTCTTCTGCGCGAGTGGAATCCTTCAAAATACGAAGGGCATGAGCATGAAGTTCGAAGCGGTGCGCTGTGTAGAAAGCACCCAACTGA
>CAIMWN010000147.1 GCA_903845155.1 Oligoflexia bacterium
CGTTTGGGGTCGGTGTGGGCTGCATCCAAGTGGTAAAACTCATCGTCACTCATGTTTATACTGATAAACCAAAAAACACCGGGGGGGAAGGCTTTGAATCATAATTGTTTGCTCCTGGGGACTCTTTAAGTCGCAAACAATTATGATTCAAAGCCTTCCACACCAGAACATTTGGGGGATCAGTATGAACATGAATGACGATCGAGTTTGAAAACCAGAAGAGGAAGACGAATGAACATCAAAACGCATTTTACATTCCAGATTAGGGCATTTGCCATCAATCATCATTTTTTAAATCGTGCCTGCGCCTATGGATTTTGCGAGCGGTAGGCGCAATGAAACCATTGAATTGATGAACTGAAAGAATGGCACTTTAATCCGGTAAATTCGTGGGCGTGATTTGTGCATTATTTCATAGATATCTATTTTGGCTGTAGATGAACTTGATGGGCCAGGGTTCAGTAAGGCTTTTCCATTTTTCCTACACCCAACACCGACTCCAGTGCCGGACTAAGAGACAAATAGTGTGCGCTGCCATAAATCACTAGGACCCTGTCATAGGTGTTCACCATATTTTCAATACGCTTAAGCAAGGAGCGATTTCTTAAAATATCCACTTGGAAAGAAATTTTTTGTATGGGTGACCCACTATCCAAAGGAGCAAGTGCCTGCTCAGAAAAAAGTTTACTCACTGGAGTTTCCGATTGTCGGTTTAACCAATTCATAAAATCTTGATATCCAAAATTCAAATCACTTTTAAATCGATTATGTAACTCGATAAGATCGGTCTCTATTGTTTTTTTAAAAATAGAATCAGATGTTCCAAACTCTTTGTTCTCGCGAAAGTGTTGGGGGAGCATTCGTGCAACAAAAAAACTAAGTGCATCCTCTTCAGAAAAACCCAGATCTTTCAAACCAAGTTTAATTTCAAGGTCTGAAGGATCTCCATTGGTAAATTGAACTTTGTTTTGATCTGCCAAGTAAGCAGCATAAGCAGATTCTCCGCAGCCGACATAGTTTTTGATGTCACAAGCTTGCGCGTATTGAACGTACCATTTGGGCGAGAGCTCATCGCCCGAGGGAACGCCGCCGATAATTACCACGTCTGGTTTATGGTCGGCAAAAGTTTGCGTGATTGTTTTGAAGGTTGGGTGTTCGCGAAGATTGGGGGATTCGCGGACAGAAATGTGCTTCGATGCAAGAAAAGACAGGTCCTTTTTCTCGTGCTGAAAGTAGACCACAAAGGGAGAGTTGATGGGATTTGTTTTCTCTAACTCGGGTGAGTAAGGCTTGATTAAGCTTGGATCAAATTGAATGGCCTGTTGTGCGGGGTCTCGTTTGCACAAGTGAGTGGAGCAGGCGATTTGAGTGAAAACGGTTAAAAATAGGCCTACTTGTAAAGTCTTTGGAGCCATTAGTTAATTATGCTTGAGCCAATATAGAAGTAAAGCGTCAAGTCGCAAGTCCGCTTTCTAAAAGGTTTTAAATAGAGCCTACAAAAAAATGACACGCCACTGGTCTAGCGGGCACCTTTTGCTCGTAAACATTTAAAAACTAAAAGTGCTCTTGGAAAGAACTCCACTAGCCGGCAGCTAACTCTCATTGAAAGATTGGCCATTAAATCCCGTGTTTTTTCCAAGATGTACATCCAACTCAAAAGCGCATTAAGAGGCATTTTCAAACCGTCTCAGACTCAATACCGAGGCGGTTTCTCCACTCCTCTGACCAGCGAGACACGATGGGCGTAATGGTTTTTGCGCCTTCTTGCGTTGATGATGATGCATCTTGTGTTCGGCACTTTAAGAAAGATTGCTTTGCGACTTTAAGAGTCCCCAGGAGCAAAGTAATCTTTCTTAAAGCGCCGAACACAAAAAACAAAGTGCGCCAACGCAAAAAGACGCAAAAACCATTACGGTAATCGCGTCTTTTCATCACAAACCTTGCGGGCTTGAAATTAAATAGTTTCGAGTAATTTCTTCGCTTCAGTATAAAACTTTTTGCGATTCGCCATAGGCACTGCTTGATACATGCGAATGATGTCGTTCAATTGTGAATCTTGTGCACTCACTGCAACAACGCTTGCTGCATCTTTTACGTTTCCAAGAGCGGTGTTTGATTTAGCCACCTTTTTACCCTTAGACGTTGCCATGAAACTTTTGAAGTCTGCACGGATAGAAAGATTTGCGGCTTGGAGCTCATCCATTGGGATCTCAAGGTAAGTTGCTAACTTCTCTGCTTTTTCCCAAGGTAATGGAGCACGGCCATGTTCAATGTTTGATACAAACTGTACTGAACATTTTACTGCCTTCGCTACATCAAGTAAGCCTAGATTTTTATCCAGACGTTTCTTGCGGATAAGGTCTCCTAATGGACCGAATGATCTTTTATCTGTTGATTTCCCTTTTGGGCGTCCTCTCTTCATACTGCTCTCTCTCTTTCGAATGACTCGTTCCAATCCTGGACTCGGTCGGTTAAAACTTTTCTTGTTCTCTCATTAACGCTAACTCTCTCAAACTCTTCCTTCGGGTCTTGTTCTGTTCGTAATTTTGATTTCGAATTCAAAATTTCTTTAAGCACCGTTCCTGAAGTGGGCTCAACTAATCATGTTTAATTTAATTATTCAACAATAAAATTTTAAAAATGCGCTTTTTTACACATACATGTTTAATATATTGAAATGATTGATTTTTTTAGCCCAGGAATTTTGGGATTTTTTAATAACGAAAGGGTAAATCTTGGGGCAAACTTGAAGAAACTCCATCGATAGGCGCTTTCAGCTCTCGATACAAAGGCGTCAAATCGACGACCGAAGAGGCGGCCACCTTGCGTCCAAGCAAGAACTGATTGCCGAGTTTAATTTGGAAGGGAAATGCCTTCAATTGTTCGTCACTCACGCAATCCCTGGGCGATTTTCCTGAGGTAATGATCCACTCTGGCAAGGTCTTCGCCATGAATTGATTCGCATCTCCACACGGAGAACTTAAAAATTTTCGATCTGCATAAAATGAAAGCTCAACAAAATAATCACCCACTGAACCATAGGGCTGTTCATGCACGATGAATAATACTCGATCACTTCTTACTCCTTCGCTTTGAATGAATGCAGCAAATTTCCTTAACGCCGGAAACATCTCGGGCGCAGTTTTCAACGGAAAAACTAAAAGCACTAATGGTGCAACCACCGCAAGCCCGAGCACCATTCTTCTGATCGCATTTTCGATGTAAACAAAAAACAAATCATTAATTCTGGCTGTCATGAGCGCAAGAAATGGAAAGGCTGGGAGGAAATAGTGCGGAAATTTAAACTTCATACACGAAATCACAAAAATCATGATGAGCGATGCTACCGCAATGAGCCTCAGTTCAGGATTCCACCACTTGATCCTTTTATGCCTGAGCAATACCATGGTAAAAACAGTCAACGCCAATAACCATTTCCACATGCGGTTTTGGGAGAGCACGGTTCCGAAGAAATAAAATGGCTCAAAAACTTGAGCGCCATTCCGCCCCTCGACAGCGGTGCCCAGCACTTGTCGTCCAAAATAATCGGCGGATAGGTGCTCATGTGAAATCAAGTCCGCAAGAGCCCACAAAGCAAGAGGAGGAATAAGCGCAGCGATTAAGCAAACTGCAATTGACCGTATTTTGTTCAGCGAAATATTTCTTGCCAAAAAAACCTCAGAAATTACCACAGAGGGAAGCAACAAAAACCCCACCGGAGATTTCATCATCACTGCCACACCGCTGGCAAGCCCTGCTAAGACAGGTTTCCCGCTCATCCAAGCATAAAAGGAGAGGACCATAAAAAAAATCATGGCAGGATCAAGCTGAAACCGAGCCGAGAACTGGATGAAGAGTGGAGTGAAAAGCAAAAAGAGGCCTGCAAAAAAACCCACTCGTTCGGAAAAAAATCGCTTTCCTAATTTCACCACCATTACCACACAGAGCACGCCAAACAACGAAGGAATAAAGCGCGCAGACCACGCTTCCGCTCCCACCCATCGCATGAATTGCCCCACCAGATAAAACAAAGTAAAGGGATGATCATTAAAATTCGGCATCGGAAGCGAAGGAATTAATCCGTTTCGAGTGACCTCAAGCGCAAGTCTCGCGTGAATAGAAGAATCCATGGCTTGAAGAGTCGACTCCCAGGCCTTTGACATCAGGGTGACGATCGCCAACACATATAGACCTAACTCAGACAGGATGGAAATCTGTTTTTGACTGAACTCCAGTTTATTTTTTTCGTGCATATTTTACGAAGGAGTATTGATAAGCATTGTCCTGATCTTGTTTTGGAACCCTCTCCAACTCAGCAAATTCTGCCTCAAAAACTCCATTTTTAAAGAGAGGGAAATAGGTATCACCTACTGCTTCTGATTCAATTTCAGTCAGCCAAACCTCATCGACCAAAGGCAGGGATAGTAAGTAAATCTCGGCCCCACCAATGACAAATATAATTTTGCTCGTACCCTTAAACCTATTTTGATGATCATCAATCGCAGCTTTCAGTTCGTGATATACACGCACCCCCGGATAACTCCACTTTTCATCGCGCGTAATTACCGCATTTTCTCTTTTAGGGAGCGGCTTTCCCAGTGCTTGAAAAGTTTTTCGCCCCATAATTACGATCTGTTCTCGCGTTACGTCTTTGAAAAACTTCATGTCTTCAAGTATTTCCCAAGGAAGCTCGCCCTTGCCTTGAGCATCGTTGACCCCAATCACTCCATTTTTGGCAACAGCAGCAATTGCAACTACTTTCAAGGGTACTTCATTCATATTGCAACCGGAGCTTTGATTCCAGGATGAGGGTCATATCCCACGAGCTCGAAATCCTGATATGTAAATTCAAAAATGTTTTTTATTTGTGGATTGATTTTCATCTGAGGCAGAGGACGCGTTTCACGAGAAAGCTGCAGATTAGCCTGTTCTATATGATTTGAATAAAGGTGAAGGTCTCCGAACGTATGGACAAAATCACCGAGTTTCAATTCGCATACTTGAGCCACCATCATGGTCAACAAAGCATAACTCGCAATATTAAACGGTACGCCTAAAAAGTAATCCGCTGATCTTTGATATAGCTGACATGAAAGTTTTTGGTCTGCCACATAAAATTGAAAAAAAGCATGGCAGGGCGCCAATGCCATTTTATCTAAATCACCGACATTCCAAGCACTCACCATCAGCCGCCTTGAATCCGGGTTCTTTTTGATTTGATCAATCACTTGCGAAATCTGATCAATCGTCCGTCCATCGGTGGACTTCCAAGATCTCCATTGAGAACCATAAACGGGCCCAAGATTTCCTTGTTCGTCCGCCCATTCGTCCCAAATCGACACACCATTTTCTTTCAAATACGCAATATTAGTCTCACCTTTCAAAAACCAAAGCAGTTCGTGAATGATTGATTTCAAATGAACTTTTTTAGTGGTGACGAGGGGGAACCCTTTATTTAAATCAAAACGCAGCTGCCCACCAAACAGACTCGTAGTTCCAGTTCCGGTACGGTCCTGCTTTGCAGTCCCTTCCTTCATAATTTTTTGCATGAGATCGAGGTATGACTTCATGTCCAGTAGCCTCGCATCTCCCTAACTCAAATGCAAGATTGCGAAATGAAATGCTCTCTGTTAGGTTGTCAGACGGACATGGAAGTTCAATCTAAAAAACCATCCAAAAAACTCGATTTATCCCGCCTGAATTCAGAGCAACGCACTGCCGTTTTGCATGTGGATGGCCCCCTTTTGATCCTCGCAGGAGCTGGAAGCGGCAAGACAAACACCATGACCCATCGAATCGCTTACCTGATTGCGGAAAAAAATATTCCTGCCCATCGGATTTTAGGGATGTCGTTTACCAACAAAGCGGCGAGCGAACTGAAAGATCGGGTAAACGCTCTCGTCACTAAAGTTGCGGGCTCCGGCGCATCCAAGGGTCTCATTATTTCCACGTTCCACAGCCTATGCGTTCGCATCCTCCGAGAGTTTGCGCCTCGCCTAGGTTACACTTCCGAGTTTTCAATTCTTGACACGAGCGATCAAGAGGGAATTGTGAAGGAAATCCTCAAATACATTAACATTGATTCAAAAAAATTCGACCCATCTTGGATTTTGTTTCAAATCGGACAAGCAAAGAACCGGTTTTTAAGTGGCGATGGTGCCGATCGTTTTTTTGGAACCTTGAAGGGCCCCAAAGTTTCTTACGACGACTATTCTGTTGCGGTCCAAAGTGTATTTCCTCGTTACCAAGAAAGACTCAAGCTCCAAAACGCAATGGACTTTGATGACCTGCTCTCCAATACCGTTACCCTCCTTGAAGAACATCCAGATGTCCGACAAAAACTTTCAGAACGGTTTCAATATATTTTGGTGGACGAATATCAAGATACCAACGCAGCACAATTCAGAATGATTCAAGCCTTGACCTCAACCCATCATAATATTTGCGTAGTGGGCGACGACGACCAATCCATTTATGCGTGGAGGGGTGCGGATCCTAGCCATATTTTGGAGTTTCATCAATATTTTCCCAACACAAAACGAATTACCTTAAGTCAAAACTATCGTAGTACTGAGATTATCCTTAAAGCCGCTAACGAAGTCATTGCAAAGAACAGCAAGCGCCATCCAAAAGACCTTTGGTCGGAGCGTGGCCCGGGTTCCCCCATTCACATGGTTGCTGTCGAAGACGATCGCTCTGAGTCCCAAATGGTAACTGATGAAATTATGCGGCGAGTGCAAGATCAGCCTATCAAGAATTGGAAGGACTACGCCATCCTCTATCGATCAAATGCTCAATCGAGAATTTTTGAAGAAGCACTCAGGTTACATCAAATCCCTTACAAGCTCGTGGGAGCAATGTCTTTTCTCGATCGCAAGGAAGTCAAAGACCTCCTCTGCTACTGGAAACTCGTCGTGAACCCTCAAGATGACTCTTCTATAAGACGAGTCATCAATTGGCCTCCGCGCGGAATAGGTAAGTCCTCAATAGAGCTCGTTCATTTACATGCACTCAACCATCAGGTTTCATTCTACGACGCCCTTAAGAGTGATGAAGTTCAGGCCGCGCTCACTGACCGTGCAAAAAAAGGAATTTCCTCCTTTCTGGGCCTCATCGACAAACTTCATACCTCGCTTGCCGTGATTGAACGGCAAAATTTTCTAGGACAAGAAGACACATTTTTGAGTCTGATTTCAGAATGGGCAAAAGACAGTCTCATGCAGATCGGAGTGAAAGAAGCACTCCAGGGAGAAGAAGAGGATTTAGTCAAAGCACAACGTCGCTTTGAAAATCTGGAAGAACTCGCGAGCGCCATCGGCATGTTTGAACTTGCTCCGGTCGCTCAACCAGAACTCCACCAAACTGGCAAAGCGGTAATTCAAGATTATCTCTCGCAACTTTCTTTGAATTCAAAAGAAGAGCTCGATAAAGATAAAAAAGAGGATAACCAAAACGCAGTTACCGTAATTACCCTTCATGGTGCAAAAGGCTTGGAATTCCCAGTTGTATTCTTAGTGGGTCTCGAAGACGGCTGCCTCCCTCATCAACGAACGATTGACGAAGGAACTGACCTTTCTGAAGAGCGCAGACTATTTTATGTTGGGATTACTCGCGCACGCGATGAGCTTTTTTTAGTGCGTGCAAAAAACAGAATTCGCTATGGGAAAGCGATTCCTCGAAATCCGTGCCGTTTCTTGGACGATATTCCTCAAGATCTTCTCCTTGAAAGAGATGAATCATCTACTCCCGACTTCAAGTCGGAAGAAGCGAAGAAAAAACATGAAGATGAAGTGGCCGATTTCTTTGCCGAGATCCAAAAAAGGCTTAAAAAAACCTAATTTAACTCCTTATTATTGTTAAAGAAATAAAAACCACGCCCCCTGTCGGCGCTCTTTTGACTTTTTTCCTAAACGCGCAGCGAGTCAACTTCCGACAGGCAAATGTCGGGACTGATCCCGGCGGCTGTTACAAGGAGTACCTGCTTTATGTTTTATCGAAATTCAATTTTAACTAGTTTAAGTATTGTCGCTGTTTCATCACTTTCTGCGTGTGGATCTAATCAAAACTTGGCCATCAAAGGGGTAGATGTCAGCACTTCTCAAATCAATAGCGACACTTATGTAAATATGGAAGCCATCATTTTGATGGGTAGCTTAAGCTTCCCAAACTTACAAGTTCCAGTCCTCAACCCACAAACACTTCAGCCCATTGGTCAATTGACCCTTCAACATTTAAATGACAATAGTAACAGTCTTTCCGTCTCCATTGATTATAGTCAGGTCGCCAAACTAAATCCAGCATTAGGGCAAACGCTTCCTAATGGTAGAGAAATTCCTATTCTTTTAGGTGCACAAAATGCTGCATTAGCGGCCATTCCAATTTTGACTGGCTCCAAAATTTATTTGGGCGGAGATCTAAATAAAGACCTATTCATTGGGGCTGCCATTGCCATTCCAGCATTCGACAGCATTATGACCAAAGTTCCTATTCCACTCAATATCTTTTTCAATTTTCCATTCTCAACTGAAATTACAGGCGTCGGTGGATTATTCAGCGGTCCAAGTGCCGGACAAAATGGTGTTGCTGTATTTGTTAAAAGGTCTGCTCCGACAACGAGCACCCCTACTCCGCCGACAGCACTGACCGGTCTTAGACCTCAAGCCACTGCACCTGTGATGAGCGTTGCAGAACAGGCTACAAACAAAAATAATGAAATCAATAAAGTGGATACCGTTACTTTGTTTCGCTTGAATCGTCTTTTTAACAAACATGCGACACTAAAAATCAAATAGTAACATTGGTTGCTTCGTTGTTGAGACTTTGAATTTAATACAATCATTTCTCACCATTCAGCTCAGACGGACCCACAAATTTAACACAATTTATTCTGACCGAAGAGGGAGATCATCACAATGAGGGGGCTCCTTCTTCGTTTTTAAAATGCCATTTTGTTAAAAAAAAGAAATGCGCTTCCCAAAAAAACCATGCTAACGTAATGAAAAGCAAGTATTTTCAGGAATCAAAAGGAGAGTGTCATGACGTTATTTTCAGGAGCTGCAGCAGAGTTTTGGATGAGATGGGTTCACTATATTTTTGGAATCCTATGGATTGGACATCTTTATTATTTCAACTTTTCACAAATGGCCTTCATGGGTGAGGCCGACGCAGCAACCAAGTCGGTAGTACTTCAAAAACTTTCACCACGAACCATGTTTTGGTTTCGCTGGGGAGCGATGTTCACTTTCTTAAGTGGTTGGGGAATGATCGGACACAAGATGGGAGCTGCAGGTAGCACCATCGCAACTTCTGCTTGGGGAACCATTATTTTAAGTGGTGGGATTTTAGGAACACTCATGTTCCTCAACGTTTGGTTGCTCATTTGGCCAAACAATAAAATCATGATTGAAAATGCGATCAAAACTGCAAAAGGTGAAGCCGCTATACCAGGCGTTGCAGACCTTGCCGCACGGGCTTCGGTAGCGTCACGTACGAATACACTTTTTTCAATTCCAATGTTGTTCTTCATGGGTGCGGCTTCGCATCTTCCGTTGGTTCTTTCACCTGAGAAAAGCTTAGTACCCTACTGGTGTACTTACGCAATTATCGTTGGCTTGCTCCAACTTAATGCAATGAAGGGAAAAATGGGTCCCATGCAAAAGCTTGGCGGTGTCATTCATTTTGGTGTTTTGTTATCGCTTGCACTTTATTTTGCGATGGAGTTTTTAGCAGGATAATTTTCCCCGAGGATTGTTTTATCTTCAACAAATGAGGATAGAAACATATTCGCGGCGAAAGTACCTTGGACAGTGAATTTTAAATTTAAGAACCCCCGTGCCGTTCATTTGGCTGGGGGTTTTTTTGTTGAGTCAGCACTCGCATCTCAGACTTCAATCAGTTAGACTGTCTCTATGTCGTCAATGATCATTTCTCTTGCCTCACTACTAGAAAGCTTGCCGAAAGTAGCACACGTTGAGGTGATTGAATCCATTGAAGCGATTTTTTTTGAAACCAGCACTAGAAAAACATTTGCTTCAGTCGAAGATAGACATAATTTTTTGTACCGCTACCTTGGGGTTTACTTCAAAAATCCTACTTTTTGTTTTCTCGCGCTAAATCCAGACCTAGAAAACCTTACCGAATCAACGACAACTGCAGCAATCAATACACATCAAAATAAGATGGGGACTTTTATTCCTAGAAACATTTTAGGCTATCTCGTTGGCACTCCGGTCACAACAAAAGAACATTACGAGTTACATCCCTACCTCGAACTGTTTAGAAGCCATATTGATCAGCGCTATCCCTCCCATCTCCACATTAATTTCACTCAAGCCGCTAGAGGAAAGGGAACAGGATCATCTCTCATCGCTGAATTTGAACGGGCGCTCACAGCATCTCGATCGCCGGGCGTACACTTAATCACTTCAACGTTTTCAAGAAACGTCACTTTTTACGAAAAAAACAATTACCAAAGAGTCCTCGAAATCGACTATCAAAATTCTTCGCTTCTGATGCTCGGGAAAATTTTTCCCACTTTGCAATCACTGTAGTTTTCCAAATACCGTCAGACATTTGTCTAATGTAATTCTCTGGGGCTCCATTAAACTAATATTAGGTATTTATTAGTGATCATTTTTTCACGGTGCCCCCAGGAGAACTCATGACAGAATTTTCGATTCGCATTACACGAGCCTTTGCTCTTTTTCTATTTTTCTCCCATTACTTTGTAAACACCAATGCTCACGCCGGCCTTTTTCATTACATTGAGACTCCACAAAATGAATGCGGCTCGGTGGATTTTAGAGAAGATTTTCCGCTCAAAATGCGAAATCAGCATGAAATTGGCTGGTGTTTTGCTCATTCAGCTGCTGACTACCTCCAGTTCACTTATTCATTACCAGAACAATTATCCGCGGCCGATATAGCAATCAATTATAGCAAATCAAATTTATCAAAATTCACGTCGTTCTTTACCAAAATCTTCAATAAAGAAGCTCGTAAAGAACCCAACCAAACCGGCTTCTTAAAGTTTGCGGTGCAGTCTATTCTGCCTCAAGGCTATTGCCCTGAATCCATCCTCCCTTCCGAAGAATGGACCAAAGTGAGCTCAACTGGCGAGAAGACCAAAGTTGAAGTACTCACTGCTGCCATGGATATTTTTGAAATGCTCAAAAAAGTTCATAAAGGCAATTATGCTTCATCGTCGAATCTCCCCTATTATTATGAATTTAACCAGGTGAACCAAGATGTGTTTTTTGATCTCATGAAGAATAGTAATAAGGGGACAATTCTAGAAAACCTTCGTAAGACAGTGTGTCAGGATGAGAGAAAACCATTCCCAGGTCCTTTGAATGTCACCATGCAATTTCGCTCAAAACGCATTTTTCAAAAAATGAATCAATCTTTTGATCGACAAAATCCAGTCTCCATTGATTTCTATAGTAAAATACTGAAGGGTATTGATGCACCAGTTAATGTTTTGGGTAGCCTACACACGGTGCTTCTTTATGGCAGAAAATACGATGAGACACAAAACCAATGTCATTATTTAATCAAAAACTCATACGGAGAAGGATGTAACGGCTATGATGCGCGCCTGCAGTGTGAAAAGGGTTACATCTGGATTCCTGAAAGCACCCTCTTTCGTTCCATGACCAGCCAGGTGATTTTTAAAAAATAGATAAGTTTGGTGATCGACGCAAACTTTGTTAGAATAATAAAATGCGGAAATCCCCCATTTTTCTTTTTCTCGTCCAGTTTTCCGTATTCTTACCTAGTTGCAGCAGTGCTCCTCACGTACAAAACGTAGCTCCACCTATTAGTGTTTCAACAATACCCAAAACTGACCTAAATGA
>CAIMWN010000148.1 GCA_903845155.1 Oligoflexia bacterium
GCGAGTTCTTCAGCAAATTCTTTAACTCCTCTATTGTTGCATCAGAAAAAACAGGTCTTGCGCTCACGGAAGAATTGAAAAAAATTGTGAGTGAATACATTTTGCAACCGGAACAGGGAGATTGGTTTCTTCCTTTCCTTTTTTGGGCAGGGGAACCGTATGAAGCCTATACTCATGCGGCAAATGTGGCGTTGTATTCCAGTATCTTTTCCGCCCGACTTGGCATCGGAAAACCGGAAGATCTTGCAATTGCCGGACTCTTGCATGATTGCGGCATGGCCAATGTCCCTTCTGATACTTTGAATAAAGCAAAAGCAGTGTGGACACCTCAAGATTTGAAGAACTATCAACGCCACCCAGAGTTCTCGTGTGTGTTCATTAAAAACCGTAAGTTGGTTCTTGCGCCTCGAGTTCTTGAAGTCATCCTTCAGCACCACGAATCACCAAACGGAAGCGGTCATCCAAAAGGGTTGACGGAAGTAAATATGAATATCGAGGCCCAACTCATTTCTCTAGCGGATCGTATAGACTATCTCATTTCCATTGAGCCCGGAAAGGCTAGGATTTCGCCAGTTCAAGCTTTGAAGGTCATTTATGGAGAAATTTCAATGGGTCCAAAATCAGAATTTCTCAGTCCAGAAATTGTAAGGCGAGTACTCGAAATGTTACCTGCCGAAGTTGAGTAAAGAAAGGAAACTAGAATATCATGTTTAGTCCAAAAACTAGAATATTAGTAGTCGACGATTTTACCAGCATGAGAAAAGTGACCATCCAAGTTCTGCAGCAATTGGGATTTAGTAACTTTATTGAAGCAGGCGAAGGCAATATTGCCTGGAACGTTTTAATTAATGTGAAGCCTACCGTAGAGCTCGTGATTTGTGATTGGAATATGCCCAATTGTAGCGGAATTGATTTACTTAAAAAAATGAAAGCTGACGAGCGGTTTCAGCATCTGCCCTTTATTATGTCAACAACCAGGAATGAGAAAGCGCACGTTCTTGAGGCGCTTAAGTTCGGTGCCGATAATTTTATTATTAAGCCATTTACCTTAGAGGTGATTGAGAAAAAAATGGAACAATTGTGGCAAAAAACAAATCAACCTTAAGTGGAATAAATTGGTACTTGAATTGTGAATTTTGTTCCAAACCCGATCTTGGATTCCACTTTAATTTCCCCAGCTAGATTTTTCACTGCCGCTGCTACCGCATCCATTCCAATTCCTCTCCCCGATAGTTCAGTAATCAGATCACGTGTAGAAAAACCCGGATCAAAAATATGTTGGATTACCTGCTCGTCCGTTTCATCTACAATTAAATTCTGTTTCCCCAGAACCTTCATTTTCTCGCGAATTCTGTTCGGATTAATTCCTGCGCCATCGTCAATCATGACTATGCGCAGGTCACCACTGACAGGATCAAGAGTAAAGCTGAAGCTCAGTAGCCCTGCTTGATCCTTTCCTGCCTCTAGTCGTTCGTTTGGCTTTTCAATACCATGCTCAACACAGTTTCTATAAATATGAATCAACGAGGAAAATAACTCCCGGTAAGGATCCACATTAATTCTGAGTTCGCCGCCAGAAAAAACTGCGGGTTTCATTTTCTTATCCTGTGCCTTCGCTAATTCCTCAACAATCGAGTCTACCTGAGAAAATTGCGAGTAAATAGGCAGTTTGATAAATTGGTCCAAAAAAAGTGCACTAAGCTCTTCGTTGCCGGGAAGACGTTTTAGCTGGGTATAGAAGTCCATGAGAATCGTCGCTGAAAGATCGATTCGTCTCTCTAGATTATCTAAATTCCGTCCGATAATTTCTTGATTGGCTTCAAAAAAGCATTTTACTTCATTTCGAAGTTTTTGAAATTCGGAGAAGAGACTTTCAGGTGGAGCGGTGTAGGGGTGCGTTTGAGCCCATGAGGCCCATTGCTGTTCAAGGGTATGAGTAAGATGTTGAACATTTTGAATCGCAAAGGTGCCTGCTCCTCCCTTTATGGTGTGAAGAGCCCGAAGCGTGCTTGGAACGTCTAATTTCCTATTCTGTAAATCTGAAATGATTGCCAAAGTCTCACTGATAAAAGCCAAGAATTGAGGCTTACTCTTTACAATGCGCACGATACTTTGAACATAGGCACGCTCTTTTTCGGCGTCAAGTTCGGCAGCGTGCTCCCTTGTTTTATCTGTTGCGACTAAGAC
The DNA here is from genome assembly GCA_903845155.1 of Oligoflexia bacterium. GTDB lineage: Bacteria > Bdellovibrionota > UBA1018 > UBA1018 > CAIMNF01 > CAIMNF01. Next base: position 2,188 of record CAIMWN010000148.1, read on the forward strand.
AACGCCCTCAATTTTTCCAGAGTGGTCGCGCATCGGAAAGAATTCAAGTGCAATCAAAAGTCCTTTTGAGTGAGGATATACGTTTGGGGCAAGCTCTACTAAATCTTCAAAGGGTAAGCGCTCTTCAAAAAGTAGTTGAATCCAGGTTTGAAAGCGGCTGATCGCTTCACTTTCTTTCAGTTTTAGAACATCCCAAATTGCTTGATGTGCAGGAATTTGCTCAAGAAGTGACAAACACGCTCTTGAATAAACGGGTTGGCAAATACCTGATCGATCAAAGATAAGAAACGCCTGGCCCAAGCTTTCAAGAATGGCGCTTAAGAATAGGTTAATTGAGCGAATTTCTGAAGTTCGAAGTTCAACCGTCTTCTCTAAGTTTTTAGAATGATCTGCCAAGGCTTCGTGTGCTTTTTGAAGCTCAAGGAGTGTGTCTTCCTTCTTTTTCAATTCCGTTCGGTATTTAATATGCAGGGCTTGTTCAAGTGTCACGTCACGCATATAGACAATCCAAATCCCGGGTGTGCTCGGTTGAATTGAAATTTGAACCTGGCCTAGTTTTCCGCTGGCCGAGGTGAAGCTCACTTCTCGGTAAGGGCTCGCTTCATTTTCCCCCCAAGTCCCTTCGGGCATGCAATACAGGTCGGATGCTTGGAACTTGATCAAATCGAAACAAGGAGTTCCTGGTTTAATTCGCTTCCGTGGTAAATCAAGTAAAGTGGTGCACGCCTCATTGAAATAAACGATTCGTCTTTCATGGTCGAGAACCAGCACTGTGTCGAGGAGCGAATCAAAGACAGAGTAATTCATCCCTGTATTGCCTGAAGAAATTTGAAATATTTTGTCTCGATGACGTCCATCTCAGTGGGTTTTTGACAGTGATCACAAAGAACTTGTGCAGGCGGAGTGACTTTACTCTGTACAAATTCTTTTCCTTTGCTAAAAAGTACGGATTTTAATTTCTCACAGGGTTCACAATAGTAAGGAACATAAAAAGAGCTTACTTGTGCGCCCTTGGGCAAGAATCCGTCTACCATATTGATTTGGTCTATCACCACTTTGGGGCAATGGCTTAAGATCAATTTAGAGCTTCCAGGGGTAGCTTTGATCCACCTGATCCATTCCCTGATACCGCAAGAATTTATGCTTTTTACCCCTGAGAGATCGAGCATGGTCTGTTTTTGATCCGAGAGGATCACTTGAGAGAAAACAGAGTCTTCATTGATATCTCCCTGAAGACTTAAGGTGGGCTGGGAGGCGCCTGCAATGGATTCAATTTTAAGAGGACTCATATGATCTACTCCTTGATTCTGCTGATTGATAAGGTCAATAATATGTAAACTTTTTGGGGCATTTTCACTGATTTTAGAACTTCGTCTGAGCGGTAATTTACAAGCTAAAACGGTTCTTAGCGTAGGACTTACTCCGACGTAAAAGGCGGAACTGAGTTCATAGATTGAATAACAACCTATTCCGGCACCACCACCGGTAGAGCGGATTGAATGTGATAATCCCCGGTCGTAGCATTCACGAACATGTTTTAATAAACTTTTTACATCGAGTGATCCGAAAGGATCTGAACAACTGAGCGCAATCCACTCTTGATTGTATGCTGCACTGAAAGTTGCTACTTCATTTGCTAAGAGTTTGACCTCGAGGTTCCGGGGCGTGCTTGCGTGCCTGAAGTTACTCGATGAATCCACGGGGGCATTGAAAATGGCGTTCGTAAAAAGTTCGTCGGCAATGCGCATGAGTGATGAATGGACCGTAGTGGTGCCGGCTACACGACCCAAATATTTCTCAAATTCGGCAAGCAGCGTTTGCTTTTGATTTGACGAAGAAAATTCGAAAGAAAAAAGATCAGCCGTACTTGGATTGAGAATTATTTTAAGTGGATCGCTAAAAAATTGCTGAGGAGTTTTGAGAATTTTAGATGCAGCTTCAATTTCAGTTTTTAAGGAACTGGTTTCGCCCTGGACGATGTGTTGAAAGCCTTGAGTGAGTGCAAGTGAAAGGACTCGTTCCGCCGATAAGCCTTCTGAGTAATAAACGCTTCTTTTTGCATCAATTTTGCTAGCTGCTTCGTCACTCAGGGAGTCGAGTGAGTTGAAAATCACCAAATCTTCATCATTGATTTCGCCCAGTGCTGTCGATAAAGTGCTGGGGATGTTGGACGTAGGAAGCACTTTCATTAGGCTGTTCCTCCGAAAGAACAGAGAAAGTACGTCACATCATCTTGCAGTGCAGTTCCAGCACGAAATGTTTCAGCTGAATTGTGGATGCCTGAAATACACGCTTCCGGATCAAGGTGTTGATTCAAATTAGATACTATGGCCTTAAAAAAATTGCGTTCTCCCCAGGCCTGACCTTGTTTATCCAATAAATCGAGGATTCCATCGGTATAGAAAAAGAGTTGATCACCCGTTTCGAGTTTGATGGTTGTTTCTTTATATAGAGTGGTGAGGGTTTCGCCCAGTCTTGGGTTATTATTTTCATCGAGGGGTAAAAAGTCTTTCTTACTGAATTGTGCTTCCGACTTACGAATGAGGTAAGGTGAGTTGTGGCTGGCATTGCAGTAGGTTAGTGTTCCCAGTTTTGGGTCCAAGGAAGCGAGGAAAAAAGTCATATTTAATTTTCCGCCTGATGTTTGATAAATTGATTTATTCAAAAGTGCGAGGGCAGCTGCGGGAGTAATGGCTGGAATTTCTTCGATCAGGGTTGCTGCTGATTTTGCGGCACTCGTGACCAAAGCCGCCGGCGCTCCGTGCCCGGTGACATCTCCGATCCAAAGAAAAATTTTCTCGCCGACTTTTCCGTAATGCCACCAATCACCGCCACATTCGCTTGCGGGTTCGTAAAATCCGGATACTTTAAACTTACCCCACTGTCCATTCGCCGGGGGGAACAATGTTTCTTGAACTGTTTTGGCCGTTTCAAGCTCCTTCTCCATTCGAGCCTTGCTGATGTTTTCACTCATCAATCTCGAAACTTCTTTGGCCATTTGGTTAAAGTGGGTTGCAAGTCTTCCGACCTCATCATTGGAGCGTGCACCAATATGAATATTGAAGTCACCTTCGGCAATTTTACCCGTCGCTTGATCGAGGTCTCGTAATGTTGAGGTTAACTTATTTGAAGCATAAACGCTGATAATCACGGCCATGGAGATCAGGCAGACTAAGAAAAGAAACGACTTCCACAAAAGTGCATCCACGGCACTGAGAGCAATTGCCTTCGGTACCAGCGAAATCGCAAGGAGGTTTCCAATTCCAATTCTTGCCGCAGAAACAATCAGCTCTTGTCCGTTTGGAATGGTGACGTTGGATGTGGTCTCAGCCAAAGTTGATTTGGTAAGTGTAGCCAAAAAGGGCAGCGCTTTAAAATCGATAGCTGACTCATTCGGTGGACCCATGATTTGTCCTTCATCGGTGTCGAGTAGATAGTTTGAATAAACCGATTTTTTTCCAAAAGCTTGAAGCAGGTCGGGCGCTTGACCGATGGCGATGATTTCTATTTTGTTTTCGCAAGAAGCTAGATAGAAAAGGCCGTTCACAATTTCAAGTTCAGTTTTACCGGCAGAAAATGCGAAGCCTTTCGCGCAGACCACCTTTCTTAATTGATTCAAGATGGAAGGGTTCCACTTGATCCCTTCTTTGGTCAGTTCAGTTGGAATGCTTGCGAGTCCGTTTGGATTAATTTTTTCAATAAGAACTGCCTTAATGGAGGGCGCTTGTTCAAAAAGTGAGGTCGCCATGGGATTAAATTTCCGAGTGGAGGCCTGGTAGCCGCGTAAGATTGGTTTCAAAATACTAGTAAAAGCACGGATTTCAGATGAGGTTTGACTCGCCAAGGTGCGTGATACTGCTGCACTAGAATCAAAAACGTAGGCGATCTTGTCGGACTCAAATAGGCGAATGGCAAGTGTGAGGTAAAGCACCAAAGTAAAAATGGGAAGGAGGACTAGCAAAATCAATAACTTGTATTTAATGGAAAAGCCAATTCGGTTCACTTTGGGCATAGAAAAATATTACCTGATTTGAAACTTTAGTTAGGTTTTTTTTGCGATATTAATTACACTTTTTGCAAAGGTGCAATGTTAGTTCACAATAATATTTATCGATTTGACCGGTGGATTGTTGGTATTTCTGGAATACTCTTCGCTGCATCTGTCATTCTATTGACGGACTCTCGTTACTTTTTCCGAGTTGGCCCTCCTTTGCAAAATCAGGAGGTCATTGCTCAGGTCACTCGAGCCGAGAGCGATGTGAGACGCCGGCGAGAAAGTGAACTCGCGTGGTTAGATCTGAGAAACCGTGAAGATCTTTTTCAGGCAGACAGCGTGTATACAGGTGATCGCTCAGATGTGCATATTAAGTTTCTCAATGGCACCGAATTTTCGATTGATCCGAATAGTCTCGTCAGGTTGACTACCGATTTTGGATTGACCCACCTTGATTTAAAATTGGGAGGACTGAGCGGTTTCTTAGGTCCAAATACTACTCTCAATATTTCTAGCGGTGGAGTGATTCGTAAAATCACCGGTAATCACACCCGTTTTCATATGGTGCCCACTTCAGAAGGCGCACTTCAAATCGCAGTTTTATCTGGCCAGGCGCTGGTGAGCACCAAAAATGAAAACTTGAACGTCGACACAAACCAACAAGTTCAATTGTCTGCTGATGACAAAATAACTCCGATTCAACCTTATATTCAGCCAAAGAGCACTCCAGTAGAGCCTGTGGTTCCGCCTCAACTTTTAAATCCTAGTCCTGGAAATCAATATTTCTTAGAAATTCAAGACCAAGATGAGCGAGTGGAGTCACCGTTAGGAACACCGGTGGAGTTACGATGGCAAGACGAAGCTCAGGCCGAGAAATATGAAGTGCAAGTCTCACGTGAACCGCAATTTCTCACTCCTCTTTACTCAAATGAGGTCAGTGATTTTAAAATACAAACGGAGAAACTCAGCATTGGGCAGTATTTTTGGCGAGTGAGAGTGATTACCCCGAGAAATGAAAAACTTTCGTGGAGTAAGTCCTCTTCTTTCGAAATCTTAGGACGCTACTTTGCGCCTGCACCGATTGTGTCAGCTGACTCGAATCCAAGTAGGCAGTCAATTTCGGCTAAAGACTCGCAAATTAAGTTCAATTGGAAAGTGGTAAGTGGGGCAAAACAATACCGCATTGAAGTGTCGAGCGATCCTTCTTTTTCTAGGAATTCTTTGAAGGAATCGAAGCTCGTTGATCAAACTCAAACTGAGCTTGTCTTGCCTCGGGGTACTTATTACTGGCGCGTCCGCGCCATCAATCATGAGGGTTGGACGACTGATTACAGCAGTGGATTAAAATTAGAATTGTTTGAAAAGTCACTCCTTCCTCCTCCAGAAGTGCCGAAAGACCAAAGTGATTACGAACTTCATTCCAATCGCGCTGTTCTTCGTCAATGGATGGTTTCGATTTTAGATTTCTTTATTCCCACGGCACTTGCCGAAGAATCAGTAGGTGGGCCTATACTGAAATGGGCGCCGATCATCGGAGCCCGCTCGTATCGTCTTGAAATTTCAAATTCGCCGGAATTTACGAAGGTGATTTTCAAAACAGAAGTGAAAATGTCTGAGTATTCTTGGGATGCAAAGTCACCTGGTACCTATTATTGGCGAGTGGCTGCTGTGGATAGTGATGGAGATGTTGGCCAAATGAGTAAGACGGTTCCTTTGCGAGTATCAGTGGTTCCGGCTTCATCCACTAGTCCAAAGGAAATTGTTGAAAGGTTTTCAGATGAAGTTGCATTTGAGAAATACCCAAGCGAACTAGAGCTGACCTGGTCTCCGGTGCCTCATGCAAAATTTTATCTCGTACAAGTCGGACCAGAGCTTGGGTTAAAGAAGCCACTTGAGTTTGAATCAACAGAAACGAAAGTGAATGTTCCGGTATTCAAAAGAGGTACTTTTTATTGGCGCATTCGCGCTTTAAATCAAAACCGCCAGCCCATTGGTCGTTATTCAAAAACAATCGCGATGCACTATGATCGCATATTAGAGAAAAGTGTAGTTCAAAAATTAGACACGATGGTCGCTGCTCAGGCATTTAACACGAATGCGAAACCACCACTCGGTCTTCAAGTGTTGCTGGGACTCAGTGATCGCTCCTATTTAGAGACCGATAATCCCGACATCACAGAAATTTCCATTGATGCCAAATTAAAATATGAACAACCTTGTTTTGGAGCTTCCTGGCGGTCGATTTCAGACACTCATTTCACTCTCATTCCATTGACCGTCGATACGAACACGGTTTCCGCTCCGAGCATGAGGCTGATTGAAGTGGATACCAACATGGCTTATATTCCCCAATGGTTCACCACGCCCTGGGAATTGATGCTGATGGGTGGTATATTTTATGAAACGACCATCGTATCTGCAAATGATTATGGTTTTCACCATTTATTTGGGCCGGAGTTAGCGCTTTCACTGCGCAGGACTCTACCAACTGGAAATTCGATCAGGGGTTATTCGAGGTACTCTTGGTCTACCCAAGTTGATCAAGTCCACACTGACATTGGCTTTGGCCTCGAGTGGGCGCATTCACGACATGAGGGACTTCCTGTCGTCATTTCCTTAGACTATTCTAAAATTTCCGTCAATTTTTCGAATCGTTTGTTCATAGAGACCAGCGCTTTGACACTCAGCTCTGGAACTAACTGGTAGAAATGCTTTACAGGTTTTGGGCTACTGCTATGCTTAAAGGATGGCAACCCAACTCAAGATTCTGGTCGTCGATGACCAGGAATTTGAACGTATTCATCTTACGAAGTACTTAGTATCTCGAGGTCACGAAGTGGTGTCTGCGGCCGACGGCACGAGCGCGCTCAAAATGTTTGAAACAGACCATGCTGATGTGAGTCTCGTGATTACCGATATGCAGATGCCTGTGATGGGTGGAATTGAACTTACTCGTAAAATGAAAGCGATTGATCCCCACTTAGATATCATCGTGATGACCGCTCAAGCGGGAATTGAAACTGCAGTAGAAGCCATCAGGGCTGGTGCTTCAAACTATTTAGTGAAGCCAATTAAGCTAGAAGAAGTGGAACTGCGTATTGATCGAATGATGGAGAGGAAAGCGCTTCAAACTCAATCGTCTCAACTTGAAAAAGAAAATCGCCGCCTGAGAGGTGAAATGCCGCTCATTGCTCATAGTCCATGCATGCGTGAACTCGTCTCTAAAATTGAAGTCGCGGCCGCAACCGAAAGTAATGTATTGCTCACCGGTGAAACGGGAGTGGGAAAGGAAGTGCTCGCTCGTTACATTCATGATCAAAGCAAAAGAGTAAAGGGCCCATTTATTGCTATCAATTGTAGCGCGATTCCAGAAAATCTTTTAGAGAGTGAATTCTTTGGGCATGAAAAAGGCGCTTTCACCGGTGCAGATCAACGGGCTATTGGTTTATTTGAACGTGCCAATGGTGGAACTTTATTTTTAGATGAGCTCGGTGAAATGGATCTGAAGCTTCAGCCAAAAATTTTAAGAGCCATTGAAGGTAGAGTCATTAGGCGCGTTTCCGGAACCGCAGACATTAAGATAGACGTGCGCGTGATTGCAGCAACGAACCGAGATCTGAAGAAACGAATCGAAGAAAAAACATTTAGAGAAGACCTTTATTTCCGTTTAAATGTCATTCATGCAGAAATCCCGCCGTTGAGAGAGCGTCGCGAAGATATTTCGGCATTAATCGACCACATGGTTCGAAAGCTCGTGGTGAAAATGGGCGTTAAGCCGGTAGGTGTAGATGATTCCTATATTGATGTCCTGAAGAGTTATTCATTTCCTGGGAACGTTCGGGAGCTCGCAAACTTAGTGGAGCGCTCTTTGATTTATTCTTCGGGGCAAACCTTAACCGCATCCATGCTCCCAGCAGAAGTGATTGGGAGTGTGCGGACATCAAATCTACCAAAAAATGAAAAACTAGATTCGGTCGCGACCGAAGGGCCGCTTTCTGAAAACCTTGCTAGCTATGAGAAGAAGTTGATTGAAGAGATGTTGCTCAAGCACAATGGCGATCTCACCCAAGTCTCGCTAGAACTTAAAATCTCTCGTTCTTCTCTTTACTCAAAACTTGGTAAACACAAGATTAAGAATTCTGAATAACTCATGATTGATTCACTCGTTTTCGAGCAAAATACCCAGCATTTGCTCACCTGTAATTTCACTGGCGTCTCCGCCTTCGGCAAGAGTGGCGAGCTTTTTCTTTTCTTCTTGGAGCAAGAGTAATTTCTCTTCAATGCTTTTTTCGACGATGAGGCGATGAATGGTCACCGGTTTTTCCTGGCCCATTCGGTAGGCGCGATCTTCGGCTTGGAGTTCTACAAAGGGATTCCACCAAGGATCGCAGAAGATAACGTGATCGGCGCGAGTGAGATTGAGGCCCACGCCACCTGCGTGAAGGGAGAGCAGAAATACTTGCGCATGCTCGCTGTTCTGAAACGAATCCACCACAGCACCGCGGTTTTGAGTGCTCCCGTCAAGACGCAAAAAAGGTAAATGACTTTGAAGAAGTGAGGTTTGGATGCGGTCCAGGAATTTGGTCCATTGCGAATAGACTAAAACCGAATGTCCGGCCTCTACGAGTTCTTCGCAAAGTTCCATCAGGCGTGTGAGTTTGCTCGACGCTTGTGCAATTCGCGAAGGATCATAAAGCCCTACATGATCACAGTTTTGCCTGACCCGCAGAAGTACTTCAAAAATGGTGAGCGGATTTAGTTTTTCGCCACGCTCCACTCTGTGCACCACTTCCGATTTTGCAGTGGCCCAAACCGCTTCATAGGATTTCCGCTCTTCACTGCTCATTTCAATGTGATGTTGGAAATAAGTTTTTGGAGGGAGTTCAGTCAGTACTTGCGCTTTAGTGCGCCTTAAAAGAAAGGGCTCAATGAGTTCTTTCTTTAAGGATGTTTCGCTTGAGAAGGTTTCGGGTGCTATGAATTGAAATAAACTCCATAAATCTCTGGCCCTATTTTGAATGGGAGTGCCGGTGAGAGCAATTTTAAATTTTGCCTGTAGCTTAAAACTGGCACTCGCTGCGAGTGTCTCTGCGTTTCTAATGATATGCGCTTCATCTAGAACAACTGTAGAGTATAGAGAAGTAAACGGTGATGGCCCCTCTGATTCGGTTTCGCTTCGGAGTACTCCATAGGTGGTGAGCGTGATATCTTGATCCTGACGGTACTCGCGTTTCCCGCCATGATAAACCTGATGGCTTAATTCTGGCCTAAATCGCTTGATTTCTTGCTCCCAGTTACTGAGCAGACTCGTGGGTACAATGATGAGTGCAGGCGTTCGCAGCACACAAAGCGTTTGTAACGTTTTTCCGAGTCCCATATCGTCGGCCAAAATGCAGCCTGAGTTTTTCTTCGCGTGTTCATTCATCCACACCACGCCCTGTTTTTGGTAATCGCGAAGTTGGTTCCATAAACTTGCATTTAACTTGAGTTCAACAGGTGGAGTGAGTGCCTCACTGTTCGCCAAGGCCTGTTCACTTGTCTTGCTCGATGAAGAGCTCGTTAAGAATTTCTGGGCAAGTACTTGTGACGAACCCGTCAGTTTCCCAGCTTGTTTAAGTTCAAGTAAGTGGAGGATTTCGTCACGATGAGACGAAAATACGGTAGCAGGAATATCCTTCAGTTCGCCCAAGGTATCTGTAAGAAAGGAGTCCATTTCCGAGTAATGGGAGGTGATAGTCGCGATTGCACGAGCGTTTGAAGTATTGAGCATACGGGCATGGAACTCATATGCGGCCTTTGCATCTAACATGGTGGTTTGATCCATCCCCAAATTAAAATTCTGCCTTAAATTTTTGATCAACAGTGACTCTGCGGCGCGATCTTTTCTTGCGATTTTCCCACGGGGCAATTCTCCGTAAGTAATAAAGGGAGTGACTGCTAGTTGTTCTTGATTCAGACGATGGATCTTGAACTCTACTTTGGGCTCAAGGTCCACGAGCACGGCGATTTGGGTCGCTTGAATGATTACTTCATAGTGATTTTGAAGCTTCGGCAGAAGCTCGGTGAGAAACTGCTCCTGTTTTTCATAGGGAATGAATGGTGGAAAAACCCCCGCTTTTTCATAGCCCAAACCTAAGCTCGGCTCACTCCACGAGAGCGTGGCTGTATTTCCGCTTCGCTCCAAAGTGAGTCCACCTTGAATTTTGATTGCATCGGCCAGGTAGTGGTTTTCTTCGGTGGCAAGTGTGAAGCCCCCTTTGACGTCTGTTACAAAAAGCTTTCGGGATGCTGCAATGGTCCCGATGGTCACCAGCAGTTTTACTGTGGATGAAAGTTCGAGAGCGATAGGAGGTAGTTCTTTCAAAATTTTAAGTAGCGCCGGCCAGCGAAGGTTGGAAGCACCTGTCTTGGGAGTGAGTTCGTCATCGATTTTGAGATCCTCGGGAGAGGTGGGGGGCAAGGGGGGAGGCAGTAGTGGAGGGGTGGCGGCGGTAACTCAGGTCTTGATTACTACCC
>CAIMWN010000149.1 GCA_903845155.1 Oligoflexia bacterium
ATGATCAATTTCGTTATCTTCAGATTTCAACAGACGAAGTTTATGGAACCTTGGGAGATACTGGTAAGTTTAGTGAGACCACTCCTTATCAACCCAATTCACCGTACTCTTCCTCAAAAGCTGCCGGAGATTTACTGGTGCGCGCGTGGTTTCATACCTACCATTTACCTGTCATTACCACCAATTGTTCAAATAATTACGGACCAAAACAATTTCCTGAAAAACTAATTCCTCATATCATTTTGTGCGCACTTGCCGGAAAGGCTTTACCCGTTTACGGGAAAGGAAATAACATCCGCGATTGGATTCATGTTAAAGATCATGCACTCGGAATTCTTCACGCTCTTGAAAAAGGCACCCCAGGCGAAACGTATTGTTTTGGCGGAAATTCAGAACGTACCAATCTCGATGTAGTCAAAGCAATCTGCGCGGAATTGGATGGTGCGCGTCCAATGGCTGAAAATGGAAAGCCTAGCGGTAAGAAATATGAATCACTGATTCAATTTGTTACGGATCGACCTGGCCATGATTTTCGATATGCGATTGATGACTCCAAGGCGCAAAGGGAGCTTGGGTACTCACGGAAATATTTGAATTTTGAACAAGGATTGAAAGACACCGTTCGTTGGTATTTGGAGCATCTCACTTGGTGCGAAAAGGTAACTGCAAATCCCGATGTGCCGGTGAAATATGATTGGGCAAAGTTGAAATAAGATTGGGAATAATGAAAATTTTATTACTCGGAAAAACCGGTCAAATTGGCCAAGCCTTTCAGGCCTTAGCTGCCACTGATCACTGGCCTATCGCATGGGATCTCATTCCTTGGGGGCGTGAGGAGGCAGATCTATCTAAGCCTGACTCGGTACTGACTCAAGTTGAAAAACTAAAGCCCGATGTCATCATTAACGCCGCGGCCTACACCCAAGTAGACAAAGCTGAGTCCGAGCGAGAACTTTGCGAAACGATTAATGCGACAATGCCCGAAAAATTGGCTGCATATTGCGCGCAATTGAAAATCCCACTTGTTCATTATTCAAGTGATTACGTCTATGCCGGAACCGGTACTGCTGCACACCTAGAAAGCGAACCATATTCACCCCAAAATTTTTATGGTCTTACTAAGGCGAAAGGTGATGAAGCGATTCAAAGAGTTGCGAATCAGGCGAAGTTACCAGGCTCGATTGACGCACTCATTTTCAGAACCTCGTGGGTTTATTCCCATACCGGGAAAAACTTTGTTCTGACGATGCTGAGGCTTGGACGTGAACGAGATAGTTTGAATGTGGTAGAGGATCAAGTGGGCTCGCCCAGTTATGCACCCGATCTCGCGGAGTATTCCCTCGATATTTTAATGCAAGCCTTAGAACGAAAAGTAGAAACGGGTATATTTCCAAGCGGGGTATACCATCTTTGCAATTCCGGTTTTACTACTTGGGCTGATTTTGCTCGCGCGATTTTACCGGGCAAGACCATCAAAGGAATTTTAACGAGCGAGTATCCCACTCCTGCGAAACGCCCGCTCAATTCTAGACTTTCATTAAAGAAAATTGAAACTGCATTTGGCATTAAGCCACGCTCTTGGCAGGAGGCGCTCCAGGATTGTTTGAAAGGAATATCACATGAATAGTGTCGTTAAAAATGATTCAGTAACGGATTTATCGATGGGCGGCCTTAAGCTCATTCAGTTGAAAGTGTTTGCTGATGATCGTGGATTCTTTGTTGAGCGCTACCAAAAAGATCGTTTTGCGGGCTATGGACTGCCAGAGAATTTCTATCAAGACAATCATTCCCTCTCAAAGCCTGGAGTGATTCGCGGCCTTCATTATCAGCATTCTCCTAGCCAAGGAAAACTGGTCGGCTGTATTCGCGGAAAAATTTGGGATGTAGTGGTGGACATTAGAAAAAATTCTCCCACTTTTGGCAAATGGGAAGGAGTAGAGCTGTCCGCCGAGAATGGCCGCCTCCTTTGGGTTCCTGCTGGGTTCGCGCACGGGTTTTGTGTACTCGGAAACGAATATGCCGATGTCATGTATAAAGTGGACACGCCTTACTCTCCGACAACCGAAGGTGGAATTCAATATAATGACCCGACCTTGAAAATCGAATGGCCAGTCAGTGCCCCCATCGTTTCGGGGAAAGACATGGTTTTACAGACATTTGAAACCTACTCAAAAAGCCCGGTTTTCTAGCAAAATCCATTATGAATTCACCCAATAAACTTTCAGTAGTGATTCCTATTTTTAATCAGTCGCATCTTACCGAACGTTGTTTGAAGTCCCTCTTTGCTCATTCAAGTCAAGTGGTGGAGGTCGTTGTAGTCAACAATGCATCTAACGACAAAACCAATGATGTGCTCGAGCGCATGGGTGTACTCGCAGATCAGGCTCAAATTCGTTTTGAGATCGTCAACAATGCAGAGAATAGGGGATTCGGTAGGGCTTGCAATCAAGGGATTCGAAAACTACATTTTGAAAGTGCACCGGGAATGCCCCTTCAGAATCATTTCGCAGTGATTTTGAATAACGACACTTGGCTGATGAACGGTTGGGATCGTGCTCTCACTGAAAAGGCATCGAGCCTTCGCCTGGGATGTATTGGGCCATATTTCTATGAAGGCGCTTTCGACGAAAAAGATCTCTATCGTCGTTCTGAGGCCTTTGTGATGTTGAATGGTCATAAAACAAGGAATCACTTCGTTCCCATTTTGATGTGCTTTACTGCTGAAGCTATTCTTAAATTACGTTTTGATCATGGTGGAATCTTTGATGAGCGTTTTTTTGTTACTTATGAGGACGCAGATCTCAAAGTTCGAATGGAGCAAGCGAAGGTGAAATATGCACAAACCGGTGCATGTTTTATTTGGCACCATTCCATGGGCTCACGGAAGTCTCTCCCAAGCGGATATGAACAAGAGGGGCATCGTTTATTTCTGGAGAAGTGGGGCTTTGATCCGCGCGAGCACCATCACACATTATTGGGTAAACTAAAGCGCGGCTACTGGAAGTTGAAAGAAAAGTACGGGATGTTTTAACTCTCTTGACGCATTCCCTGCTTCCAAGCAAATATAAGCCCATGGCCAAGTTCAAAGAAGCCCTTCGTCGAGTCGTGCCTCGCCAGCTCCTCGTATGGGTCAAGATTTACTATATTTATCAATGTTTGTGGAAACATACCCCTGAAAAAGGGACGTTTATTCAAAATGCAGATCATGAACATCTACCTTGGATTACCTATGGCGCCATTGAATTTCTCAATCATTTAGATTTTTCTGATGCCTTGGTCTTTGAATATGGAAGCGGTTCTTCCACGTTTTATTGGGGGGCGAAGGCCAAGAATGTTTATAGCGTTGAGCGAGATCGCCCCTGGTTTGAGAAAATCAATCCCATCATTCCAAAAAATTGCACTCTAGTACATGAAAGCGACGAGAGGAATTATCCGGGTCGAATCAGTGAGTTTCACGCTACTTTTGATGTAATTGTCATTGATGGGGCGGTTCGATATCCTTGTATGGAAGCGGCTCTACCTTTTTTGAAGCCAAAGGGAATTTTTATTTTGGATAATTTGGAGTGGTATCCGGAAACAGCCAAGAGACTTCGGGAGCAAGGCTTTTTCCAAATCGATTTTAGTGGCCTCACTCCTCAAAATGCATTCACGTCTTGTACTTCCGTTTTCTTCCGCGATCCTGAGTTTCTAAAGAAACGTAAGGAGATACCCGAATGGAAACCGGTGGGCGGCCGGTATTTGTTCGCGTATGATGATAAGCCTCTTCAGCTCATTCATCCTTCCGTGCTGGTCAGATAGGAAAATTAAAACTAAATCATAAGCTAATGGGCTGACTTTTCTGTCGGGTACTTTCTCATGTGCATGCTACGTCAAAACGATTTCCTTGTTTCTAA
>CAIMWN010000150.1 GCA_903845155.1 Oligoflexia bacterium
ATTTCACCACGAGCGCGCATTGAATGAGAAATCACTTTAAACTGTTAGAAAATCAAAATCCAGTGTAAAAAAAATCATTGAGCACTATGAGGACATATTTCGGTTCAGACAGAATTGACACGCAATATCCAGCACATGCAGTGGTGGCTGTTGGCAACTTTGATGGTGTACACTTGGGTCATCAGGCTATTTTGCGTGAAGCTCAGGCTCACGCCGCCCGTTTGGGTCTCAAAACCACCGTTTTCACCTTCAGTCCTCACCCCACTTTTGAGCTCAGACCCGAGACCCCGCTTAAGCTCCTGATGACTTATGAAGAGAAACGCCTGCAGCTTGAAAAGCTGGGTGTCGACTTTTGCGTGGAAGAAACATTCGATAATGCATTTGCAAAAACGTCTGCACACGATTTCTTTTTTGAAATTTTAAAAAATCGACTTCATGCAAAAGTTATTATGGTGGGAGAAGGCTTCGCTTTTGGGCATAAGCGCGAAGGTACAGATGAGATGCTTAGGAAATTCTGTGAGCAAACTCAGACGGAACTTCACTTGATGAAGCCAGTTCAAGTGAGTGGCGAACTAGTTTCGAGTTCAAAGATTCGTGAGGAACTCAACCGAGGTGATTTGAAGAAAGCGCAGGCACTTTTGGGTCGTCCATTTTTTTACCGTGGAGAGGTAATTCATGGAGATAAGCGTGGAAGAACGATCGGTTTTCCAACGGCGAACATGAAATGCGAAGAAAAGTTTCCTTTGCTTCCTGGCGTGTATGCAACGACAGTTTTTTGGCGCAACCAAGAGTTTAAAAGTGTCACCAATATTGGCAAGCGCCCCACTTTTCAAACTGAATCACAAAATCTGAATTTGATCCCGCTCCGCATTGAAACACATATTTTGAATGAGAATTTTGAACTCTATGGTGAGTGGCTTGAATTGAGGTTTCATGAACGACTTCGCGAAGAGCGAAAATTCAATTCGATTGACGAGTTAAAAGCCCAAATTGAGAGCGATATTATTTTGGCGAACCAGCACTTAAATGCTCGAAATTTTTAAATATTATTGCGATAGTATTTCGCGAGCAGTAGACTAAAAATAATGTCTCGTAAATTGGTCGAACTTTTATTTAAAGAACGCCTTATCACGCAAAATCAGCAGCAGGAAGCAGAGCAAATTTTCCGGGCTAATGGCGATGCCATTCGGCAATTTATTGAGAAGAAAACTCTCTCTGAGTCCAAACTTGTTTATTTTCTTAGCCAGAAGTTTTCCATGCAAAGTATTAATCTCACTAAGTTTGAAGTGAAGCCAGAGGTCATTTCGAATGTTTCAGGCGAGCTCGCCCGCAAAACAAATGCGATTCCAATTCAGATGAATCGAGGAATTTTGGTGGTGGCGATCTGCGATCCAACCCAACTCAATTTGCTCGAGGATTTGAAGTTTGCCACCAAGCTCAATGTGGAAGCGGTTTTGACTACTTTTACTGCTTTTGATGGATCCATGATGAAGTATTATGGTGGAACTCAAAATTTGGGTAAGGCGCTCGAGCAATTTAAAAAGGACACTAAAGATACTTCGGATAAGGCTAAGGGTAAAGATGAGGTTCAGCACATTGAGCAATTTACTGTGCATGATATGGGTGGCAACTCGGGTGATGATGCACCGGTTATCGCGGTAGTAAATGGGGTACTAACTGAAGCAGTGAGAAGGGGCGCGAGTGATATTCATGTTGAGCCCTATGAAAAAGATTTTCGCGTTCGTCTCCGGATCGATGGCACCTTGGTGGACATTACGCATATTCCGATGGAAATGCGAAGAGCGGTGATTGCCCGATTTAAGATTATGTCTAGAATGGACATTGCGGAATCGCGAGTTCCTCAGGATGGACGCATTAAAATTAAGCTCGGTGGTAAAGAAGTTGATTTCCGGGTGAATACGCTCCCGACTCTATTTGGTGAAAAGGTAGTGCTCCGTTTACTCAGTAAGGGAAATTTGCAGCTTGATTTATTGAAGCTCGGATTTGAAGATAGGCAGTTAGAAATTTTTAGAAAAGGAATTGCACAACCTAACGGCATGGTTCTGGTAACGGGACCTACGGGTAGCGGTAAAACCACTACGCTTTATTCTGCATTGATGGAGTTGAATCTCATTTCTGATAACCTTTCTACCGTCGAAGATCCGGTCGAGTACAACCTAGAAGGTGTGAATCAGGTGCAAATCAACAAAGATGTGGGCTTATCGTTTGCCAGTTCACTTCGTTCTCTTCTTAGGCAGGATCCTGATACTATTTTAGTGGGTGAGATTCGGGATTATGAAACAGCTGAAGTAGCAGTGCAAGCAGCTCTCACGGGGCACTTAGTGCTATCGACCCTTCATACCAACGACACCGTTTCCACTATCACCCGTCTTGTGAATATGGGCCTTGAGCCCTTTCTGGTTACTGCATCTGTGAATACAATTGTGGCTCAACGGCTTCTCAGAACACTTTGCATGAAGTGCAAGGAGCCGAATCAAGTGGCAGTGGAGCAATTGAAGGAACTTGGTGTTTTTGAAATGGCAAAGGACGCAAAGTTTTATCGCGCCCGTGGGTGCCAAGAGTGCAGTCAGACCGGATACAAGGGGCGTGTTGCCATTTATGAAGTACTTGAATACGCGCCGGCATTAAAAGAAATGACTCTGGAGGGCCGATCTGCAATCGAGATTAAGCGCGCCGCAGTTCAAAATTTCGCATTACAAACGCTGAGGGTTTCAGCGATCAAAAAAGCAATTGAGGGGCGCACGTCTTTGGAAGAGGCGGTCTCAATGACCTCTGAAGTTTAGAATGAGATATGGGGAGTGAACGATGGCAAAAGTGACATTAACAGCATTACTGAGAGCAATGGTTGAACAAGATGCATCCGATTTGCATCTCTCTGCCACCACGACCCCACAATTCCGGATTCATGGTAAACTGTTTAAGGCCAAAGCCGATATTCTTCAGCCAGACACGATTCGGGAACTGATTTACGAAATTTTGACTGAACAACAAAAGAAAGTATTTGAATCCAATCACGAACTCGATTTTTCTTTTGGTGTTAAAGATGTGGCAAGGTTCCGGGGTAATTTATTTTACCAACGCGGAAGCATGGGTGCGGTCTTTAGAAAAATTCCAGTTGAAGTACCCGACTTCGACTACCTGAAACTTCCTGAAGTGATCAAAAAAATTGTGAGACAGCCGAGCGGCCTATTTTTGGTTACCGGCCCCACTGGTAGCGGTAAATCCACTTCGCTTGCGGCCATTATCGATTATCTCAATCGTGAGGAGAATGGGCATATTCTCACCATTGAAGATCCGATCGAGTTTATGCATCAGCACAAGGGTTGCATTGTAAACCAACGTGAAATAGGTGCTGACAGTCATAGTTTCGGCGATGCGCTGAAGCACTCATTGAGGCAAGACCCTGACTATATATTAGTGGGAGAGCTCAGGGATTTAGAAACGATTGAAATGGCGCTGACTGCTGCAGAGACGGGGCACTTGGTGTTTGCAACCATGCATACTAATAGTGCGGTTCAAACGATTGCGCGCGTGGTGAATGTATTTCCCTCGCATCAGCAGCCACAAATTAGACAGCTTCTTGCTGCGGTTTTGCAGGCGGTAATGACTCAACAGTTAATTCCGAATTCAGGAAAGCCCGGCCGTTCACTCGCGGTAGAGCTCATGGTGCCAAACCAAGCCATTAAGAATTTGATTCGCGAAGATAAAATTCACCAAATTTACGGGACGATGCAATCGGGGCAAGGTGGTAGTGGGATGATCACGATGAACCAAAGTCTGATTGAGTTAGTGCATAAAGGGAATTTAACTAAAGTAGAAGCCATGGGGTACAGTACCCAGCCAGAAGAATTATTGAAGATGACCTAATGAAAGTAGTATGAAAACTCATGCCA
>CAIMWN010000151.1 GCA_903845155.1 Oligoflexia bacterium
CCAGGCGGGAATCGCGCACTTGCATTATGCAGGTGGAGCGGGAAGCAAGAAGTCGAAGAAAAAAGTTGCTTTAGTGGGTAAAGGGCTTTGTTTTGATACGGGTGGGTATAATGTGAAAACTGGCGATTTCATGCTGAATATGCACAGGGATATGACCGGTTCTGCAGTGGCACTTTCTTTATTTCGCGCCCTCGTTGAAATGAAAGCACCTTACGAAGTGAGTTGTTATCTCGCAATTGCTGAAAACTTAATTTCCCATGAAGGCTATCGCCCGAACGATGTGGTAGTTGCCTCTAACGGCATGTCGATTGAAGTGGTCGACACGGATGCCGAAGGCCGTATGGTGTTGGCCGACACCTTGGTACTCGCGTCCGAAGAAAAACCTGATCTCATTCTGGATTTTGCAACGCTCACTGGAAGCGTAGTGCGTTCTCTCGATACCCGTCGCTGTGGTGCCTATGCAAATGAAATAAAGGTGTCCACTCTTGCGGTAGCAGTGGGTGAACGCTCAGGTGAACGCGTGTGGAATTTCCCAATTGGTGAAGATTATAATGAATCGCTGAAATCTGAAATCGCAGATATACGTCAGTGTGCTTCATCTGCTTCTTCCGATCATATCTATGCGGCAACCTTCCTGAGTAAATTCGTAGGAAAGAAAATCCCGTGGATGCACATTGATTTAGCTGCTGATACCAACAAGGGCGGTTTGGGGCTTGTTCCTACTGAAACCACAGGTTTTGGTGTAAGATTTGGTGTGCAGTTCATTCAAGAATTTTTGGGATGAAGCTCACCGCGTATTATGATGGCGCTTGCTATGTTTGTACGCATGAAATGAAGAAACTCGCGCGCAAAGACCGGGGCCAGCAAATACAATTTGTCGATATCTCGGACCCAAATTTTTCTGCTCAAAAAGAGGGGCTAGATCCAACACTCGTGAATCGAAAAATGCACGTAAAGACTGCGGATGGTAAAGTCCTTGCTGGTGTTGATGGTGTGCTCGAATTATGGAAGCAAATCCCCAGCTATCGGCCGTTGGTGACTGTTTTAAAGGCCCCCATCGTGAAGCCTGTTTTTAAACTTACTTATGCTACATTTGCTCGCCTTCGCATGTATCTTCCAAAACGTAAAAAACATCAGTGCGATTGTCTTTAAATCTTAGTAATGTTTTGTCTCTCTTGAATAGCGCAAATCAATTGGTAGTGGAGCGAATGACCAGTCAGCATTGCAGTGGTCACTCAACTCCAAAAATTAGATTATAGTTGTGAGCGTAAAAAAACTGAAATGCATAGGTAACAACATTCGCCCACAATCTACTTCACTCCGTGAAAGTGTTTGGGGCGCAGAAAATCGCGATTCATGTTAATTGATATTGCCCGATATAATTTTGACGATGGAGCGGAGTTTTGGTTGCCCGTTCATCAACACTCTATCGAGATGACGTCAAATGCCCATGGAGATCGACTTTTGGTAACTACTGGAAGTAACGATTAAACGGGGATGGATTGCGCCGTAGAAGGCGATGAGGTGTTCGAAGTGGCTAGGTTGGGGAGTTTGCATTTGGTTAAAATGGCCAGAAAATTGACACTGGAAGGGCTGTGCATGCCTGCCTATTGAATCACAATTATTAAAGGAAAATCCCTTAAAAAACGATAAGAATACGTGGAAAAGTATTTCTTCCGAATCATGTTTTTGATACTGACAGTAAGTCTGAGCGCTTGTGATACAACGAGCATTCAAGAGAGTGCGATCGTTGCCCCGGTTACAGCTCCGGCACAAAGATTTGCGGATGGAGTAAAAGGCATAAAAATTCTCAC
>CAIMWN010000152.1 GCA_903845155.1 Oligoflexia bacterium
CATACGAGATCATAGCCGGTGACTGGAGTTCAGACGTGTCTTCCGATCTCCGATGACTGGTAGTTTATTCGAACAAA
The DNA here is from genome assembly GCA_903845155.1 of Oligoflexia bacterium. Lineage (GTDB taxonomy): Bacteria > Bdellovibrionota > UBA1018 > UBA1018 > CAIMNF01 > CAIMNF01. Next base: position 78 of record CAIMWN010000152.1, read on the forward strand.
CTCGAAATAGGTTTTCAAGAAGCTTTATTCTTTTTTCCGAAGGTCCGGACTGTTCGGATACTAATATTTGAGCGGTCACCAACGAATGGAGCGGAGTTCTAATGTCATGCATGACTCCACTCGTAAGCAAACCAATCATTGCGCGATCACGAGATTTTTCGTGGCGGTCAAGCAGCTCACCAATTTTCCCGCCCAGTTGGTTTAATTCCTGAAATTTTAATTGAGGAGCACGGGCGTTGGTCCGTCCATCTAAAACGGCCTCTAACCAAACAACCAAGTCATTTAGATCGGCTGGAACCTGCTTCGAAGTAATTCGAGATAGAAATACAAAGAGGAAAATTGAAAATAACAGCAGTGTCGCTGCGGCCGCTTCGATCATTTGAAGCGTATGATCATGCGCGAGTACATTTTGGACCTTTTTAGACTTAAAAAGGTGCCCAAAATTTCGTTCTCCGACTTGAATCGGAATCGTCACACCGATCTGAGCTTGATCTGAGCTGACACAAATATGTGCGACGGTCCCGGTTTTACAATTTTTAAATTCTACAGGTAATGCGCGACCATCGTCGATGATTTCGACACGTTCTAATCCCTCAATGTCCTTATAACGCTCAAGAAGCACACTGATGCCGACCCTTTGTTCAGGCACCAAGAAAGAAGGAATCATTGCCTGAATCTGTTGATCCGCTGTTTTGAGAAGCGTCTCTTGCACGGATTTTTCTTCAAGCGATTGTTTGATTTCAGAGTAAGTGAATAAAGCGCCCAACGCCAAAATCACTACCAGCAACGTAGTGATAAGCATAATTTGATTAAGGGCACTTTTTAGCGTTACTTCTTTCATAAAATTTACTTCAGATTTGAAGTTTTCTCCCAATCTGGTTTTAGAAGGCCCATAATGATCGTGTCTCGAAATTGTCCACGTCGGTAATAAGCTTCGCGTTGGGTACCCTCCTTCACAAAACCGTTTTTCTCATAGCAGCGAACGCTCGCGACATGTTCTGGATCACATTCGAGCCAAAGGCGATGGAGGTTCATTTCTGAAAAAGCATATTGGCAAATAGTCAAAAGAGAGTCCTTGCCAAAGCCTTCTCCCCATCGAAGCTTTGCGCCCAGATAGATCCACATTTCCGCGCGCCGAGATCTTGAGCAAATACCGCGCAATCCGATAAAGCCGATTAAACCAGCAATCGCATCATCGTGCATTTCTTCGATCGCAAATGTAAGTTTTTCGCTCGTCTGGAGCATCTGCTCTTGAACCCAAGCCTTTGCGACAGCCTCTGATGTTGGCGGATAAAGGCCTCGATAGAAATTGGTTTCAGGATCATTGATCCATTTCATATAATAGCCAGCATCACCCTCTTCGACAGCTCTCAAACGAATGTTCTTATACCTAATCATGCTTATTTCCTCCAGATGGTGAACGCATTGGATTAATCATTTCGAGCGGTGTGAATTTGGTGTTTTTAACAGAAAGGAGCGTGAGGCTTTTTAATGGTGCCCCTCCCGCTACGAAAGTCGTGTGGCCGGTCACTCCGTCGAATTCTTTGATGGCACTCAGTGAGTCCTCTAACCCTTGACGAGTAAACTGCTTTGCATGAGAAAGCGCATCAATCATGAGCAACATGCTGTCATAAGCAAGAACGGCGGTGTCATTCGGCCTCTTACCAAATTGCTTTTGAAACGCCTTCACGAATTTCTTCGAGCGCGAAGACTTTAGGTCCGGGTGCCAGTGAGAAACCGAGTAACCCGTAAGTTTTGAATCGCCGATGACCGAAAAGAACTCATCTCCCACATCTCCCCAGCCATCACCACCGAGGAAGGGTTTGTTGATGCCTGCTTTCAGAATCGCCGAGATAATCAGTGCCGCATTGAGTTCCTGATTGGGAATCAAGATAGCGTCGTAGTTTTTGGAAGGATTCCTTTTCAAGGCGTCAACAACAGGGCTAAAATCTTTGTCAGATTCCAATACATTTTTTCTTACCGTGATTTCTCCACCAAGTGCCACGAACTCGCGCTCGAACCCTTGCGCAAGATCAACACAGTAAGCACAGTCAGCAGCGGTGACGATTGCAGCTTTGCGCACTTTCAAACGATTCCAGGCAATTTGAGCAAGTGTTTTACCCATGAAGGCATTGTCAAAACATGCCGTGTGAACGTACGCTCCCATTCTTCCGATACGATCGGCGGTTGCGCTTGGAGTGAGCATCGGGAGTTTTGCTGCTTGATGAATGGGAGCAGCAAGTAATGCGTGGGAAGAAAAATTATAGCCGAGCACACCGATTACAGGAGATGCAACGGCCTTATTCGCGGCATCCAATACCTTCACTTGGTTTGTGCCGTAATCAAACTCATCGAGAATGATGTGGATTCCGCGCTTGTCGAGCTGAGGCTTGGCATCCGTTATTGCGAGGCGAACACCATCTCTGAAATAGTCGCCATAAGGATTCGATGAGCTTGAACTGACTTCGGTGAAGTTAGAGGCGAGTCCGATGTGTACGTCTTGATTGGCAATCGCATCGGATGCATCCACGTTAAAGGATAAAGTTGCCGCAAATAAAATTATTGAAACCCGTTGAAGCTTATTCATGTTGTTAGTCCCGCAAAAATCGGTTTGAGTACAAAATCTCTTTTTGTAGTCAATGTACGAGCCAGCTTTCCGTTTAGCTTGACGACGCCAATGCGAGGCTCGATTAATTCGTGAAGTGCTTTGGCTTTCTTTTGATGAATGATATTTTCATCCGGCACCCAATCGCAAAGCGCTCGGGTCTTAAGAAAGTCTTCATCAGTGGCTTCGGTGATCGCTATCAAAAAAGCCACTTGTTCCTTAGAAATACGATTAACAATGCCTTTTAATTCATCTGGCGAAAGGCCGTGCATTCGATCGAAAGAAATTTTCACAACTGTGCCGAGTTCTGCGCATATTTGAAGAAGTTCTGATGCACCGTCGTTTAAAACCCAACGGCCATGAGTTTCAACGTAGACATTTCTTGAATGTTTATGCGCCACTCGAAGGAGATTAGAAAGGTACGGGTGCCGAGAAGGCTCACCACCACGAAGTGCAATTGAATCAACATTTGCCTTCACTTCTATCAAGGAACCATTCAATTGCTCCGCCGTAAGGAACATTTCTGGCTTCTCACGAAAAAGCTCTTCCGGTGAATATTTCGAAATCAGATTGGGCGCGTAACATCCAGCACACGCACGGTCACAGATTCCCGTGACTTCGACAATTAGATCTGGATGAAATGCGCGAAATCCGTTCATAGCATCGTCCTTTGAATTGCAGCTTGCAGTTTAGTGACGAATTTTGGTGATCGGACTGGTGAATTGCCTCGTTTGTACTGCGAGAGCCATACAGCGAATGAAATGAAAATGGTGCCCCAGATAATTGGTAACGACAGAGCTTCGCTCGCGACCAATGATCCGAGAACAACCGCAACCGGAGTCTTAATGTGCATGGTGGATGCAATATTTTGTGGATTGGTCATCTTGATTGCGCGATTCCACATCAGAAATGCGAATACAGAACAAAAAAGAGCCAAAAAAGTAAGCGCGAGAAGCGCATGAATCATGTCCTCGTGCGAGTAAGTCCGTGGCCGCTCTATCAGTGTAAATGGAAGAAGTATGATTACTCCCATACCCATCGACCAGAATGTCACGCTGGTAGAGTCAGTTTCGCGTAGTGCAGATCTCGTCGCTAATACTGAAACCGCGAGACTGAGGGACGCGCCAAGTGAAAGTAAAATCCCTTTAAGAAGTTGCGGAATCGCACCGACGATCCAGGTAGACTCCGGCAAGTTTGCTGGGTTCACCAATATGATTCCACCGATGATTCCGACTACAATCGCGATCACTTTCTGCGTGGATAGCGCCTCTTGCAGGAAACCAGTTGAAAGCAAAAGAACAAAAAGCGGCGAAGTAAGCATGATCGCTGCCGAGAGCGACGATGGAATCCACATGAGTCCTGCGAGCTGAAGCGGATACAGGACTCCGAAACCAGTAACGCCGACCCAGAAGATTCGAGTCCAGGCTTGTCTGGTTCTTGGGATTTGAATCGGAAATCCCATTCCCGGAAGGATAAGGAGCATCCCAATTAACGCGAGTGCAAATCGAAGTGCTGACGCGGTGAACGGTCCCCAGACCTTCAGCGTATATTTTGATGCTAGGAACGAAGTTCCCCAGATTAGATTCGCCACCAAGGCGAGCATGAACGGAGAACGCGGCATGAATTGTACCTGACGTTTTTCTTGGACTGAACTGCTTTCCATAAAACCCCCATCGAGACTCATTGCTCGGAAATCCTTCTCTAACGAGACTCAAATTTCGTCAACACAATGAAAATAAAATAGTTTTTCGAAAGTGGTGAGACTCAAGTCTCATGCGGCTTGCTGCACAATGAGACTGGAGTATCATGAGATTTGCCGACGTAATGGTTTCATTGACTTAGTGCATTGCGTGAAATGAGCAAGTCCGGATTTCGAACACGAATTGCGGCCATTTTCTAGGCTTTCTCCTTGTCGGGTTAGCGGCTGCGCTTCTAATTCTCCCTTCTTCTTCATGAGCTGCACCGAGTCACGCCAGTCATTCTTTCTGTCATGCTTCGTGCCCCTTCGGGATGCACATGAAGCGGGAGAATGCGCTCCGCCTGGGCGATTTTCGTACCCCTCCTGTTTTACGAGAGGGGATACGAAAAACCCACCCCTCCAAAACAAGGAGAAAGTCCCATGAAAAAAACAACCACAATGAAAGTCGCGATCGAAAAGATCCTAACCGAACTCAATCAGCTCGACGCCTTCACCAAGAGTGAAAGCTTCGCGATCAAAATCGCAAACGAAGGCTACATGCCTCTCAGCATTGAGCGGCACGGTAAGACGATCACAGTCACTCACTACTACGAACAAAACGGAGATTTAATTCCCGATCCAGACATGGAGTTCGCCGATCTCGGAACGGAAGAATGGCTTCCGATAGCGATTCAGCATTCGACCGGACATTACACTCAGGCTGCAACCCAAGCGGACGGCAAGTGGATGTACAAGCCCCGAGCAATGCGCGAGCTTCAATCCTTCTCACGAATGTGGGCTCGGAATCTCCTAACTCAAGGCTTCGCCAAGGGATCAATCGTTTACACTGAGAGTTGAGTCATACGGCCGGGGGAAACCCCGGCCTCCTAAACTTTTTTTGAAGCTTTGTCCTTGGGTGACAACCTCCTCAGTTAAAGTTTTATATCGAATTTTGTGCAAAAAACAAAAATCCGCCCTGGCGGTGCGGTTTTGGTATTTACTGATACCAATTAATCCTTAATAATCCTTGTATACATATTTTTTAAGGAGAAATGGATGGCTACATCCGGTGGCGAACTAATGAATTCCGCAGCTTCAGAGCGATGGCTTTCTCTCGAAGAGATTGCTCAGCACCTCGGCATGTCGAAGGTCACGATCTACAAGTGGATCGAAGCTGGGAAGATCCCAGGGCACAAAGTTGGCCGGAATTGGAAATTCAAAGTGAGTGAAGTTGACGCATGGGTGGTTCGGGGTGATGGGCAACAGAATGAAAGACCGGATGTGGGCAAATGACTACAAAAAAAGTAGCCGATCAACGACTACCTCTACCTGGACAACTTGTTCATGTCCGTCAACGACAGTATCTCGTTGAGGGGATAGATCCATCATTTCAAGAGCGTGATTGTTCAGTCGTTAAACTCTCATGCATTGATGATGATAATCAAGGCGCACCTCTTACCGTATTTTGGGAAAAGGAACCCGATCGTCGTATTCTGACGGGCGAAAGCTGGGAAAAAGTCACCGAAAAGGGTTTTGATGATCCTGAGATGTTTGCAGCTTATCTCCACACACTCAGATGGAATTGCGTAACCGCTACTGATCCGAAATTATTTCAGGCTCCATTCCGAGCAGGGATCAAAATTGAAGCTTACCAACTTGAGCCCTTAAAACGTGCGCTTTTAATGCCGCGAGTGAATCTTTTTATCGCCGATGACGTTGGTCTCGGAAAAACAATTGAAGCGGGATTAATTCTGCGCGAGTTGCTTCTTAGAAAAAAAGCAAAATATTTGGTTGTAGCCGCCCCGCCGTCGATGATTCAGCAGTGGCAATCAGAACTTGAAAACAGATTTGGACTGACGTTTGAAATTTTTGATCGCGAATACATTCAAAAGGTACGGCGAGAGCGAGGATACGCTGTTAATCCTTGGACTACGCATTCTCGATTTCTGATTTCCCATAAGTTACTGATTGACGAGGATTATGCCGCCCCACTTCGAACATTTTTAGGAGAGTTTGAAGCTGGGACAGCAATCGTCCTTGATGAAGCTCATCATGCTGCACCTTCTACAAGTTCGAGGTACGCAATTGATTCGCAAATTACTCGTGCGGTCCGAGATTTAGCGCCACGTTTTGAGCACCGCCTTTTTCTTTCGGCGACGCCTCACAATGGACATTCGAATAGCTTTTCCGCACTACTTGAAATCCTAGACCCTCAACGATTTTGTCGAGGTGTGAAGGTTAATCCAAAACATATCCGAGATATTCTAATTCGACGATTGAAGGATGATCTCCGCCATCTGCAAGGCGGTTTTCCCGAACGCATAGTGAATCCAATTGTAATTGATAACTTATCGCCGGATGCTCCCGAGCTTAAGCTGCCTTTACTGCTGGATGAATATGCAGAAACTCGGTCACTTCGCCTCAATAGTACCTCTAAGAGATTTCAGGCCACCTCTTCTCTGGTGATTTCAAATCTTCAACAAAGACTACTTTCTTCTGTTGAAGCATTTGCCCGGACATTAAAGAAGCACCGCGACTGTGTAGAGACTCAAGCGAGTGAATCGGCAGTTCGTTCCATCAGTGACATTGACCCCAGCCAGTTGGATTTATTGACTGGTGGAATTGGTTCTGATGATGACCGAGCCGCAGATGATGAAGGGCTGAATGAAGCGGAAGAGCTGGTGCAAGTAGGAGTTGCCTCACAACTTGGCCCCAGCGGAAGCGACGTTGCTGACTTACTTAAGAAAGAGCGCTCTCTTCTTACCCAAATGCACGATATTGCCCAAAAAGCTCGTCATGAGCCCGACGAGAAGATCAAAAAACTTCTTGAATGGGTTCGAGTCAATATGTGTAAAGACCTTCCTCACTCAGTCGAATCCGATGGCAGCGGAGCACTATGGAATGACACCCGGATAATTATATTTACCGAATGGGACGATACTAAGCGCTACATTTTAAATCAAATCCAACCCCTGATTGATCAAACTGATCTTGGTAGTGAACGCATAGAGGTATTTCATGGGCCAACTTCATCCGCAAAAAGAGAAGAGATCAAGCGCGCATTCAATGCCGATCCAAAAACAAACCCGGTCCGAATACTAATTGCTACTGATGCTGCTCGCGAAGGATTAAACCTTCAGAGCCAGTGCTGGAATCTATTTCATTTCGACATTCCGTGGAATCCGAGCCGAATGGAGCAACGAAATGGACGTATTGACAGAAAACTTCAGCCGAAAGAAAAAGTTTTTTGCCACTACTTCTATTATTCTCAGCGACCGGAAGATCGCATCCTCACGACAATTGTGCGTAAGTCTGAAACGATTCGAAAAGAGCTGGGAAGCCTAGCCCAAGTGGTAGATTCAAAACTTACAGAAAGACTTACCCGAGGATTTCGACGACAAGAGATTGAAAAACTGGACAAAGAGCTTGGCACTCTTGATCAGGATGGTTTTGATAAGCAAGCTGTCGAAGAGGAGTTAGAATCCGCAAGGGCACGCCGGGGTGAGATTCAAGAGCAGATTGATGACCTTAGAACTCAACTTGAAAAGTCCTTTGAAGCGATAGGTTGGGATAAAAAGGCGTTTCAAGATGCACTTTCATCAGCATTGCGTCTACAAAACGCTCCCGAACTTAAAGCGATTAAAAAAAGTGATTCCGGCGAAACTCTATACGAGTTCCCACGAATGGACACATTATCCGGGGCCGCTACATCCTGGTCCGATACAATGGATGCTCTCAGGTCTCCGAAAAAGTCTGACGAAAAATATTGGGAATGGAAGAAGAACTCTCAGATTCGACCCGTTGTTTTCAGTGATCCCGGAATCCTCGATGATAGCATAGTCCATCTTCACCTTGAGCATAGAATCACGCAGCGATTATTGGGCCGATTTTCTTCGCAGGGCTTTACGTCACACGATCTTTCACGCACCTGTTTTACCCAAACAAACGACAATATTCCGAGAGTTGTACTATTGGGACGCGTGGCATTGTTCGGACCAAATGCGGCTCGACTGCATGAAGAAATTGTGACGGTTACGGCGAGGTGGACTGATCCTGAGATTAGAAAAGGTGCGCTGGAGCCCTACTCTAAAGATGGTGAGAAAAAGACGCTTGAAATTCTTGAGAGGGCTCTCAGCGAAGGGCAATCAAAAAATCCGGATAAGGTCGTGGTGAAACGTCTTCAAAATTCATCGGCAGCCGATGTTGAAGCACTCCGCGCTCATTTAGAAATTCGCGCTCAATCTACGATTGACGATGCGAAAAATGAATTGAGAAAGCGTGCAAATAAAGAATCTTCCGACATGATTCAAATTCTTCAGGATCAGAAGAAGCGTCTGACTGAGACATCAAATAAATATGCCGATCCTCAAATGGCGTTTGGCTTCGTCGATGATGAACGCAAACAGCTTGAATTGAATCGTAAGCACTGGGGTAAGCGGCTGGAGGCACTCGAAAAAGAGCTAAGCTCGGAGCCCAAGCGGATCATTGAAAACTATGAGGTCAAGGCGACTCGTATCGAGCCGATTGGCCTGATTTATCTTTGGCCAAGGACGGGATGAAAATGGCACGAGACATAGGAATCGAAAATCATCGTGCTTGGCTAGGGTATTTGCAACCCGTGGGGCTTGTCGTCTCGCCCCATGCCCTTGTTCAATGCCAGGCTTATTTGGATTTAAACGTATTCGAAGATCAGATTGCACTTCGAAGCCTAATGAGCAAGCACTCGCAGCAGGACTCAGAAATATTTTATCTTAGTCCCGATCGTTTTATTGAACTCTTCGTGAAGGTTTTAGGTTGGCGAGAAACTGATCTAAAAACTGGAGCTGAAAGCGGAGATTTTGCCTCGCTTTTTTTACCTGAATACCAGGAGTCTATTTTAGCAACACACCTAGTGTTTGAAAAGAAAAGCGACCCAACGCCAACTGCTCTCGGTCTTTTTCTAGATCGAGACGAAGATCTTGATGCGCACTCACAGACAGCTACATGGAAAGCGAGTCATCAAGTCAAATTTGAACGTCTACTCCGAGAAAAAAATGTTGCCATCGGGTTCATTCTTACCCCATCAAGATTTAGGCTAATTTTTGCGCCTAAAGGCGAATCTTCCGGGTATGTTACATTTCCATTTCATTTGATGCTCGAAGTTCAAGGCCGAATTGTTTTGGCGGCATTCAAAATGCTCATGAATGAGGGACGCTGGTTCACGCTTCCTTCAAATGCGAGGTTGCCCGCCCTTCTATTGGAGTCCAGAAAATATCAAAATGTTGTTTCTACTCAGCTCTCGGAGCAAGTTCTCGCGGCACTCTACGAATTACTTCGGGGATTGCAAAATGCAGATAACCACAGAAAAGGTGCTCTACTAAAAGAAGTCCTCCAAAATAATCGCAATGATGTTTATCACGGGTGCCTTACGGTTCTCCTTCGGACAGTGTTCCTTTTGTACGCTGAAGATCGAGAGCTTATTCCAGCGCACCCGATTTATGCAGAAAACTATTCAATTAAGGGACTGTTTGAACGGTTGAGATCAGATGAATCGCGTTATTCAGATACGATGGATCAGCGGTTTGGGGCATGGGCACAACTGATTACTCTGTTCCGTATCGTTTATGAAGGAATAGATTTTCCCGGATTTAGATTGCCCGCTCGTCACGGGCATTTATTTAATCCAGATCGTTTTTTGTTTTTAGAAGGAAGGGTTTTAGAATCTGATCCAATTGACCCACCTTTTATTTCAGATGGGATTTTATTCCGAATTTTGAGTAACTTAATGATGTTAGACGGAGAACGTATTTCTTATCGAACGCTTGATGTTGAACAGATTGGGTCAGTGTACGAAACAGTAATGGGTTTTCAGCTTGAAATTGCGACTGGCCCTTCAGTAGCAATTAAATCAAAGAAGGCGAACGGCGCTCCGACAGTAATTGACCTTCAAGCACTTCTCGAATTAAAAAAAGTTGATCGTGCGAAGGAACTTCTAGAACGGACTGAGCAGGATATTAATGGAAGTGCAATCGCCGATGCTAAGTCCATCGATGAACTAGAGATTGCACTTGATAAGAAAATATCTAGAATTGCCACACCAGTAATAGTGTCGAAAGGGGCAATGATCCTTCAGCCGAGTGATGAGCGGCGCAAATCTGGATCTCACTACACGCCCAGGTCATTAACTGAACCGATCGTAAGAAGAGCATTAGAGCCCATTTTTTCGCAATTTAAGGGTGATCCAACACCAGAACAAATCCTAAATCTGAAGCTTTGTGACCCTGCGATGGGTTCGGGTGCATTCTTGGTTGAATCTATTCGCCAGCTAAGTGAGGCTTTAGTAAGGTCTTGGCGTATACATCAGTTAACCCCAAATTTACCCTTTGACGAAGATGAGCTTTTGTTTGCGAGAAGGCAGATTGCGCAACGATGTATCTATGGCGTGGACAAAAATCCAATGGCTGTTGATCTTGCTAAGCTCTCACTATGGCTTGCAACCTTTGCCAAGGACCATTCGTTTACCTTTCTCGATCATTCGTTGAAATGTGGTGATTCCCTAGTTGGTCTAAGTCTTGATCAAATATCCAAAGGCACGTGGGAAGATACGGAACAGAATGGACTGTTTACTCAAAGAGTGATGGATGCAGTGGATGAATATACGGAACTACGACGAGAAATTTCGTTTGCGTCAGAAGATAAGGATTATGAAGCGCTTGTACAGTTAAACGAAGAAGCACAACAGCAAGTTCAAAAACTGAGAGCATCGGGCGATCTGATATTAAGCGCCTTTTTTTCAGGAGGAACTGCCAAAGAGAGAAAAGTAGCCGTTTTACAAGTACAGTCGACATTGCTGAAAATATTTCAAACTGACACTCACTTTGAATACGGCTCTGTTTTGCCTAAGGGATTGCGGAGTTTTCATTGGGAGTTAGAGTTCCCAGAAGTGTTTCAACGTGAAAATGGTGGATTCGACTTATTTATTGGAAACCCTCCATTTGCTGGAAAGAATACACTTAGCAGTAGCAATGTTCTGTTTTATTTAGATTGGTTACAAACCATACACCCACAATCAAATGGTAATGCCGATTTGGTTGCACATTTTTTTAGAATGGGCATTAAAAAAACAAGAACCAATGGGACTCTAAATCTAATTGCGACTAACACTATTCGACAGGGCGATACGCGTGAGTCCGGATTGTGCTACATATTGGAACACGAAAACGCCTGTATTTTTTCGGCACAGAGGCGATTTGACTGGCCCGGTCCTGTCGCAGTTTCTGTTTCAATAATTCATATTTTGAAAAACCGTCGTTACTCCGGAAAGATTACTTTAGACAATATTGCAGTAAAATTTATAAGCGCGTTTCTCTTTAATGGTGGTACGAATAGAACCCCAGCTAGGTTGGTGAGTAACTCCAAGCATTCATTCATAGGGTATGGGATTTATGGTGCTGGGTTCACCTTTGAGGATGAAAACGATACCGCTAACACTCTTCAGAAATATCGAGAGCTGGCTTCGTCTAAGGTATATTCTCCATTTTTATTTCCTTACCTCGGCGGAAGTGAGTTTCTAACAGACCCTCAGCAGCAGCACAGTCGATACGTTATCAACTTCGGTCAGATTTCTGAAGAAGAAGCAAAAAAGATAAAAGAACTTTATGAAATTGTACGGTCCAAGGTCAAGCCCGAGCGTGACAAATTGCCGAATACAAATTCGACTAGCAGGCTCCAGAAAAACTCAAAAAACAGCTGATTTTATAAATGGATAAAGTATAAC
>CAIMWN010000153.1 GCA_903845155.1 Oligoflexia bacterium
GTTCTTGAGACCGCGGAGCCGTTTCAAGAACGAAGACTGGTGGGTCACGGTCTTTACCACCGAGCTAAATGATCTTCAAATGGCTGAAATCAGAAATAGTAATTTCAAATCGCCTGAAGGCACCTTGCATTTGATCCCCATTGAAAAGTTAATGGAATTAAACCTGTGGCAAGGCGACCGCCACTTTCTGCCATTAGTATTAAAAGGACAGGCATTTCAAGGAACTTTTTTTTACGAAAATGGCAACTGCATCCGTCATGAGATTAGCCCTATCGCCCCTTAAATTCCAACCTTGTACGCAATTTAAGCATGCAAATCCATTTTATCACCCCAGTAATCCGTAGATTTAGGTCCAACAATTCGGTGTCGTTTGATCATTTCGAAAAGGGTGCTTCTAGCCACACCGAGAACTTTCGCTGCATCAGTGCGATTTCCTTTCGCAATTTTCAGCGCGCGCAGAATTAAAACCTTCTCCATTTGCTTAATGGAAAGAACGCCTGGCAAAATGCTCTGCTCCACTCCATCTTCTGATTCGCCGGCGGCATGATCCATCATAAAATCAAAATCTTTTGCATGAACTATTCTTTCGTGTGGGCCACTCATTCCACAAGCACGCTCTACTGCATGCCTCAGTTCCCTCACATTTCCTGGCCAGGAATAAGTTTGCAAGCGAACGAGTGCATCTTGGGTCAATAATTTTTCGTGCGATTGCGCAAACCATTGAGCAAGCGCCTTAATGTCGGCGGTTCTTGACCGAAGAGAAGGGATCTCCATGGGAATCGAAGCTAAGCGATAATATAGATCTTGCCTGAACTTTCCTTCCTTTACGAGTTTCGCAAGAGGCTTATGGGTCGCACAAATAATGCGCACATCAGAATGAAGCACACGATCTGCACCCACCGGGCGCATTTCCCCGTTCTCTAAAAAACGGAGTAACTTCACTTGAATCTCATGTGGAAGATCACCCACTTCATCTAAAAAAAGAGTTCCACGATTCGCCTGTAGAAAAGCGCCTGGGCGATCACGAACCGCTCCCGTGAACGATCCTTTCACATGGCCGAAAAGTTCGCTCTCTGCAAGCGACAAGGGCAGCGCTCCGCAATTGATCGGCACAAAAGGCCCAGCGCCGCGAGAAGACCAAAGGTGAGTGAGTTTTGCTAGAACCTCTTTGCCCGTTCCTGTTTCACCAAAAAGATAAATGGAAAGGTCTGTCTGGGCTGCACGCTTTAAAGAATGGAGTAATGTAATCCCCTCAGCAGACTCCGTGTACCATGGCTGCTCTGATGACGGAAACTGAATGGTTTCGTTTTTAAACTCATCAGGTGAGAAAAGAAGTTCCGTATCCCCTACTTTAAGGGGAATATGCATTGGAAGTTCGAGAGATTCTAAGTTAAGATCACCCAGCCGGACTTGGAGCCCCTCCTGCAACACTCTTAGACGAAATCCTACTTCAATCCGCAGCGCATTCGCAGAAAGCTTGGTGTCTCGCAGTGCCCTCTTCTCTTCTAAATTAGTCCCTAAGATGAATGGGAACTCGGTTAATTTGCATACTCGCTGGTGTCCGCTTGGGTCAATGATTTGAAGCCATAACGTTTTGTGATTTTTCATATTCTTCTCCCTGGTTAATCCTAGCCACACTCAAAGCAATCCTTATGCCACCGCTTAATTGCCCCTTTTAAGGGCTCCTGTGATACACTGTAGGCAAATGGCAGCACCTTATATTATTACTCTGGCGGATTTAGCCCAATTACCCGGCTTATTTAAAAATGGTTTTCTCAATGGCCATGGCCAGAATCGAATTGCCTTTGTGGGCCGCTCGAACGTAGGCAAGAGCTCACTCATTAATGCTTTGGTAAAAGAGAAGGCAGCGCGAGTTTCTGCGACGCCTGGTAAAACCCGTGCCATTCATTTCTTCCTTTGGAAAGAAACCAATAAAATTGTCACCGATCTCCCCGGTTTTGGATTTGCAAAAGTTTCTAAAGACGATCAAAAGGCTTGGGGTAAACTGATGGATGGCTACTTTGCGGCCGACGAGCGCCTCGAAGTCGTAGTCATGCTCTTTGATAGCAGACATGGACCTACCGAACAGGATTTGGAAGCACTTCGGTTTTTCGGAAAGAAAGGCACCCCCATTCAAGTGGTCATGACTAAAATTGATCAATTGAAAACACAATCTGAACGGGCAAAGCGAAAAAAAGAAGTTCTCGCCTGCCTTGCTGATTATCAGGTATCACCAGAGCAAATTTTTTGGGTGTCCGTGAAAGATCAACGCAGTATTGAATATTTGAGGAAAACATTTAAATGAGTCAGATCCGCGTGGGTATCATTGCCCCTTCTTCGGTTGTTCCCAGAGCAGAGTTTGAGTTAGGCGTCTCCACTCTAAAAGCAAATCATTTTGACATTCAGATTCATCCCAGCGTTTATGGACAAGATTTTTTTTACCCCGCTTCAGACGAAGCGCGTGCTCAAGCATTTTTAGATTATGCATTTGATCCAGCGATCGATGTCATTTGGTGCGCGCGCGGTGGATATGGAGCTACTCACCTTCTGCCACTCATCGATAAGGCGACCCGCAGAAAAAAACCTAAAAAGAAAACCTTACTCGGCTATAGTGATGCAACAGCGCTTTTAGAGTTCACGCGTACGCGCTACGACTGGCATTCGCTTCATGCTCCCATGCCTTCACTTCGGACCTTTAGTCTATTAAAACCAGAAGAGATGGGTGCACTACTCAATCTTACTGCTTTTACCTGCAAAAAAGAGAAACTAAAACCGTACTCTTTTAAACTCGACTTCGTCCATCGCCCTAAAGGTTTTACAACCATCGATTCGCCCCTAGTAGGTGGAAATTTATTTGTTTGGAACACTCTTTTGGGCACTCCGTTTGTGGGAAATGCGCGTGGAAAAATACTATTCTTGGAA
>CAIMWN010000154.1 GCA_903845155.1 Oligoflexia bacterium
AGTATCCCTTAAATCAGCATTGACCATCGCTCAAAAAACGCTGGAATGCGCCCGGTCTGAGCGTATGAATCCACTCGCCGTTGTTGTCTTAGATGTGCGTGGAGTCGTTAAGGCGTATTTGGCGGAGGATGGTACTAGTCTGCTGAGATTTCAAATTGCCTCAGGTAAAGCCGCAGGCGCTTTAGGGTTGGGATTTGGTGGACGTGAGCTTGAGCGGAGAGGCGCAGCAGGCCCCCTTTTTATAAATGCAATACAGGCAATGACGGATGGAAAAATGGTGCCTGTTAGGGGTGGAGTTCTGATTCGGAATCAACAAGGTGAAGTAGTTGGTTCAGTTGGCGTTAGTGGCGATACCTCTGCTAATGACGAGATTTGCGCAGTGAAAGGGATTCAGAGCGCCGGTCTTGTAGCCGACCATGGCGATAAAGAATAGTTGCAATTAGTCTAATTGAATGTTGGCTTCTTTAATGACTTTGGCCCACTTGGCGATATCTCGAGCGATGAGGTGTTGAAACTCCGCAGGAGTAGAGCTAAAGCCGGTGGCGCCTTCTTGCCGTAGTTTTTTGCTGAACTCGGGAGAGGCAACGGATTTCACAATGGCTTTATTCAGTCTGTCGATAAGCTCTGGCGGAGTTCCTGCTGGAGCAAGTATTCCATTCCATCCCTGTACATCGTAGCCCTTCACGGAGTCAGACATCGCCGGTACATTCGGTAAGATGGGTAACCTGTCTTTGGTGCTAACACCCAAGGCTTTGATTTGTTGAGATTGGATCAAGGTTGCAGCAGTGCTCCTCACGTACAAAACGTAGCTCCACCTATTAGTGTTTCAACAATACCCAAAACTGACCTAAATGAGGTCGATTTCGCTTTAAAAAAACTGACCGACGCTGGTATTTCAAAGACTTTTTTAGTCCCTTTGACTCTTCAATTAAAAAAAAATAATTCAAAAGACAGTTTGATTGAAGATCAAGACAAAGTGGTCTCGATGAATGTACTCGGATTTTTGTCTAAAGCTGATTTCTCCCTTCACTTCACCCCACGGGCAATCAAAAAATGCAGGGAGTACCTCCATAACCACTACAAAGTATTTCTCACCGCGGAAAAAAATTACAAGGTGCCAAAGGAATCCATTGTGGCGTTACTTTGGGTGGAGACCAAACTCGGCAAGTACGTGGGCAGCGATCAACTCATTCACAGCTACCTTTCGTTGTTACTTGCGGATCATCCAGCGGTTTTCGCTCATACCTTGAGAGAATTTCAAGACAAGAAGGTTCAAGCGTTAAAAGAACGTCCAACGTATACAGAAGCCAGCCTGGAATCAAAAATAGTTGACCGTAGCATTAAAAAAGCAGCATGGGCGCTTGACCAATTAAAGACGATGGATCAACTATACAAAAAAGGGCTCCCACGACTCTTAAAGTTACAATCTTCTTATGCTGGCGCATTTGGATTACCTCAGTTTATCCCCAGCACTTATTTAAAGTATGCAGTCTCATCGAACGGCCAAACACCCAATCTCTTCAGGCACCAAGATGCCATACTCAGTGTTGCTCACTATCTAAAGGAATCAGGTTGGGATGAGTCACTCCCTGAAAGTAGGAACAAGGCACTGTTCGAATATAATCGCAGCAAAGATTATGGTGATGTAATTTTAAAAATTGCTGAAGAGCTTTCCAAGAAAAATGTGACGTTTAAAAAATAGATGCTTTTAGATGACTTATCGACAACGAGTGGGCCAATCATTCATTTCATTCATGCATTAAAACACACCAAAAAAGTCTTATTCAATCATTTTGCATTTAGCTTATTTAGCTTAAGGTTATATATTTGTATTTTAATATCTACTCCACCGATCCAATGTCGGTGATGAAGAAGCCCCACTAGGCACTAAGAAACCACAATACCCTATACCAAAAGACGTTGATATATTAGGCAACTTCAAGGTCATCACGAAGCGGCAACAAAAAAGCCTCTTCAGTTTGCACCGAAGAGGCTTTTTGATTCCCAGCCATAAGGCATGGATAAAATAAATGGGGGCGTCGTGCTATTTTTACACCGAGCTACCTCGGCACTATTTTCGCCGCATGCGGGCTTAACTTC
>CAIMWN010000155.1 GCA_903845155.1 Oligoflexia bacterium
GCCTCATGCAAAAGACTTTCACGGTTTAAATAAATATCAACTGTTAAGTGCGGCTAGCCAAATTCAAAACACGCCCTAGCCAATCATGTTTTTGTATCTGTTCAAAACAGCTGTCTAAAGTATTGACACTCGTTTTCTGTAGAAAAGCGCAAAAAAGCTTATGAAATTAAGAAACGAAACACTGGCACACCTCCTGCACTAGTGATCCGCGTATGTTAAAAAATAAAATGGTTCTAAAAAAGATGTTCTTCGGTAGTTCAATATTGGCTCTTTGTTTAGCCGGCGCCTGTAAGCAGGTGCAGACGAACAAAGTGCTTCACTCAAATCCAAATACGACCAATCAAAATGTTGCAGTTACTCCAAGCTCAGGGAGCGACGGCGTGAATTGTGCGGGACAAGATTTTACTGGAACCTACATGCAAGGCAAGACAAAGGTAAGTTTAGAAGCTGCCAGTACGGGTTATACGGAAACCGATACAGTTGCAAACAGTGACGGCGCGTATGATGGAGTAGGTGCTACTTTAACTTATTACACCTTAGTCTTAGATGAAAACAGCTGTGCATTCACCCAAACCTTTACGAAGAGTGAATCCATCACCACGGCAGCAACAGCATCGGCACCATTCTTGGTTACGGCTGGTCCATCGAAATCAACAGCCCCTCTAAAATTTGAAGTAAATGCCTATACTGACGGTAGTGATCCAAGTGGCGGATTTACACTTCTTTCTTGTAATAACGATGCCTGTAGCGACACCAATACGGATGCGCCACTTGTTTACATTTTAGATAATTCAACGCCCGCAACTCCAAGTACCCCCGCCGCTCCTGCAGTTGCTGCAACACTCACTGATTGCAGTGCTGTAAAATTAACGGGAACGTGGACACAAAAACAAGATCCATCATTACCAAAGTCTGGCGAAGGAAGTATTACAAATGCGATAGCGATTGGTGCGGCTGATGCGACCAGCGGGTCGATGAGTATGCTTCAAACATCTACCACCTCGGGTTTCGCACTTGCGGTCACGAAGGTGACTGGCGCACTTGCGCTCGATGCAAAGAGTTGCATTCTGTCAGAAGTGGATTCTAAAAGCGAAACGACCACCGGCTCAGTGGTGAAAGAAGGAACAGTAGCGACTGTTCCTCACTATTCAAAAATGATCGCTTATTCGGCAAGTAGTCCACAATCATTCACGGTAGTCGATTGCACCGATCAAAACTGCACCGGAATTGACATGACGAAGGGTGTAGAATTTGATTTAAACTAAGAGAAGACAAAACTAGAGATAGTTTTAGATACAAAATGTTAAAAAAGCCTTCCTGGAGTGGCCTAGGAGGGCTTTTTTCATTTCATTCAGGCAAGCTGCATACGGCCATTGCCGCCAAGTAATTTCAAAATGAGTTTCTTTAAATGTCGCATAACATCAAAGTAACAGCCGTGCCTCTGATCCACAAGTAAAATCTATATTCCGAGGGGTGATGCATTAGTGTAGCTAATGACTAACTATAATTGAAACTATCACGAGGACTGTGGTTCTCACTGTTCTAGGGCATTCTCAAATTCATCCTTGTTTTTTTACGCCCTCAATCGGGCGTTGCGCCTGCTCAGCGCTTTAAGGAAAGTGGATGCTGGTAATGGGGGAGGAAGACAGCGCGGTTACCAATAGAGGTCGGAATTTAAGTTTGCAGAAGTTGAAAGCGGAACAGAGATAGTTACTAGTGGAAAAAACCATCTCATCTTCTCATTGTTTCTAGACCAAACTCTTTCACGCCTTTGTGTAGATTGCAGTTTCTACAAAGAACTTCAAGATTCGACGGATCTTGATTCCCACCTTGAGCGAATGGAGTTTTGTGCTCAATAGAAATAGCGTATTTAGAATCGCAATTGACACATTTGTAGTGATCTCGGTTAAAAATCTGCCGCCTTAACTGCACTGGAATATGCCGACTAACACGAGTTACGGAAGTCTTGAAATGTTTTGAATCTGTTTGTTTTGTAACTATTGGTTTTGTCGGAGTTGGTACAGTTGGGATCGGTACTTCTAGGGTTGCCTCTATGTTTGGTTTTCTCTTCGGCCATGTTGTCACTGAAGCGGCGCAGCTTGTGCGTGCTGCCTTTGCTTCTCTCGTCTTAAGCGCTTCCGTCAAAAGTAGTTTTAACTGAAGACGTTCATCTCCCTTGGTTTGAAAAGCTGTACACTCTTTAAACTCATTCCAAAGCGATTCGGTCTCTGCATCAAGTTCTATAATTAACTTCATTTTTATTCGCTCACCTTGAAGCTCTGCGATTCCCTTTTTGACTTCTTGCGAAGATTTGTTCTCAAACCGATTAAAGAGTTCTAGCTTCTCAACCTCTGTTCGTTTTTTCCCTTTTACCTCTTCTTTTCTTAAAAAGACTTGCACTTGAGCAACCGTACTCACACTCATTGCACCGGAATCAATTTTATTTTTAATCTCTAGGCCGACCTCTTTTGAATTCATTTTTAATGCCCTCATCGCCTGTATACGGTGATAGGCCTGTGCTTCCGTAAATTTAAGTTCTCGAATACAAAAACTATAAATTCCATCGTAGCCCAGCTCAGAGTAAGATTTACGACGCTCAATTTCCCAAAGTAATTCTAGAATTTCAACCCCAATTCGTCTCTCAGTTTGTACCAATTCATGAAGTTGTTTTAGTATTCTTATAGTTATCTATCTAGAAACAATACACCGGAGCTAGACCTCTGGATTACTCAATTTGCGCAGATCAGCAGAAATGAAGGTATGAGTATGTTTGGTGATGGTGAAAAGCCAAAACCAAATTGGCAGGCTTACTCAAGTTATTATCTGTCTCCTGAAAGAATGAAGAAAACTCCGGGTCCGTTGATCCAATTCATGTCTCGCGTTTACCGTATCTGGAATCGTTTGTAATATATTTTAATTTTTTAGTTTATTGCCTGCTTCAGATCCTGAATCAGATCATTCACATCCTCAATGCCCACGCTAATCCGAATTAGATTATCGTGAATTCCAAGCGCCTTGCGGTTCTCAATCGGCACACTGGCGTGGGTCATGATCGCCGGATGTTCGATGAGGGATTCCACTCCACCCAGGCTTTCAGCCAATGTGAAAAGTTTAGTTTTCTCTAGAATCGCACGCGATTCATTTACGCCACCTTTGATCAAAAATGAGATCATTCCACCAAAACCACTCATTTGTTTTTTAGCAAGTTCATGTTGGGGGTGAGAGGTGAGGCCAGGGTAAATCACTTTTTCTATTTTTGGATGTGTTTCCAAAAACTGTGCGACCTTCATCGCGCTTTCAGCGTGTTGTTTCATGCGCACATGGAGGGTTTTAATTCCTCTCATTACTAAGAAACAATCCATCGGGCCAGGTACAGCACCCACCGCATTTTGTAGATATTTCATTTCATTAAAAAGCGCATCGTGGCTCGTGATGAAAATACCGCCCACGACATCACTATGGCCGTTCATGTATTTAGTGACGGAATGAATCACGGCATCTGCGCCTAAATCTAAGGGGCGCTGAAAGTACGAGCTCATAAACGTGTTATCTACAGTGCTGAGTACGTTTTTAGAGCGGGCGAGGGTAGCAAGTGCTTTAATGTCAAAAATCTTGAGCATCGGGTTCGTGGGCGTTTCAATCCAAAGCATTTTTGTATTGCTCTTGATCGCCGCTCCCACTTTATTCAGATCACTTAAATCCATGAACGTGAACTCGAGTCCGAAACGGGTGAGTACTTTATCAAATAATCGGTAAGTGCCGCCGTATACATCATCACTGCAAATAACGTGGTCGCCAGCTTTTAAAGTCATGAGTAAGGTCGTGATGGTTCCTAGCCCTGAAGAGAAGGCCAGGCCATGCTTCCCGTTTTCGAGAGCGGCAACACATTCTTGATAAGCTTGACGAGTGGGATTATCTCCGCGCGCGTATTCAAAACCAGAGTGTTTACCTGGTGAGCTTTGCGCATAAGTGCTGGTTTGAAAAATTGGTACCATCACCGCACCCGTGCGTGGATCAGGCGCTTGCCCCGCATGAATGGCTTTCGTTCCGAACCCTAATTTACTCAGATCATCGTGTTTCATAGCTTCGTAGTTTGCCTGATCTCCATGGCGGCGGCAAGTGCTGAAAGTTTTCCAACTACGCCGTATATTGCTTCTAGGGCAGGTAGGTCTTTAATCTCGCCTTGGCTCAAAGAATCGCTCAAGTCCTTAAAGCAAAGCTTTTTGAAAAACATACCCTGACTGTTCAGGTTATCCATGTCGTTTCGCTCGGTATTGGCGCGAATAAAGCCACCAATGAGTTCTTCACCCATGATGTAAATAACGGGTTCAGAGGTGAAACCATCAATTTGAAGATGAGTGGGAATCCCTTCTTGGACGAGAACTTGGTCGATGTGACTTTTGTTTTTTCCCATGCTCATTTTATTCTTCGTGCGGCGATTCATGGTTTTCAGTTCATCAATAGACTCAATCACCATAATGCCCATTCCGTAAGTCCCGGAATCGTTCTTGATAAAGAGCGCAGGTTTTCGGGTGATCGCGTGCTCTTGATGTTCTTGTTCAAGTTTTTTGAACATCGCGTCCGCGACGGCAATTACTCGATCAATGCCTTGGTCTTCTGCAAAGTTCACATGCTCTACCGGTTCGCTTGCAATGGTAATGTGCCAGGGGTTCAGACCAATGAGATTTGCAAACTCGGTAGCGAGCTCGTTGTAAAAATGAAAGTGGGTGCTTTTTTTGCGTGTGTGCCAGCCCAGCTTATAAGTAGGAAAAATAGGCTGCGAAACTCCGTCCAAGGCGTCGGGATACCCTTGAGAGAAATCATTATTGAGAATAATCCAATCAGGCGTAAATCCCGTTGAAGTTTTTAAAATGGAGCCTTCACGAATCAGGGGAACCTCAACAATTTTTTTCTCGCTCGCGGTTGTGAGTTCGTAGGTGCTTTTTTCCTCTGCGTAGCGGCCAATCGCGACGTCGTAGCCCGCTTCTTCAAAAATGGTCTTCAGGCAATAGAGGTTTTCTAGGTAAAATTTGTTCTCAGTATGATTCTCAGGAATAATAAGAATTTTCTCTGGTATGGCGATTTTCAAGGTTTTTGCCATTTTTTCAATTTGTGATTTAAAAATGGGGGGCGAGACTTGAAAATCGACTTCGCAGATATTATTGAATCCGGCCGGAAATAAATTGCAATCGACCGGCGCGACTTTTTCGCCCGAATCGCGTATATCTACTGAACAATAAAAAGAAGGTGGAAATTCCTTAAATTTCCTATCAAACCACTCAGCGATTTGAATTCGATGATCGAAGATTGCAGACGCTATATTATTTTTGAGAGGTGTTGGACTCATAACAATGAAGAAGTTCTTTCTTGAGTGATTGTGCAAATGCTTTGGTTGATTCTAAATCGACTTGAATTTTTGTTTTTGCAGATCGGTCTAACTTGCTTGTTTGAAGTGCGACGTCGAGCTCTTTTACGCGGGCGCACCATTGTGCTGAAATGCGTTCCCCATATTTTTCATTCTTCAGAATTTCGGGTGTGCCCACTGGCAGTGCTTCTTTAAAACAAATGGATTTTAACTTGAAAAAGCTCATCATGCTTTCTTCGAATTCACTTTTGCTCGGAGTGGGCGCATTGAGATTTGCGCATTCTTCAATGTGAATACTGAATTTAAAGAGTCGTGCATCCTCGTTTAAGGGGCGAGTGGCTTCATACGAATCGAGCACTGCTTTTGCTTCTTTAAACCGTCCTTCTTGGCTTAAGATTTCAACTTTCACGAGAAGGGCGGCGCTTTTAATCGCATTGTTTATACTCGATTTTAAAACTTCATTCACGAGGGCAAGCGCTTCAGACATTTTTTTTAATTCAATGAATGAACGAGTAAGACTCAATTTTGCTTCATCTATCTGGAGAGTTGCGAACCCCGCCTTGGGCGCATGGAGAATAAAGTCTTTGAGTGGGCCGAGCGACTCGGAATATTTTTTTAATTTTGCATACGCTTCACCTAAAAAAAGTTCGGCCTGAATAAATTTGGGGTGAGTGGGGTAGCGTTGAATGAATATTTCAAACTCAGGAATTGCAGCTTCAAATTTATTAGCGAGGTAATGTGCTTCCGCCTGTTCGTAGACGATATTTGAATCCGCTTTGGAGCGGGGCCCCGGGTTAGGAACGGAAGCAGCGTCTGCACTGGCGAACGAAAGGAGCGCAGGAAGCATGAGTGTAGAAAATAATAAGGTCTTGATTTTAAGTGCGAATTTGAGCCCCATAGTTTAGTTTAGAGCCTAACATGAGTTTAATGGGGAGTGGTAGAATGAGAGTGCTAATTTTCAGCACCGTGTGGCCTGAGCCTAGCTCATCGGCTGCCGGAGTGCGCCAAATGCAATGGATTCACTTCTTTTTACGGCTGGGTGCGCAGGTCATTCTCTCATCGCCTTCTAAGTTAAAAAATGAACAAGATTGGGGATATTTGAATCTACCCGCTGGGGTTGAATGCGTCCCTTTACCATTAAATCAAAGTGAAGTCGGTGAAACCTTAAAAACCATGAATCCCGATGTGGTCATGTTTGATCGCTTTATCTTAGAAGAACAATTTGGGCATTTTGTTTATGAAGCCTGCCCAGCAGCTTTAGTGTTGATCGAAACTGAAGATCTTCATTTTATTCGTAAGGCGCGAGAGGAGCTGAAGGAACAATATCTGCAGCTGACTGAAATGCCTGAGCACTTTTACCACACCACAGGAGCGTTGCGCGAAACAGCGAGCATGGAGCGCGCGGACCAGACCTTTGTATGTTCCACATTCGAGGCAGCATTGCTTAAAAATGAATTTTCCATCGATGAAGAAAAGGTGACCTGGGTTCCATTTTTTTATGATGAACCGGTCATTCGCGAGGGCGCCCAAAAAACGTTTGAAGAGCGAGATGGTTTTGCTTGGGTGGGAAACTTTAGGCACCCGCCGAATTTGGATGGACTTCGTTGGTTTAGAAAAGAAATTTGGCCTCGAATCAAAGTTCGTTTTCCCAAAGCTCGCATCAAAATTTATGGGGCTTATCCCACCGAAGAAGTGATGCAGTGGAATCGTCCGCAGGATGGATTCTCAGTGCTTGGAAGTGCCGAAGATTTATCTGCCGTTTTTGAGAATGCCCGAGTGAATCTTGCACCTTTGCGTTTTGGAGCCGGAATCAAGGGAAAGCTTTTGGAAGGGTTTAGAAATGGAGTTCCAAGCGTGAGTACCGCGGTAGGGGTAGAGGGATTAGCGCCTGCTTCCATAAATGAATTTGATCTGGGTGCGTTGGTGGTAAATACGCCTCAAGAATTTGCAGAAGCATGCATCAAACTTCATGAAGAGAAGCCACTGTGGGAAGAAAAAAGGGAGCAAGGAAAACGCCTGATGAGAGAAGTGCATTCTGTCCAAGCACAGGAGCAGCGGATGAGATCCTTGTTAGAGTCGCTGTTGTTGAAGAGAAAAAAGGGAGTCCTTCCTCGATGGAATTCCAAAATCCTCAGGCATGAGACTTTTAATAGTTATAAATATTTTTCGAGATGGATAGAAGAGAAAGAAAAGAAGAGAATCTAGGATTGACCAGTTGCTTTTAAATTTAAAGGATCTGTTAGTAGATGTAAAAGAGATATGCTTCTGGTGTGAATTCTTCTGGAGCGACGGGAGCACTGTAGGTGGCTGGATTACGATCTAACGACCCGGGCGCTGTGCTTGGTTCAAAAAAGGTTAAACTCACCACCACTGAAGTGATGGCGCCCAAAAGTGCAAAAACAAAATTCACGCCGTGA
Source organism: Oligoflexia bacterium (assembly GCA_903845155.1). Taxonomy (GTDB): domain Bacteria; phylum Bdellovibrionota; class UBA1018; order UBA1018; family CAIMNF01; genus CAIMNF01. Next base: position 7,783 of record CAIMWN010000155.1, read on the forward strand.
TTAGTAGGCTGCTCAATTTCAGTTTTTTTGCTCAAATTGCCCATAGCTATAAGCTAGATCGGAAGGTTTGATTAAAACTTGACTAAAATAATCAGATATTGACTCTAGTTCTTTATAATGGGTTTGAGCTTCAGGCTGTGAACAGGGAGCCCATCTTTAATAAAGAGGCGCTCGAAAAGGGTTACTTCAGGGATTTTCAGGAGTTTGGGGTTCGGGTGATTTTCGTGAAGGTTCTTCGTCATTTCCACTACTTCAAAGACGTCTTTCACGGATTCAAGTTCAGAAAGAATGAATTCAAAGTATTCAGCATGATCGGTTTTTAAATGGAAGTATCCGCGGCGGCTAATGAGCGGGGCTATTTTTCTGAGCCAGGTCGCGTTGGCGGTTCTATTTTTCTTTTGAGCTTTTTTTGGCCAGGGGTCGGGGAAGAACATGTGAAGATAGTCCACTTCTCCGGGGCCAAACATAAAAGGGAGCCGTTCTGCATTCGCGCGAAAGGCGATCAGATTTTGAACCTTGTTGTCTAAGGCTTTTTCTACCAAGCGGTAGATCATCTTAAATTTCCAATCGAGCCCAATATAGAGCTGATTCGGATTTTGCTTTGCCCATTCCAAGCAAACATGGCCTGCATTGCAGCCAATTTCTACGTGAAGAATAGGCGTACCAGTGGCGTCCGCACTCTGAGTCAGGGTGCGCGTGCTTAAAAATTCTTTTCTCCATTGGCCTAAATGCTCTTCGGTTTCGTGGTCACTTCGAGCAAGGCCCTGCATCTCCGGCGGAAGCTGTTTCAGCTTTTCCCAGTAAATGTTTTTGGATGGAGCATATTTAAATTCAGGGCTAGAGACAGAGCGAGACATCGTGGTTTAAGGAAATAACTCGAATGGCTACGCTTGTAAAGTTGGCAAAATAATTCCTCGGCTCCTGGCCGTAAACGGCTGGTTTCCTGTAAATCACTTTGCCTGGGGGTATGCACCCGCAATTCGAGATCTTTGACTGAGGCACACACCCCGCAAGCGAAGTGTGCGTATCATTGAGTCATCCCGACTCAAACTTTTGATGTAATTTCAAAGACTCGCTCTGTGCTCTTAGCCGAGTAATTTCAGTGCAGCTTGTGGATTTTGGTTTGCTTGTGCAAGTACCGAGATCCCCGCTTGAGTTAAGATATTATTCTTCGTTAACTCAGTGGTTTCAGCAGCCATATCAGTGTCACGAATCCGTGAACGAGCGGCTTCTAAATTCTCTTTATAGACCCCAATGTTATTGATGGTCGATTGAAGGCGGTTTTGAATTGCTCCCAGTGATGAGCGGTTTTCATGAACGCGATTCAATGCGGTATCGAGCATTGCAAGGTTGTTTTGGGCATCTTCTTTGGTCATTGCCGAAACCGGTTCCAGGCCTAAGGAGGCGAGGGTTGTATTTTGTGCAGCAGCATCAAATACAATGCGATCTTCATCCGGTTTATTGTTCAGACCCACTTGAATATCAAGTTTTTCTGATCTTCCGTTAAGAAGTTTAGTTCCGTTAAATTCTGTATTGTTTGAGATACGATCGACTTCGTTCTTTAAGGCTTGAACCTCTTTGTCGATGAATCCTCTTTCATTTGATCCGATAGTGTCTGAAGCACTTTGGATGGAGAGTTCTCTCATCCGAACCAAGATATTAGAAATCTCGGTTGTGCCACCCTCTGCAACTTGCACGAGAGAGACGCCGTCTTGGGCATTTCGTTGGGCTTGGCCCAATGAGCGAGTTTCCGCTCTGATTTTATCCGAGATCGCGAGACCTGCGGCATCATCACCGGCTCGGTTAATCCGATTCCCCGATGATAATCGTTCTAGTGAATGCTCTTGTGAACTTCTATTGATATCCAAGGCACGTTGAGCTGCCATAGCTTGGATGTTGGTATTGATACGCAATCCCATTTTATTCTCCTTCGGTCATTGTCCTCCTTGAGTTTCGGTAGTTAGTTCAAATATCCATTTGTTGTGAACCACCGGTCAGACAATCCAATTCGTCCGACATTTACCCTATCGGAAGATCATTTTTTGACTTGAGGGAAAAATGACATGATAACAGGTAGTTATAC
>CAIMWN010000156.1 GCA_903845155.1 Oligoflexia bacterium
CGATATATGGAACCTACACTTCTCAAAAGGCCACCAACATTAGCCCAAATTTAGGGGCGTACTATGATCTTTTTTATATTCCTAATTTGCAATTTCCGTCATCAGGAAATAATTTTACCATCAATGCGGTTGATACCTTAACTAGACCCGGCCAACCACTATTTGGGTTCACTAATCCAGGTGTGTTTAATACTTTAAGAATTCGATCGGGCCCAGGCTCAAGTGGTATTGATGTTACTGGCCTTGCTCAAACAGTAACAACCGATAATTTATATACTTTTTATGCGGCCGCAACGGATTCAGAATATAATCCGCTGAATGCATCACCCAATATTAACTATAGTTTTCAAACTATTTCAAACGGTACTGCGGCCTTAACTCCATCTGGAACCGTCGTGACGGTGAGTCCGACACTCACAGGCACTGGTCAGCTGAATTTAAGTGGAAGCCTCACGCAAAACGGTCAAACCTATAATTCAACTGCGAGTACTGGGACCATTACCATTCAGCCTGGCAGTAACTGGCAGTATAAAGTTACGACTGTAGATAACACCAACAGCGATACGCTGGGAGTGGTGACTGCTGGTGTTCCCTTTGGCTTTAAGGTCTCGCTTACGGATACTAAAGGGAACCTGATCAGTGGCCATACTCAAACAGACAGTTTAAATTGGAATTTCCTCGCGGCCAAGGGTTGGGATACCACCGCACCCACTATACCAACGGGACAGGTAAATTGTGTATTTAGTGGTGGTGTTTGTTATACGGCGGGCGTTCCCTTTGTTGCTGGAAATGCTTTTACGCTCGCCGATACCCTTACCCCTACTAAGTTCTGGTTAAGTGGTCCGGGCAATCAAACGGTTCAGCCCGTTTCTGGACAAGTGATTACCGTGAATCCAGGGAGTGCAACGCGCTTAGCAGTTGCAAATAAATTGGGTGGTCCGGTTGCCGGCGCTTTATCATTAGCGTCGATTACCGGCTCAAATGGTAAATCCTTTGTATTTACTGCTGATCAAAGTGCACAAAGTTTCTATGCTTCGGTAGTAGATGGAGGCGGAAATTATTTAAGCGACGTCACTTCACCAACGTGGTCGAGTACGGCCGCGTTCATTCAAAATTATTTAGTCACGAATGGAAATGGAACTGCAAGCTTCACTCCCACTAAAACTATTGCCTCAGGACCTCTTACCGTTGCAAAAGCGGGGCTTACCTCCGATGCGGTAGCCATTCGAGTGGATCCGGGAAGTCCAAGCAAACTCCTCGTGAGCACACAACATAGCGGAGTTGAAACGGCCGGAGTGCCATTTAATATTGTGGTGACTGCCACCGATTCCAAAGGAAATGCATTGATTGCAAATGCAGCTGGCAATGGCGCCTTTTCAGGCGCGTCTGCTACTACCTATACCTTAAACAATGTGCAACCCGCCGTGAATGTGAGTGGTGGTTGCGCGTATGTGATCGATCCAACGAATCATGCTAATATTCCTGCAACCCAGATGACGAGCACCGCTAATCCCACTTGCTCTAGCTCCGTTTCTTTTACTAATAACAATCTAAATTATATTAATGGTTTGGTTGGAACTCCCGATCAAACTTATCTGTTCTCCTCAAATGATGCGAGCTCGAGTTGGAATAACTCTCCTTATTGGACTCAATATCATCCAAGCATTACGGTGCAGACCGCAGCTGCAAATGGCTTCCCAAGTTTAACTGGCGTTTCCTCGCCCATTACCGTGAATCGCGGATCAGCTGCACGAGTAATGCTCCAGTCTTCTGGAGGAAACACAGGGACATTCGTGTGCCCGGCAACTTTTGCTAATCTTTCAAGCTCGCCTTTCTGTAGTGAATTTACTGATCAGGCGGGTGCATCTTCTAAAACCTATTATGCAGTCGCAGAAGATTTAGCAGGAAATTATATTGCTGATGTGAGTAGCGCAACGTGGACTCCGGCACTCGCGTGGGCCGGCTCAAGTCAATGGAGCCCCGTGGGGGCAGGTGGGCACGCAACATTTACACCA
>CAIMWN010000157.1 GCA_903845155.1 Oligoflexia bacterium
GGGCCTGGATCGTCTTCATTTGGCTGTTTCTGGTTCTGTAAAGCTCAGTCCATCCGTGGCGGAATGGTTTTCATTGCAAGGGATTCAAATTCAGGAAATTTACGGAATGAGTGAGTCAAGTGGGCTCATCACCATGACAAAACCCATTCGGAAGAACTTCAATGCAGTGGGATCCCCGCCGAGTGGAATTGAAGTGAAGATTGCCTCTGACGGTGAAATATGGGTGCGTGGCGCTGTAGTATTCATGGGATATTTTAACCAGCCAGAAGAAACTGAAAAGGTGCTCTTACCGGATGGTTGGTTAAAAACAGGTGATCTAGGAGAATGGACATCGACCATTTCTGAAGAGCGAGAGCTCGTCATCATCGGCAGGAATCGTGAAATCATCAAGCTTTCAAATGGCAGAATGATTGCTCCGAGTCCGCTTGAAAACGTTTTAAAGGGAATTCCTGAAGTCTCTAATGTATGTATTGTAGGGGAAGGGCATTCAAGCCCAATGGCATTGATTACCTTAAAAGACTCGGTATTGATGGAATATAAGTTCGTGCCGGGTGCAATTGAGGGACTGTCGGTAGAAGATCAGAAGTTGCGCGAACTCATGGCTGCTAAGATTGATGCACTTTATGAACAAGGTAGCTTGACTGAGAAAATTCATCGTTTTGTAATTCTGTCTCGAGAGTTTTCCCATGATCAAAAAGAAATGACCTCTACGCATAAATTAAATCGCGGTGAAATTCAAAAGAATTTCCAGCATTTTATACAATTGAAATATCAGGACTGAACGTCTTGGCTGTTTTTGATCAGAATCTCTAGTTCCTCAAAACACTTTCCACAGGTATCGGTCAGCCGGCTTTTCATTTTTGACTTAACAATCTTGAGAGTGTGATGACATTTGGGGCATTCTCCTTCGCCTCCTTGGTTGTATTCAAGCTCTTGGTATTTTTCATACCCAAAGATGAAAGCCGAAATAAAGAAAGAAGGTACGAGAATGAGGCTGCCTGGATGCGCAAAAATAGAACAAAATGAGGCGGCCAGGAGAATTCCAAAAAGTCTCAGGCCATTCGTAGTGCGGTCCTTTTGACTCCATACGGCTTTGAGGACTTTACCTTCGGTGGAAGGCAGTTCGCGGTTATTTCGTGACTTGATGATTACGCTGAGTTCTATTGTTGTGGCCATCTGTCAAGAAAATATCGTAAAAATACATTGGTGGCAAGACTTACACAGTCCTTGTTGAGTGTGTTATTATGGTTTGATATGAACCTGGGCCTCGTGCTCACGGGGGGTGGCGCAAGAGCTGCTTACCAAGTGGGCGTAATACAAGCAATTGCAGAGCTGACTCATTTAAAGGAAACACCATTCAATGTGATTACCGGTGTCTCTGCTGGCGCAATTAATGGCTCCTACCTGATGTCCCGCGCAGATGATTTTAAACTCGCCTCTCACGGTTTGTGGGATTTGTGGATGAATCTTCATTCGGAAAGAATTTACAGAACTGATCCTGGCTCACTGGCATCACTGGGTTCAAAGTGGTTAAGTACCATTGGAATGGGGGGCATGGTAAAGAGCAAGCGAGCCAATCATTTATTAAATACTCAGCCTCTGCGCGAATTGCTTGAACAAGAATTACAGCTTGATAAACTGTCGAGTCACTTCAAGCAAGGCTACCTACGTGGCGCCTGCGTTTCGGCTACTAATTATCTTACGGGTACTGCTATCAATTTTTTTGATGGAGTAGAGGAGTTAACTCCTTGGATGCGATCCACTAGAATCGGTGTACGGACTCCACTTACGGTTGAGCATATTATGGCATCGAGTGCGATTCCTGTGTTTTTCCCCCCTGTTCCGCTGGAGGGGGCTCCTTATGGCGATGGTTGCATTCGTTTAACTTCGCCCCTAAGTCCTGCTATTCATTTGGGAGCAGACCGAATTGTTGCAGTGGGAATTCGATATTTTCGAAGTGATCAACAGACAGTAGACTTAAACCAAAGTTTAAAGCGGGATGAACTCTCCATTGCGGAAATTGGTGGTGTACTTTTGAATGCCGTATTTTTGGATTCCATTGAAACCGATATTGAGCGGATGGAACGAATTAATGCCACGCTTGCAATGATGACAGAAGAGCAGCGAGCGAAACATCCGAACCAACTCAAACAGATTCCGGTTCTTGCGTTGAGACCATCTCAAGATTTAGGTCAATTAGCGAAAGGCACTTTGCATGAGTTTCCGACTCTGATTCGCTTCCTCTTGAAGGGCGTCGGTGCAAAAGAAGATAAGGGTTGGGATTTACTTTCTTATCTCGCCTTCGAAAAAGCATATACTTCTCAATTGATTGAACTCGGATATAGCGACACGATGAGGAAAAAAGAGATGGTTCTTGAGTTCATGTTTGGTGACCCTGCGCGTGCAGGCAAAATGGCGAAGGACGTTTAAACAAACGCATTCTATTTTAATAGAGTCACTTGTAGTTGCATCCCGTTCTGATTAGAATAAGGGGATGATAAAAAAAATTATTCTTTTCTTAGTGGCCGTGCAGGGTTGTAGTTCCGCTCAAAAGCCATCGGTTACCCCGGTATCAGCAAAATCAGTAAAAATGAATCAAGTGATTGATGATTATTTTGAATCATTTTTAAAACTTTATCCCCTTTTTGCAACTTCGATTGGTGACCATCGATTTGATTCTGAAATGACCATTGTTCCGAGCGATGAGCATCGTAAACAAGAGTTGAATTTGGTTGAAACCACACTTGCAACTGTGAGTGCAATGGGATGCAATGATTTGAATCACCAAGACACGCTGACCTGTGAAGCATTTATTCACGACATGCAAGCATCCGGTGAATTACTTCGTACCGATCTAGGGCATTTGATGCCAGTGGATCAGTTCAGTAGTTTTTTTTCAGACTTTGCTGAGATTGCTTCGGGCTCAAGTTATGTCACTTTCAATACACTTCAGGATTACAAGAATTTCGAAAAACGGATGGAAGTGGTGCCTGCTTATTTCGATGTGATGATTGCCAATATGAAATTGGGTTTGAAACGCAAAGTGTCGACTCCTCAGGTGTTAGTAGATCAGGCGCTGAAGCAAATCCACGCATTACTTCCAAAAGATATTCATGAAAGTGTTTTTTATAAGCCACTTTTGAATTTAGATCAGGTTGCAAAAGGGAGTGATGCAACCATAGTGAAAGCGCAATATGAAGACACCATCAAAACAAAAGTTTATCCTGCTTATGAGAAGTTGGAAAATTACGTTAAAAATGAATATCGGTCTAAAGCGAGAAAAACGCACGGTATATCTAAAGTGCCCGGCGGTAAAAAGTATTACTTGGCTTTAGTAAAAGAAAACACGACGACCGATCTTAGTCCCGACCAAATTCACTCGCTCGGATTAAAAGAAGTAAGTCGTATTGAAGCTGAACTAGAGGACGTTAAAAAACAATTAGGCTTTAAAGGAAGTCGTGATGAGTTTTTTAAGTCTATTCGAACTGACAAAAAACTTTTCCCTTTTACCACCTCTGAACAGGTTCTGAATGCCTATCGAGCAATTTTGGCGCGAGTGATGGCTCAAGTTCCAGCCCATTTTCGTTTACTTCCAAAAGCAAAATTCGAAATTCGTGAAGTAGAGAAATTTAAGGCGGAGAATGCAAGCGAAGCATATCAAAATGGGAGCCCGGATGGTACTCGCCCTGGTGTTTTTTGGGTGCCTGTTCCTCATGCTGAGAAGTATGGCTCAAAAGATATGGAATCACTTTTTTTACATGAGGCAATTCCGGGTCATCATTTTCAAATCTCGATTCAACAAGAGACTGATCTTCCTCGTTACCGCCGGTTCAGTGGTAATAATGCGTACGTAGAAGGTTGGGCTTTGTACACAGAAGGCTTGGGAAAGGACTTGGGGATGTATACTGATCCATACCAATGGATTGGACGGTTGGGTGGTGAAATGCATCGTGCCATCCGTTTGGTCGTCGATACCGGAATTCACTGGAAAGGCTGGAGCAGAGAAAAAGCGATTAAGTATTCACTCGAGCATGAGCCTGCGGATCAGGCAGGAGTGATTTCTGAAATTGAAAGATATATGGCCATTCCAGGGCAGGCTTTATCCTATAAGCTCGGCGAATTAAAAATTTTGGAGCTCAAGAATAAAGCGAAGCTTGCTTTGGGTGCAAAATATAGCGACTAGGATTTTCATGATGAAATCTTGAAGGATGGAGCACTTCCTCTTTCTATTCTGGATCGTAAAATTTCAGAATGGATTTCAATGCGAGCACGTTAATGATGTTTTTTAATGGGCGCGGTCATTACAAATTTTAGATTCTTGTAATTGTCGGTAGCCCAGCGAAGTGCCCAGTCACTTTTGAAAAGTAGGACTGGGTTATCATCTCGATCTAGTAGGCAACGAGAGTCTTCCCGGCGTTCAAAAAAGTCGGGATCAAGCCCGGTGCCTTCTACCCAACGTGCATGAAGGTATGGCATTTTCTCAATTTTAGTTTCAACGCCATATTCGGCATTGAGTCGGTGTTGGAGTACTTCGAATTGGAGTGCTCCGACGGCACCCAAAATTGGATCTTTGTCGCCGTAGCCGCGTTGTCTGTAAATTTGAACCACACCTTCTTCAGAAAGTTGTTCGATTCCTTTCTGGAGTTGTTTCCGCTTCATTGGATCTTTCAATACCACTTGGCAGAAATGCTCTGGTGAAAATGATGGAACGCCTTTGTATTCGAGTCCCTTTACTTGAGAAAGAGTGTCGCCAATACGAAGTGAGCTGGACGTGTCTACGAGGCCAATGACATCGCCGGGCCATGCTTCCTCGACGACGACTCGATCTTGGCCAAAAAAACTAACGGGCATCGCTAGTTTAATTTCTTTACCTAAGCGTGAGTGTTTCACCGTCATGTTTCTTGCAAACCTTCCTGAACATATTCGAATAAAGGCAACGCGGTCTCGATGAGCGGGATCCATGTTCGCCTGAATTTTGAATACGAATGCGCTAAATTTGGATGAGGTAGGGGATACTTCTGATCCCACACTTCCGTCTTCCGCTACACCCACACGTGCTGCGGGTTTGGGGGCTAATTCAATAAAACGATTGAGAAAGCGTTCAACACCGAAATTATTCATGGCAGACCCGAAAAATACTGGAGACAGGTCGCCGCGAAGAACTCGGTCCCAGTCAAAATCATCGCCTGCCATTTCAAGTAATTCTAGTTCCGATTTGAACTGATCGTAGAGTTCTTGTGCTTCGTAAGTGTCGTTTTTTTCGCCCGCGAGCGATTTTAAAAATTCAGGATCATCCACGCCGGAAAGTTTTTTAGGCTCCACTTTTTTCCCTTTGGATTCATTGTCCTTTTGGAAAAATAAAATTTCTTTTGTTTGGCGGTCATAGACGCCGCGAAAGCGATCACCGCTGCCGATAGGCCAAGTCATCGGGCAGGATCGAATGCCTAATATTTTTTCCAACTCATCGAGAAGGTCAAGTGGTTCGAGAGAAGGCCGATCCATTTTATTGATGAACGTAAAAATGGGAATGCCGCGCATGCGACATACTTCAAAAAGTTTTCTCGTTTGAGGCTCCACGCCTTTTGCAGCATCGATCAACATCACGGCTGCATCTGCGGCCATCAACGTGCGATAGGTGTCTTCACTGAAGTCTTTGTGGCCCGGAGTATCGAGCAAATTAATAATCCAGTCGTTATATTCAAATTGGAGTACCGAAGTGGAAATGGAAATTCCGCGCTGTTTCTCAATTTCCATCCAATCTGAAGTGGTGTGGCGCTGGTTGGCTTTGGCGCGTACGGCGCCGGCCAAATGGATCGCACCACCGTAAAGGAGGAGTTTTTCCGTTAAAGTCGTTTTACCGGCATCGGGGTGGGAGATGATCGCAAAGGTGCGTCTACGATTTACTTGTTTTTCTAATAGGTTATCTGTTTCTGACACACCCTATGCCTATCAAATTAAACTAAATTAAAAAAGAGCTCAATATTTGACCAAAATAGTCCGATATGATTATTGTATGAAGAATGCAAGTGATCAACCCACCATCGCTTTAATTGTGACCCGGCAATCCGGGGAACCCGTCTTAGCTGAGACTTTAACGAGCGCAGAGGAGATCCTAGAGCTCGAAATGGCTATGATTGATCGAGACCCAGAGCCTTTAAGGCGGGTCGAGGTTTACCGGAAAAAGCAAGCGAGCGAGGATGAGGAGTTTGCTGACTTTGTAGAAGGACTCTTGTCTCAACCCTTTGTTAAGCCTGATGTTCAGGAACATGCGGTTCAGTGGTTTAAGTCGCGCGCTAAAATTGAGGCCTATCAAAAGGCAGAAGATGACGCCTCAAGAGTGATTGCCCAATATGCTTTTAAAATTTATTCAAGTGACCCAAACCGGACTGATTTTATGTTGGCCGGACCCCGGGCAAAAGTTCGAATTAAAGTAATTGATCTCAATCTTTCGCAATGTAGAAACGCGGCTTAAAATAAACTACCACTGAGGCCAGGGGATGAACTTAACTTTTCATTCCAATTTTCCAGCCCATTTAACCATATCGGCGGCGAGTGCAAGGTCACTCCCATCAGGATCGACCATTTTATCCTCGGTAGTCCAAATAGAGGGTGCTTCAGGATGAGCGCCACTTAAAAAGATTCTTCCAGCACCATATGCTGCCCTCATAACCGCGTCCGGACCAATGAAAAGATATTTAAACCCTGCAGCTGTCGCAGCATCTGCAGCGGCTTCTGAGCAGCCATATCCATTAATTCCGGCATCACCTTGATCTGCACTGCAAGACCCCGGGCCCTTGTAAATAAGTGCGAGTGGTTAGGGGTAACGATTGCAGTGGTACCACCACCTGAAGTGATTTGCGATGGTGGAGCTGAAGGGAGCTGCTGCGTGTGCCCACAGCCGATGACGAGACTAAAAATGAAACTGAGTATGCATGGAGTTGTGTGAAATGCTGCCTTCATGCTCGCATTCTACTCCTATTTTAGCTGGATGGGGTGTCTGTCGTATTCGAATAAATTAATATTAAAGATTACCACCAATATTTTCCAGTGAGGGGTTCGCCTTTTTCTAAATATTGATTGAGGAGTGATTTGAATCGTAAGTTGCTGGATTTTACTTTGGTGTGTTTTGCGGTGACGATGAATTGTTCAAGTTTCCAAAGGTTTCTCTTTGAAAAACGCCAATCCGTGTTGCTCTCATCCAAGTTGAGGTGAGTGTATCCAATGATTCGGCCGGTCTTATCTACGAATGGGTCGAAATAGCTCATCGCTAAATCACGAACCGAACGGAATCTAGGCTCACGGCCATGAAGGCCGACGCATCGGGACCTGGCGATAGAGCCCCAGCCGGTCTTCTTTTTGAAAATAAAGAGAGAGTGGCAAAGGTGGTCTTTTGAATCCAGGCTGAGGAGTAAAGGTGTGTAGCCCTGGTGTTCCAGGATTGCGGCCGAAATGAGGCAGGCTTCCAGGCAATGGGCTTTTTTTGCCTTTAAAGCAGTAGTTGCAGATTGAACGGTTTCTCCCTGCTTTTCGCTGTTGTACTTCAAGGTCTTTAGAAATGCCTGAACCTTCTCTGGAGTGGGGTAGCGGCGCGAGAGCAGTTTAAAAACCTCAATTTGTCGATTTGGGGAGTTGGCCTTCATGGTTCTTCCAGTTTAACAGAAAACCTCATCTGCAATTGTGCTTTTAAGGCACAAAGTTATGAAAACTTTATTTTGTGCATTTTAGGCACAATTGCAGATGCAGTAGTGCAATTGTTTAAAGTAGTGGACGTGGCAGAGATGTCATTTAGTTCAACGTTTAGACATGTTGCGTTATTATTTAAAAATCGCAACAGATTCTGATTGCCAATTGAGGCATGTTTGAAGTAATCCTCTCTGCAACTTATCAACTTTTAACCCTTGATGAGTGAGGGAGAGCTCGTGAAAACTACGGTTTTAGGATGGTCGCTTCTTGTTACGCTTTCTCAATTTTCAGCCTTTCCGTTCGCAAATGCGGAGGCCCCCGTAACTGTTCCCGGTAATCTTCATTGTTTGAGTACTACTCATGAATCCCTTGGGTACAATAATAGCCAAGTGATGAAGTGGAAGGTGAGCACTAAAGATCAATATCTCGACCGGGGTTATGTAAACGGCACCATTGCCAACCTCTTGCCCGATCACACTGGTCATACCCATTTTTCAGTAAATATCGACAATATCCCGGGTGGCGATATTGAAGTGATTTATAATGATGAGTTTGGGGAGCTACCAAACCTGTCGGTAGGGATGACAGTGATCGCCTGCGGGGATTATATTACCGTTGGAAAGAATGCCCATCTTCCTTCTCCTTACGGAGCAATTATTCACTGGGTTCATAATAATCCTGGAACCCGAGATGGTGGGAAGCACCCTAGCGGATTCCTGATCATCAATGGCAAGCCTTACGGCATGGGCACACCAGCAAATTAATTTTAAATTCAATGGCCCTGACCCCTAGTTTATGCGAGGATTTGGTGCATAATGACCGCGTCACTCAATCTCATTGCAACTGCAAAAGACATACAGGTGTTAGCTAAGACTCTATCGAAGGCAAAAGAAATTGCTTTTGATACTGAGTTTATTCGTGAAAGTACTTTTTACCCAAAGTTAGAAATTCTGCAAATTGCTACCCGCGACGAGTCTTGGATTGTGGATGTTCAAGCATTTCAAGAGCGCGGCAAAATTAAGAAGAAGGACTTAAAGCCACTCATCGATATTTTTGTGGATCCCGACATTCTTAAAGTGGTCCATGCAGCACATGGTGATCAAGAGTGTTTGCTTTCTTCGTTTGGTATTTTAGCTTCACCTCTGTTTGATACAGCGGTGGGTGCGTCGTTGTGTGGCCTTGGAGATAATATTGGCCTGAGCAACTTATTGAAATCAATTTTGGGCATTGAACATACTAAGGGTTACGCCCGTACGAATTGGTCAAAACGCCCCCTTCCTAAACCAGTACTTGAGTATGCAATTTTAGATGTAAAGCATTTGATTGAAGTTGCGCATGTTCTTTTTGAGCGTTTGGAAAAAACGGATCGTAAGGCATGGTCTTTAGAATTATCAGCAAAGTTCAGCGACACCAATTTATATGAGACTCCGCCCGATGAAATTGCAAAACGTCTCGCAAAATCTGGAAAATTTAATGTGAAAGACTATGCTGTACTTCTTGAACTCGTGCGCTGGAGGGAAGGAAGAGTTCGTGAGTTAAATGTGCCGAGGCGCTGGCTTGCTGATGACGGAGTATTGATTGATCTGGCGAAGATAAAGCCCACTACATTAGAGCAACTGCAGGGATTTCGAGGTCTTTCTAAGGGCGAACATAAATCGCCACATGCGGAAAGAGTGTTGGCGTCCATTGAGCTTGGACTAAAAAGCGAAGATGAAGTTCCAGCTGAAATTAAAAGAAAAAATATTTTGCAACCTTCTTCAGATGAATCGCGCGCGATGGACTTGCTTCGCTGTTGTTTAACGTTCCTGTCTGAAGAAAATCAAATGGCAAGTAAGCATATCGTGCAGCCGCAACATCTCTTGCCTTTACTGCGGCTGAATCCAAAAAGCATTGTTGAACTTCAAACGAGCACTTTCGTGTCTCAACAACTAGGTGAAAAGGGCATTAAGCAATTGTTTGCATTCTTGCAAGGCGATCAAGGTTTGCGACTCGATGATGGAGTAGTAAAGCTTCAGCCTGTTAAGAGGTCTTAGTTTTAGAGGACTGAGCGACGGGCGCGTGATACAGCATCTGGATCACGTTGCCATCGATATCTTCAAAATAAAATGATCGAGCACCATCACGGTGAGTTTTAATTTCTTTTACAATTTTTGCGCCGTAGGTCTTGATGTGAGCGTACCATTCATCTACTTCATCGATCGTTTTAACAAAGAAGCCGATATGATTAAGAGCACCTGGTCGGTGAAGGGGAGCATCTGCTTGATGGAGGGCAATATTGTCTTGGCCGCCACTGGTAACATAGACTGATTTAGTATCGGGCTCCCATTCGACGTCCATGAGTAAGGCCTTGCAATAAAACTCTTTAGAAGCTTGTGCATTTTTAACATTGAGAGCGATGTGACGCATACCGAGTGTCTTCATAATGTGTTTCAATTTAGCATTTTTTTGGGTTAAAGTCAGGTTGAAACCACGGGGAAAACTATATGAAAAAAGTAACACTTTATAGCATGCTCAATTGTCCTTATTGCGTAAAAGCAAAGGCACTCCTTACTCAACGATCGGTTCCCTTTGAAACCATCATGATTGATGAATGGTCAGATCAAGAATGGGAAGTCTTTGCGAAGAAGAGTGGTATGAAAACACTCCCTCAGGTATTTGTAGATGATAAAC